>JBATTW010000001.1:0-2822 GCA_049670805.1 Bacteroidota bacterium
GGGCACCGGGGGTTGCCGCACATGTGGTCAAACAACAGTCAGGGTTTAACGTTGAGTACGGACCGGTACGCGCAGATGATCTGCCCGAGTACCTCAGGAACGGGGAGGCAACGCCCGAAATGCGCCGTGTACGGTTCCGTCTCAGAGATCGGCTCATCCTGGTTCCGGTTGAACTGGTGCAAGGCCTTTTCCTAATGTTTGTCCCCGTTATTGTGTTGTTCTTGATCGGGGGGTATCTACCGGCCGTCGCAGCGGTAGCCGCTTTCCTGGCCGGTGTGGTTCTCATTCCGATACTCCTCCCCTGGATCCCCACGCCCAATTTCAGCACAAAGGGTTTGGTACTCGGGGGCATTGTGGCGCTGCCATTTGCGGCAGCAGTTTTTCTGCAGGGAACGGATGGCTCTCTGTGGATCCGGTTAGGGGGGGCGCTGGCCTATCTGCTGGTTCTGCCACCGGTGACTGCATTTCTGAGTCTGAACTTCACCGGCGCCACGACATTCACGTCCAGAACGGGAGTCAAGCGTGAAATATTCGCCTACATCCCTGTGATGGCCTGGATGTTCGGGGTGGGGTTAGTCCTGTCCGTGGGTGTGGTTATGGCAGGATTGCTGGGAGGGGTCTCATGATAAACGCGTATGCCACCAACACCCTTCGGTTCAGCCGGGAACTGTGCAACAACTGCAAGATGTGCACGGCTGTCTGTCCGCACGACGTGTTCGAGCGGACGAACGGTGTCGTCCGTCTCGTCCGCCCCGCAAGTTGCATGGAGTGCGGTGCGTGTCAGGTGAACTGCCCCACCGGGGCAGTCACGGTGGAAAGTGGTGTCGGGTGTGCCGCAGCGATGATGTACGCGGCTCTCACCGGCAAGAAAGAGGCCACGTGTGGCGATGGGTGCCAGGCATCCTAGTCGACAGGGGTCATCTGATCAGAGTCAGACGATTCAATATACCTCTTGCCGCTTGTTTCTGTTAGTGCTTCTTTCCTTGATGCCATAGATATTGATCTCTTCTTCCTTCCCCCTCAACTTCACTTTTCCCAGAAATTCCTGTTGGAGATAATCCGGTAATTCAAGCTGGTCCAGAAGCCCTCCCGAGATAAGCAGGTCCCGGTCGTAGCCATTACAGAGTTCCTGTATCCTCGCGGTGGTATTCAGAACGTCTCCGTTGTAGACAATCTCCCTTTTCAGGTCACCAATCTGCCCGGTGATCACTTTACCGAAATGCAGACCGGCTTTGAATTGAGGCGTCACTCCATATGTGCTCAGGTACTCCTCCCGGTTGTCATGAATCCTGCCCTTTATGAGAAAGAACGCCCGCAGGCAGTTGTTATCCTGGATACCATCCTTCGTTTTCCAGGTGAGGACTACTTCGTCAGATTACATAGAAACGGCTGGACCCCTTCATTTTTCGTAGATTGGTTAGATTCGCAATCTCTAACCATTGCTACATGAGTTATCGGAACACTCAAGCTATTCGAAAGGAGTCCAGCCATGAATCAGTCCATTTTTGTTGGCCTTGACGTGCACGCCGATTCTATCACCGTCGCCATTCTCGAAGGAGACACCCAAGATCCGGAGGTCGTCAAACTCTCCGCTGATCTGATGAAGGTCCGACGCCTGTTCAGACGGCTCGCCAAGAAGGGACCTATTCGTGCGTGCTATGAAGCTTCTGGCGCCGGCTTCGTCCTTCAACGTGTCCTCACCAATGACGGCTTTCAATGTGAGGTAATCGCACCATCGCTCATCCCTCGAAAACCGGGCGACCGTCGCAAGACCGATCGCCTCGATGCCATCATGCTCGCCCGGCTCTATCGCAGCGGGCATCTCACACCGGTCCACGTCCCAACTGAGGACCACGAAGCTCTACGACGACTCCTCCGCCTGCGTGACACCTATCAGCTATACTGCAAGGCCACCAAACACCGTATTTCCGGAATACTCCGCAACCACGGCTTCGTCTTCACCGAGGGTAAATCCACCTGGACCAAAAAACACCGCCAGTGGCTCAACAAGCTCCGAATCTCCCTCGAAGGACCCCTCCAGACCGCCCTGGCCATCGAGATCGAACACCTCGAGTACCTCGAGACTCAACGCGGAGCCCTCGACACTGAACTCGAACACTTCGCTCTTTCACATCAGTTCAGAGAAAAGGTCGAAGCCCTCTGCACTCTGCGTGGCGTCAAGATACTCACTGCTCTGATGCTTCTGTGCGAAATCGACGACGTCCGGCGCTTCCGATCCCCAAGGGCTCTGATGGCCTACTTTGGACTCGTCCCCTCGGAACGCTCCTCCGGTGAGAAAGAACGAAGAGGACCCATCACCAAAGCCGGTAACATCCATGCCAGACGTCTCCTGGTCGAAGCCGCCTGGAACAACCGACACCGAGTCGGCCCCGAGCTTATCCTCAAACGACGCCGACAGGGGCAACCCCCTCCCGTCGTCGCTATCGCTATCAAAGCCCAGCACCGTCTCTACAAGAAGTTCTGGCGACTCGATCAGCGTAAGCATCGTCATGTTGCCATTACCGCTGTCGCCAGAGAGCTCTGCGGCTTCGTCTGGGCTATACTCAACGCACTACCCCAGTCGCAGAACTGATAACAAACGCTCGAGAGGAGAGCATCGACAGGAGAATCCTCGTCTTCGGTGTGCGGTATCGCCATCGGCGTAACCCGCGAACTCAGATAGGGGCAGCTCCGGACGAACACGTAAAGATGCGGTAACGCACCTTGCCTAACCCGCGAATACTAGCTTGATGATCGTCGCTAAGCGCTCTCCTCTCGACCTATGAAAAAAAACTTGACTCCAGCCGTTTCCATACTACCGA
>JBATTW010000002.1:0-2009 GCA_049670805.1 Bacteroidota bacterium
GCATTTGCTTCATCCGTATCGATGTGCATTTCCACTTTCAGATTCTCTCCTGTGCGGATCACGGTGTTGTTGAGAGAAACGCTCATGGGTCCGACAGTCTTGACAGTCACTTTCTGGCCCTTCTGCACTCCGAGACGGGCCGCATCCTCGGGACTCATGTGGATATGTCGAAGCGCCCGGATGGCCCCTTCCTCCAGGTGCAGCGCTCCGTGGGGCCCGACAAGGGTAATCGGGGCCGTCCCCTTGACATCCCCGGATACCCGCGCGGGAAGCTCGAGTCCGATATAGCGACCGTCGTTGTATGAAAGCTCAACCTGCGTTGTTGAGCGTGTGGGGCCCAGAATGCGAACCTTCTCGAAGACACGTCTGTTCGGCCCGACAACGGCCACTATCTCGTTCGATGCAAACTCACCCGGCTGTACCAGGTCGCGGAGTTTTGTGAGACGGGACCCGGGACCGAAGAGGATCTCGAGATGCTCCTGATTGATGTGCAAGTGTCGGGCGGACACATTGATCGGAATGAGACGATCGGCGACAGCCCTGACTGCCTGTTCCACCTGTTGTCTCAAGTCACGCGTCATGCCGTCTCCCCGGTCTCCCGGACAATGCGATCAACGATCCCGACGATCACGCTCCGGATGGGGATCCGGTGATCGTACCCCAGAATCTCCATGGCAGAACGGCCTTCCGATGCCACCAGCACCGTGTCGCCTTCGCCCGCACCGACGGTGTCAACAGCAACAACAGCACCCGGTTGGAGAATCCCGTCCGGTGACACGGGCTTCACAACCAGGATCTTCCTGTTGGCGTAGCACTGATGCTTCACCGTGGATACCACCGTTGCCGTCACTCTGCCCAGTATCATGACATACTATTTCCTGCTTATATCCAGACGGTCCACCAGTCCGACGATCGTGACATCACTGGGGATCCGCTTCCCCTCCATCGGGACAGTCGCCTCTGCCCCGCTGACCCAGAAAATGAGATCACCGTCCCGTGAATTCAATGGATCCACCGCTGCAAGCGCAGACCCGAGCGGCGCATTCTGTTCGTCCACCGGCTGGATAAGGGAGATCTTCAGACTGTTGAGCTGCTCGTCCTTTGCGGTCGCCCAGACTTTTCCGATGACCCTGGCCAGTCTCATTCGGCGCCCTTCCGGAAGACGACTTTGCCTTTCAGCTCGATCGAATCAACAATGGCGACAATACTGGTGTCGGTCGGGACGTTGGTGAGTTGATCAACCTGACGGGCCGAACTGCCCCGCACCACGATGACGATCTCCCCCCCACCGGCCCCTACAGAATCCACAGCAACGACATGATTTCCCGTCGGTTTGGTGTCCGGCGCCAGCAGACTGACCAGCAACAGCTTAAACCCCTTCAGTCGTCCGGTCTTTGCGGTGGACACGACCGTCCCTACAACGCGGCCAAGTTCCATGGAACATCCTTACACATGAAAGGGTGACAGAGTGGTGGCGTAATGTATCAAAACAATATTGGAAAGCCAAGCGCTCTGAGAATCCCTCCCGTCTCCCGGAGAGCGTCCGGAAGGTGGACGGTGCTGTTGCAGAATTCTCTCCGCACGGCGTACCCGGATCTGAGCGCACGGAAGTACCCCTCACGTTCCCCCGGGGAAAGCGCGAGCATCTCCCGAAGCCTAGCATCATCGGCCTCGATGTCGTAGCAATTCCGGACCACCTGAAGGAGAGTTTGCGAAATCTCCTGCGAACCATCCTCCACCCGGATGAGGGGGAATTGCGGCCCCGGGAGGTTCTTCTTATCCAACTCCCAGGACGCGGAGAGTCCGAAGTGGGCCCCGATAGCCCGGAAGATCGCCTGCGCGGCATTGACTTTGCCGTCAAGAGAGTACCCGGCGATATGCGGCGTCCCGATCGTGCTCAGTTCCAGCAGGTCGGTGTCAATGTGAGGCTCGTTCTCCCAGACGTCCAGGACCGCTCCGGCAAGGCGTCCCCCACGCAGCACGGTCTTCAGAGCATCGGTCTCCACAAC
>JBATTW010000003.1:0-1688 GCA_049670805.1 Bacteroidota bacterium
TCCTGTGCGATGTCGGTTGATGATGTGTCGGCCATGGGTTTCTCTCCCGGTTGTGGTTGCAGGGTGGTTGAATTCAAGATGAATCAGGCAAGTGGAACTGAAACCAGCCCCAATTTGGAGGGCCAAATCCTCAATGTCAAGAACAAAGCTCGCTTCTTGGCAACGGGGGATGGGATGGAGGTCTCATGAGAGATTCTACGTTCGCTTCTCTGCTCCTCGGCAGCCTTCTGTTCTCCGTCAGTCCGGGCACGGGTCAGGTTCCGATCGCTCCGGTGGAGGCGGGGGGGTTTTCCGCCCTGACGTCGTACGAGGAACTGGTGGGCTTTGTGCGGACACTTGGCGGGAGGCCAGGAATCCGGGTCCAGCCGATCGAACGTTCCCGACAGGGGAGAGAAGTATTTTCCGTGAACCTCGGTCCCACGATCCCTTCCGGAGGGGATTCCACCAGACTCAGGGTTCTCCTCTTTGCGCAGCAACACGGGGACGAGCCTTCCGGAAAAGAGGCCCTGACACTGTTCCTTGCCCGCTGCGCGTCCGGGGAGTATGACGATCAGCTCCAGAGGGTTGACATCGTGGTGGTCCCCCAGATGAACCCTGATGGGGCGGAGCTCCGGCAAAGGCTGACGGCGGACAGCATCGACCTGAACCGTTCCCACCTCCTTCTGAACTCACCGGAGGTGCGCGGACTGCATGATCTCTTTCTGGCGTGGATGCCGGAGGTGACCGTCGACATCCATGAGTATAGCTCCTTCACGGACTCGTGGATTCAGGCGGGGATCATCAAGACCGGCGATGTCCAGATGGGGCTCCTCTCCAATCTCAACTGCTCCAAGGCGATCAGGGACTACCAGAAAGACCTGGTGCTACCGTTTCTCAGCTCCTATCTCGATGAAAGAGGGTTCTCTTTCCACGAGTACCTCGTTGGAACTCCCCCCGCCCGTATCCGATACAGCACGACGGAGATCAATGACGGCAGACAGGGTCTAGGGGTTTTCAACACGATCTCCTTCATACAGGAAGGGAGGACATGGCACACGCTGGAAGAGCAGCTTGAACGAAGAACGCGCTCTCAGCTGGCCTCGCTGGAGGGCCTGATCCGTTTCTGTGCTGATCATTCCAGCGAAATAAGAGCCCTTGTCGCGACCGAGCGCCAGATGCTGAGCAAGTCTGCCGGAAGCTCCTTTGCCGCCATTATGGATTATGCGGGCAACGGACGATCCCCGCTGATCCCCGCTCTGGACCTCGAGTCAAACAGGGAGATTATGTGGAGGGTTGAGCCGTTCCACGGCACGGTCCGGGCGATTGACTCGTGCAACCTGCCTTCAGCCTATGTGGTGCCGCGGGAGCTGGTCGGAGTTCTGGATCTGCTGCGGGCCCATGGTGTCGCGATGGATACGGTCCGGCGTATGACACAGACTCCGGGGGAGGTGTTTTACATCGACAGCCTCACTACGGAGGACCTGCAGGATCAGCCGCACCTCCGCGTTTGGGGTGACGGCTTTGTCCGAAGAGTGGTTCTGCGTCCCGGGGATATCGTGGTCCCGGTGAATCAGACGCGCTCTCTCCTCGTTGCCACGCTCCTCGAACCTGAATCGATGTGGGGTTTGTCGCGCTACGGGCAGTTTGAGCATCTGTTTCAGGGTGTACACTATCCCATCATGAGGCTTCCTGTGTCGCGATGAGGGATC
>JBATTW010000004.1:0-4888 GCA_049670805.1 Bacteroidota bacterium
GAGTACGGGTGGAACCTGAACCACGGCGGGATCGCTCTCCTCTGGCGCGGCGGCTGCATCATCCGGTCCGTCTTCCTGGAAAAGATCAGGGAGGCCTTTGACAGTGATCCCGATCTCTCCAACCTGCTGTTCGATCCTTTCTTCAAACAGAAGATCGAGTCCTCGCAGGAAGCATGGAGAAGGGTGATCTCCACGGCAATCCAGAACGGGGTCTGGGTCCCGGCTCATGCCACGGCCCTTGCCTTTTACGACGGTCTCCGGAGCCGACGGCTTCCGGCCAACCTGCTGCAGGCGCAGCGGGACTACTTTGGCGCACATCAGTATGAACGCGTGGATGCCCCGCGGGGGACGTTCTTCCACACCAACTGGACCGGGAGAGGTGGAGAAACAGCATCTTCGACCTACTCCGCCTGAGCGTGATGTCGATGATCGGCAAAGGCTCTCCGCAGAATCTTCTGACAGAAACCGAGGTCCACGATCTCGTTTCCGAGTTCGTGGAGCGGGAGCGGCTTTCCGGGAAGAGGGTTCTGGCGATCATCCCTGACAACACGAGGAGCGCACCGATTGGACTTTTCTTTCGGGTTCTCTACGGTCTCGTTGCCCGGCAACCCGGGGGGCTGGACTTCCTGATCGCCCTGGGGACACATCCCCCCATGACGGAGGGAGCCATCGACCTGCGTCTGGGGCTCTCTCCCGGGGAGCGAGCCACGCGCTATCCGAACGCGCGGGTTTTCAACCATCACTGGAGGGATCCTGATCAGCTCCGGCTTGTGGGGACGATCCCCGCAGAACGGGTGGCGGAGATGTCGCATGGGATGATGGATGACCCCGTGCCGGTGAGCATCAACCGGCTGGTGTTCGACTATGACGTTCTGCTGATCATTGGACCCACGTTCCCTCATGAGGTGGTCGGGTTTTCCGGGGGGAACAAGTGTCTCTTCCCCGGGATTTCGGGGCAGGAGATCATCGACATGTTCCACTGGCTGGGAGCGCTCATCACGAGCCCGGCCATTATCGGGAAGAAACAGACGGCGGTTCGGAGCGTGGTGGACGCGGCGGCGGCAATGGTGACTGTCCCGCGCCTCTGCATGAGTCTCGTGGTGCGTGAGGAAGGACTGGCGGGGCTCTTCTGCGGACCGCCGGAAGAGGCCTGGTCTGCTGCGGCCGATCTCTCGGAGAAGGTTCACATCCACCATACATCACGCGCGTTCCGGAGAATCCTCTCGTGCGCGCCCCCGATGTATGATGACCTCTGGGTCGGAGCCAAAGCCGCCTACAAGCTGGAGCCTGTGGTCGCAGACGGAGGAGAGCTCATCGTATATGCGCCGCACATTCGCGAGATCTCCGTTACTCACGGGGCCTTGATCCGCAGCGTCGGGTACCACGTCCGGGACTATTTTCTGAAGCAGAAGGATCGCTTTACCCACATTCCGGGCGGTGTGCTTGCCCACGCGACCCATTTGAAGGGGGTTGGAACGTTCACTGACGGCCGTGAACATCCCCGCATAAATGTCATCCTGGCAACCGGGATAACAGAAAAGACCTGTCGGGAGGTCAACCTGGGTTATCAGAACCCTGAGGATATTGATCCGGAGCATTGGATGAATCGGGAAGAGGAAGGGATTCTGTATGTGCCGAAGGCGGGTGAGATCCTCTATCGTCAGAAGAACGATCCGTTTGCCTCGTAGAAATCAACACAAGACAGGAGACCGGAGTGAGCACAGGTTTGAAAATTCGGCAGGAAGCAGAGCTGGATCTGGTGAGTCTTGGTGCTCTGGTGCATCGTCTGGATCCCGGGGTGGTCCCATTTCGGAAGGCGGCCTCATGCGCGATCCACGTCAGCGGGGGGGAGTTCAACGTCGCCGCGAATCTGGCGGACTGCTTCCGGATGAAGACCGGGATCGCCACAGCCATGGTGGAGTATCCGATAGGCGACCTCATCGCCGAGCGGGTCAAGACGATGGGCGTGAAGCCGTTCTACAAACGGTTCAAGCACAACGGGGTGAACGGGCCAAACATGGCCACCGTCTACAGCGATCGGGGGCATGGCGTACGGGCACCCGTGGTCTTCTACAACCGCTCGAACGAAGCCGCCGCGCAGCTCAAGCCGGGCCACTTTGACTGGAAGACCATCTTTGCGGGAGGGGTTCGCTGGTTCCACAGCGGCGGCATCTTTGCGGCACTCTCGGAGACGACGGGCGAGACGATCATCGAAGCGATGAAGGCGGCAAAGGCGGCCGGTGCGGTGGTCAGCTTCGACCTGAACTTCCGCGAAAAACTCTGGAATCTCTGGGGTGGCCAGAAGAAGGCCATGGAGGTTTTCGGCCGGATCGTGGAGCATGCCGATGTTCTGGTCGGGAACGAGGAGGATATGCAGAAGGGACTGGGGACCCCGGGGCCCGAAGTGGCCGCAAAGTCAAAGCTGGATCCGAGCATATTCTACGAGATGATCCAGAAGGTGGTCGCGAAGCATCCTCAGGTAAAGGTGGTTGCCACCACACTCCGCGAGGTCCACTCGACGAACCGGCACAGCTGGAGCGCCGTGGCATGGATTGAAGGGAAGAACTACACCGCCCCGACGTGCGAGCTGCAGGTGCTGGATCGCGTGGGGGGTGGAGACGGGTTTGCAAGCGGGTTGTTCTACGGCCTTCTGGCGGGAGCGGCCCCGGAGGAGGCTGTCAGGCTCGGCTGGGCGCATGGTGCACTGCTCACGACATTTCCCGGGGACACCACCATGGCGACCCTGGAGCAGGTCCGTGCGTTTGCGGAGGGAGGCTCCGCCCGCATCCAGCGTTAATGCCATTTGCCTTCATGAAAGCGGAGGTGCGAGGTGAACAAACGTGTTGTCATGCTTCTCTTGCTGGTGGCTTTGATGGGAGTGGAGGGTGGCGCGCAGGTTCTCCACCTTACCGTTACAAATGAGGAGGCACTGGAACGGAGAAGCGAACTGGTAGCCGTCCAGTGGAGAGACATCCAGAAGAACTTCCCGACTCTGGACCGCGGACAGGTCTTCTTGACGGCGCTCCCTGATTCGGCCGAAGTGATTACACAGGGTACGGGTGACGAGCTCCTCTTCATGGCTGATTTTGCCGCTGGAGAGTCCCGGCGGTTTCTCGTCCGGGAATCTCCCGGGGCGGGCCGGCCGAAGCGGATTGTTGACGGGCGCCTTGTGTTGCCCCGTGAGGACTACGCGTGGGAGAACGACAGGATTGCGTTCCGGATGTACGGCTCTCCGCTGGCGGGGGACGTGAAGAACGGGATCGATGTCTGGACGAAACGGGTTCGCTCTCTCATCGTGGAGAAATGGTACAGGGAGAGTGAAGGGAGTCCGCCTGGAAAGGACACCTACCATGTTGATCGGGGAGAGGGCGCTGATTTCTTCCATGTGGGAAAGAGCCTGGGAGCGGGTGGGGTCGCCATCCGGCGAAACGGGAGGCTGCATCAACCCGGCGTCTTCAAGACCTGGAGGACGATCGCCAACGGACCTCTGCGGGTCTCTTTTGAGCTCTCCTATGACAGCATCGACGTTGACGGTACTCTCTACAGTGAAATCAGGCGGACCACCCTGGATGCCGGTCAGAACCTGAACAGAATTGATGTCACCTATTACGGCCCTGTTGATGGTGAAGAGCTGGAGGTTGCATGCGGGCTGGTGAAGCGGCCCAACATCACGGTCACCAGGAGCCAGCATGAGTGCTGGTTGAGCCTCTGGGGGGAGACTAACGCCGACACCACGAACGGGTTTCTGGGAACCGGGGTGGTTCTCCCCGAATCCGGCTGCAAAGAGATAGTTGAAGATACTCTCCACTGCCTGATCCTCGGGAAAGCCAGGACCGGGCGACCGATTACCTATTATGCCGGGGCAGGATGGACCCGGAGTGGCGATTTCGGGTCGGTGGAGGATTGGAACAGGTATCTGGCGGAGTTTGCAAGGAAGCTAGGGTCTCCCCTTCGCGTGGAGCTGGAGGTTACCGACAACTGAAGGAGCGAATATTATGGATGTGAGATATTCACCCGATCCCGTTGCATACCGAAGTATGGACACGGATGAGCTCCGCAGGCATTTTCTAGTGGACACGCTCTTTGCGCCCGATGAGCTCCCGATGGTCTACTCCGATGTGGACAGATCCATCACAGGTTCCGCCGTGCCGGTGAAGCGAGAGCTGCGGCTTGTCGGAAGCAAAAAGGAGATGGCGGCCGAGTATTTCCTGGAGCGGCGTGAGATCGGTATCATCAATATCGGCGGGGACGGCAGTGTCAGGTGCGACGGCAAGGAGATCAGTCTGCGTCACAGAGACGGGCTCTACGTGGGGAGGGGAACGAAGGAGGTTGCCTTCTCCAGCGCTGATCCGAAGCAACCAGCCCGGTTCTACTTTGTGAGCTACCCGGCGCACACCGAATATCCGACCACATACGCGCCCGTCGAGAAGGCCACCCCCACGCGACTCGGTACGGTAGAGGATACCAACAAGCGGACGATCTACAAGTATATTCTTCCCGGTTCCGTGAAGAGCTGTCAGCTCGTCATGGGGCTCACCGAGCTGGAGACAGGGAGACCGCTCTTTGCCAACCGGGACGGGAAGAGGGTCTATTCGCTGGCGGAGGTGGAACGGGAGCGAAGGATCGGCTACGGGTGGTACTCGTATGACCTGCGGGAGGTACTGCAGCTGTATGATGTCTGGCACCGGCGATGGATGCCCGACCCAGAAATCCCTCGATGAATCTCCCCTGAGCGCCCGCCCCACCCTCTATTCCAGGAATCCAAGAGACTGCAGGAACGCATCAGTCCTCTTCAATGCATCGGCTCTCACCTCGGGATCGGGTTGTGGCCAACCGTCATCTGGGATACCCGCCGGTGTAAAGAGGTGACCGTACCCCTCATACACCT
>JBATTW010000005.1:0-4949 GCA_049670805.1 Bacteroidota bacterium
GAGGAGGGTCATCTCCCGAAGGTGGAGGACTTCGGCAGGTATCTCTTCATCATTTTCAATCCCGTTGAGGCAACGAACAACTCCAGCGCTGATGGAGAGAACGGCGAGTTCGAGATTCACACATCCCAGCTCAGCGCTTTCCTGACGGAGCGGACTCTTGTGACCCACCACTATCGGCCGCTTCGTTCTATTGAGCGAACCTCCCAGCTCTGCCGCAAGAACCCCCAGATGTTGGCCCGGGGTGTCGACTATCTGTTTCACCTCGTTATTGACGATATCGTCGACACCTACACGCCCATTCTCGATCGTCTTGATGACACGCTCGAGTCGCTCGAAGACAAAGTGTTTCACGAGCCGTCCCAAGACGTGATGCAGGATATTCTTCAGACCAAGAGAAACGTCACAACGATCAGAAGAGTAGCCCTCTACCAGCGAGAGATGCTGAACCGGCTGTCGCGTGGAGAGTTCTCCGTTATTACCAGCAAGGAGAAGGTTTACTATCGTGACGTGTATGACCACCTGGTCAGAATGACAGACCTTGCGGAATCGTACCGTGAGTCTGTTTCCGCACTCCTCGAGGCGTATCTGTCGGTGACATCCAACCGGCTAGGCCAGGTCATGAAGGTTCTCACCATTTTTTCCGCGATCTTTCTGCCTCTGGGGGTCATCACCGGCTTCTTCGGCATGAACTTCGAAACGATCCCCGGATTGCATTCCGAATACGGAGTGGCAATTACGGGGGGCTTCATGATCCTGGTGGTCCTTGTGATGCTGTTCGTGTTCAAGAAGAACAATTGGATATGACGCAAGGATCGAAGCGGACCTATGCATTCCCGCACTTCGTCCAGTAATCGTTCTCCCCGGGCGAGCTGCAAGGCTTCACCCGTCAAGGCAAGAATACGCCGCGTGTCGGATCTGCTCGAGCGGTCGCTCGGGAAACCTGCACAGCGCCGTCGGTTTTCACCTCCGCTTGATGTGTTGATTGCCACCGTCCTCTCACAGCATACCAACAACAAAAACAGCCACAGGGCGTATGCCGGACTCCGGCGCGCGTTTCCAACCTGGAAGAAGGTCGCGGAGGCGAGCCTTCCGGAGATCGAATCAGCTATCCGGGAAGGAGGGATGGCAGCCCAGAAGGCTCGTACGATACGCCACATCCTCCGGACGGTAAAGGGCCGGCACGGTGTCTACAGCCTGTCAGCTATGAAGGGGCAGTCGAACGATCAGGTTATGGAAGAACTCCTCGGCCTGAAAGGTGTCGGAGTGAAGACCGCAGCCTGCGTCCTTCTCTTCGCCATGGGGCACGACGTCTTCCCCGTGGACGTTCATGTTCATCGTTTATGCAGAAGGCTTGGACTGGTTCCCGGAACCGCCTCGGCCGAAGAGACGTTCTCGGCTGTGTCTCCTCTCGTGCCGGACGGGAGATCCTACGCACTCCACACGAATCTCATCCGCTTGGGTCGCACCGTCTGCAGGCCCCGGGATCCAAAGTGCGCCGCGTGTCCGCTCTATGATCAGTGCCTTTTCGAGGGAAAGCCGAATGCCCATCCAGCTCGACCGTGATATCGTCCGTCGGCTGCTCGTCATCAAGCTTCGAGCAATAGGGGACGTGCTTCTGTCCACGATAGTGACGCGGAACCTCAGGGAATTCTTCCCCGAATCGGAGATTCACTTCCTCACCGAACGAGCCTCGATTGACGTGCTCAGGGGGAATCCGTTCATTGACGCCGTCGTTGTCTATGATCGAAAGACCATGACCGGTGCCGATCTGATAAGACGCGTTCGCAAAAACGGGTACGATCTCGTTTTCGATCTCTTTGGTAATCCGCGCAGCGCACTTGTCACGTACCTGAGCGGAGCCGGTTACCGCGTCGGATTCCGCTTCCGGGCCCGCTCATACGCCTACAACATCGTCGTTCCCCCGCGCGGGGGTGTGGTACACAACACACAGTTCAACCTGGATGCCCTGGAGGCAGTGGGTGTCCCAATTGTCGACCGGAACATCTACTTCACTCCGTCCCCGGAAGCCGAACGATCCGCCCAGGAGTACTTTTCTCAGAGCGCCCAGGGATCGCCCCTTATCGTGGGGATAAACACGGGGGGAGGCTGGTACACAAAAAGGTGGGGTCTGGATCGGTATGCTCTTCTGGCGGATCGTCTGGTAGAGGTGTTCGGCGCCACGATTCTGCTGACGTGGGGGCCGGGACAGCTCCAGGAGGCAAGAGAGGTCGCTTCACTCATGAAGCACGCTCCACTCATCCCACCGCCGACGTCCCTATCCGAGCTGGGTGCTCTGCTCAAGAGATGTAGCATCCTGGTCAGCAACGACTCCGGCCCGATGCACATTGCAGCGGCGGTGGGGACCCCGGTTCTGGGCATATACGGGCCGACAAACCCGACACTCCAGGGGCCCTTTGGGACCCGGAATCTGACGGTCCGGAAAGAGGGACTGGATTGCCTCGGTTGCAACCTCACGAGCTGCCCCATCGGTCACCCCTGCATGCAGGACCTCCCCGTTGATCGCGTTCTCGAAGGGGTAGAGCTTCTTCTGAAGAAAATCGGTATCCAGCCCGCCCCCGGATCCTGAATCACCAACCACCTCCCCGGGTCCACGAGAAGCAGATTGCAATTCCCGGGCGAACTCTCTACTTTGGACTATTTCTGAGGGAGCAGCGCTATGGGACTGAAAGGGCCACGGAAAGAATCGCCGGGACCGGACGACCGATCTGCACGCCGTCAGTGGGACGTCCCGGATTGCAGACACTTTACCGGTTACAAGCCCTGCTTCCCGGCAACCAGATGCTACGACGAATGTGTCAACAATGATCCCATCGGCAAGAGAATCCTTATCATCAACCTGGATGCGATGGGAAACGTACTTGTCACGACAACCATTTTGCCGTCCCTCAAGCGAACGTACCCACAAAGCCACATATCGTGGATAACGCTGGGCAACGCCTACCCGCTGCTACAAAACAATCCCTTCCTTGACAGGCTCTATCGATGGGAACCGGAGAGCTGGCTTATCCTCCAGCAACTGACCTTCGACCTCGTTTTGAACGTGGACAAATCACGCCGCGCCGGTGCGTTCCTGTCTACTCTGCATGCGCGTGAGCGGCTCGGTTTCGGCATCAACGAGAACGGGGTAATCGTTCCTCTCAACCCCGAGGCCGAGGAGAACTACATCCTGGGGCTGGATGACGATCTCAAATTCCGGGTGAACGCGAAAACGGTTCCGCAAATTCTTTCCGAACAGTTCAGGCTGGAGTATCGTCGGGACAACTACACGCTTCGCCTTACAGAAGCGGAACAGGCGTTTTGCGAGGAGTTCAAACGTGAGCACGAGCTGACTCCCGACAGGCACGGACGGGCCCCCTTCATCGTTGGATTCAACACAGGCTGCTCTGAGCTCTATCCGAACAAAAAGATGACGATCGACCAGCATGTCCGACTGATCATGCGGCTGTCAGAGGAAGAGGGGATACGGCTTCTCCTGGTAGGCGGGCCTGAAGACACGATCCGGAACGCGGAGATAGCAAGGAGAGTCGGAGACCGTGTGGTGAACACTCCCTCAACGGAGGGGCTACGACGGGGACTTTGCTACATCAACATCTGTGATCTGGTGGTATCCGGCGATTCCTTCGGGATGCACGCCGCGATTGCGCTCAAGAAACATGTCGTTGTCTGGTTCGGCGTAAGCTGCTCGACAGAGATCGATCTGTTCGAGCGAGGTACCAAATTGATCCCGCCTGGTCTCGAATGCTCCCCATGCTGGAAGCAGGAGTGTCCCTTTGATCTGGAATGCATCAAGATGGTTGATCTGGATCGGATCGTTTTGGAAGCGATCCGATACCGGGACTCCTTTCCCGGGACACCCGGCACGACCTGAATCCGCGAGAGAGAGTGATTCTCCCAGGAAGAACTACTGCTTGTCAGAATCGAACAAGAACCCCGATGGTGTGCGAATCACCCAGATCGTACGAGAGGGGAGCGTACGCATAGTCGACCTGGAGAATCGCGTAGCGGATGCCGATGCCCCCGGTGTACCCGCGTGCTCCGGAGCCAAACTGATAGCCGCTGCGCAAGGCGAGAGTCTCATCGTAGAGGAATTCCCCGCCAATGTTGAGATAAACACGACTGTCCGGCAAAACGTATTGCAGGTCGGCCGCAACCCGGGCCGTTGAATGCAGATCTTCGAAATCGAAAGAGGTTGCGGGTCCAATCCTGAGATTCGCTGGCAAGGACGTACGTTCGTCCCTCAGATTGCCCATACGACCCAGGTTTGCGAGTATCGCGCCGACGGAAATCCCCGCAGCGTTGAGGTCCCATTGCGCGCCGAGATCAAAAGCAAAACCTGATGCGTCGTCAACCAGGATCTTTTCATACAGGTACTTGGCGGTTCCACCAACGCGAAGATCGTCCCCGAATCGCTGCGCATATGACGCCGCGATCGATATGTTCCTCGCCGTAAATGTGGCGTCCGGCGGTCCCGGTCTTGTTCGGATTTCGATGTCTGAGACGGACAGCGCACTGACCGACAAGCCCAGTGCGGTGGCTTGCCCGATAGGGAATGCCGCCGCAAGGTGTTCCATCCTTGTATCCTGAATCCATTCGCGGTGCACAAACATGAGCTCAGCGGAGCCATCATTCGAAAGGAGGCCCGCCGGATTGTAGTACACGGCATCGGCGCCGGTAATCCATGCAGCTGTGGCGTCCCCCATCGCCGTGCCTCTTGCCGAGGGACCCAGCTTCAGGAATGCCATCCCGGAGGATCCCGCCTGCGCAAAGAGATTCCCGGGGATGCCGAGAAACAGGGTGATGAGAAGAAGAGCAAGATATGATCTGGTGTTATCCATTCTTCGAGGCCCGGATTGTCAGAACATGGCCGACACGGAAATCAAGTGGATTCCGGAGGTCGAAAACGGTTCAATGACATACGTGTACTGTAC
>JBATTW010000006.1:0-1910 GCA_049670805.1 Bacteroidota bacterium
ACCACATGTCGGTCCTCGTTACAGCATTGAACAACCACCAAAACCAGGAAGCCAAAGCAGCCTAAACAACATCCGGTTGACACCTCAGAAATCGCTGAGAAAAATCAACTAAGAATGCAACAATCCCGGCTGACTGCTGGGGAGTATGTAGAGGGCGGTGCTGATGCGGTAACGAGTGTTGACAGAACTGTAGACAGTTGAGCCATGGTGTGAGCTGTTTGTTGCTCGAATGTTCACGAATGCTCTTCATTTTGGACACATTCACAGAGTGCATCTGATTTTCAATCAGTGGGATGGCCTACGGTGTACGTAGAACGCAGGCGTCTAGTTCACTGAGGCAAACGTGCAAGAAAACTAGCATCTGAAATGGACTACGAAATGGGGTGAAGACCCCCTGACAACTGATTCTGGGTCATGGTTCGTTGGACTCATTTCAGGACTCCTTTCACTGCTCACACCCAGAATATCCCAAAACCATCTATTAATTTCGACCCCTCAACTGTCCTGATTACTCTGACGGGCTACAGATGAGGCAATTCGGGGACTTGCCATTTGAATTCCATTTCGCTAGTTTTACCACGACCAACCGGCAGGGATACCTTCGCAGGTTCCTTTCTCCTCTGCTCATCTCGTTGAGAAGCTACGTTGCGCCCGAGTGTGAAATCATTTGCCTAAGAGTATTATCGTGTGCTATGAATGTGCAACAGTGATTCCGCTCGAATAAACTCGCCCCCCTAGCTTCCCCCTCTCTTCTGTGAAGAAAGTTTTTTAGGGGGGTGAGTTCGGCTGGATGCATGGGGAGTCGTTGAGATGGCCACGAAGGGGGAGGAGAGTTCGGATGGAAGCAAAGGGAAGAGTGGCTCAACTCCGCAGCAGCGTGCCTGCTTCTCGCTTCATCGGTATCGATGCTGGCGCAGAATCGCTGAAGCTGGTGGAACTGCTGCAGGTCGACAATGAGCTCCGCATCGGGCGGCGCGAGATCGTCAGCCACGGCAAGAAGCCCGGACCGGCACTCGTTGAAACTCTCCGCCGCTGGGATTGGGATCGGGTCGATGGTGCTTGTGTCACCGGCCGCTTTGCGGGTCAGTTCAGGCTCCCCCACGTTCCAACGAAACAAGCACAACTCCGCGGATACCGCCACTCCTTCGGAAATGCACCGGCGACGATCATCGACATCGGCAACCACGGATTCTCCGTCCTGGAGCTGCGCGACAGTGGGCTGACGGTCTTTCGCGAGAATAGCCGCTGTTCGCAGGGGACAGGCAATTTCCTCTGCCAGCTCGTTGAACGCTTCTCCCTCACGGTCGGCGAAGCAAGCGCCCTCTGCGCTGACGTGACCGATCCCGCTCCGCTTTCCGGTCGCTGCCCGGTGATCCTGAAGACCGATATGACCCACCTTGCCAACAGGGGCGAAGACCGGGCACGAATCCTTGCCGGATTGTTTGACGCCGTCTGCGAGAATGTCTTCGTGCTCATCAAGCCGGGTGTCAGTCCGGATCGCGTCTTGCTCACTGGCGGCGTCAGCCGCTCTCCGCGCATCCGTCGCTCCTTCGTCGAGTTCCTGGCTCGCCATCAGATGAATCTGCTGACATTCCCCGAGGAAGAGTCACTCTGTCTGGACGCGTTCGGGGCCGCACTCGTGGCTGCTGAAATCCCTGATGCACCGCCCGGGCTGGACGACCTGCTGCTTCCACCGCATGAATTGAAGCTCGAGCGTCTCCCCTGCCTGCGCGATGCGCTTGCCAGGGTCAACCGGATGCCGGCGCGGCCGTGGGGGGAGGTCAACGGGCAAGTCCGCGCCGTGATCATCGGTCTCGACATCGGCTCGACGGGCTCCAAGCTAGTCGCCCTGGACGTCGCAACGCAGGAGGTTTTGCACGAAGCGTACAGGCAGACGCTCGGCGATCCTG
>JBATTW010000007.1:0-2413 GCA_049670805.1 Bacteroidota bacterium
TTGTGGGAGATTTCAACGGCTGGTCGCCCGATGAGAATCGATTGCGTCCGGACTCTGCAGGAGTCTGGGCCGTTGTCGTTCCGCTTCCGACAGGGGTCTTCCAATACAAGTTTCTTGTGGACGGCAAGAACCACGTGAACGACCCTGGGAATCCTACCACCATCGAGAACTACAACCGGTCCGCTAAGAATTCGGTCTTTGTGCTCAACGAGAAGGGCGAAATTCTCCTGGCCGCCAGAGCGCCAGAGAGCATGTCCAACCCCGGTGATGAATACGCATCCAGCGAGGGGACGAAGCCGGTCTATCTCAACATCATATGGCATCAGCACCAACCGTTGTATGTCAACCCCGAAACCGACCAGCTATCCGGTCCGTGGGTCCGCACCCACGCGACCAAGGACTACTATGACATGGCGGCCATGCTCCGTGGCTATCCGAACATCCATTGTACGGTCAACCTTACCTCATCGCTGCTGGTGCAGCTCCAGGAGTACTACGTCCGTCGTCTGGGGCCGTTCATCGAGGAAGAGAAGAACACAATAGATGTGGAAGGTTTCCTCGCGGCATGGAAGGGGAAAACGGACCCGTGGATTGACCTTGCGCTGACGCCGGCAGCCGATTTTGTCACCCAGGACCTGGACTATCTCTACAGAAATGCCTGGAACGCATTTGGCATCAGCGAGGTCATGCTCGACCGTTTCCCGGGGTACAAGGCTCTCTGGACGAAGCTTCCAAAGGACAGCATTCCGTCGGACGATCTTTACACCACACAGGAGCTTCGCGAAATCAAGTTCTGGTTTTATCTGGCACACTTCGACCCGGATTTTCTGCGGGGGCTGGTCCATCTGCCGGACGGCGCGGTGTGTGATTTGTCTGATATCGTAAGTGAGACGGCTGACGGAAGATTTGTTCTGCGCCGCCTGATCACAGAAGAGGACTGTCGGAGGATCGTGGTCGAAGCGTACAAAGTGATGTCAAACGTCATCCCGATACACCAGGAGCTTCTCTACAGCAGATCTCAACAAACAGGGCAGATTGAGATCATAACCACCCCGTACTACCATCCTATTCTGCCCTTGATCTACGATTCAGATCTCGCCAGAATCTGTCAACCGAACGACAGTCTCCCGGCCCGTTTTGCGTATCCCGAAGACGCACAGGTGCAGGTGGAGAAATCCGTCCGTTTCTATCAGGAGATGTTCGGATCTCCCCCCACCGGCATGTGGCCGGCAGAGGGAGCTGTGGCGCAGCCTGTACTGCCCATCTTTGGGCGGAACGGGATCCTCTGGATAGCAAGCGACGTCCGTGTGTTGAATCGGTCGGTTCCTCCGGGTCAGCCCAATATCACTCCGTACCGGTTCCCGGCAGGGGAGGGTTCGGTTGCCCTGGTGTTTCGTGATACTGAACTCTCCGACAGAATCGGGTTTCGGTATCAAAGTTATAAGGGAGAGGAGGCGGCGGAAGATTTTGTACGAGCGATACTGTCTCATGCTCCCCTGGAGGACGCACCGGATGTTCTCATCACGGTCATCCTGGATGGGGAAAACGCATGGGAGTGGTACAGGAAGGATATAGACGCAAAGCATTTTCTCCATGCGCTCTACCGCAAACTGAGCAAGCTTCATGATATGGGAAGGATCATCACGACAAGCACAACAGAATACATGGCCGGAAATGATGCAAGGGGAATTCCGTCTCATCCGATGGAGACGCTCCCGTCGATGGAAGAGCTCTGGCCAGGTTCATGGATAAATGCGAATTTCGACACATGGATCGGCGAGCGCGTCGAGAATCACGCCTGGGAGTACCTCAGGATTGCGCGAGAAGATCTCGCGGCCAGCGGGCTTCCCGCGCCGGACGCCAGATGGGGTTCCCCCCGCCACGGTACAAAGGCATGGTATGCATACAAGGCGTGGGAGGCTATCTACGCGGCTGAGGGATCGGACTGGTTCTGGTGGTACGGTGCGGACCAGACCGCCCCTGCCGGGGAAGAGCCTTTCGATCTCGCCTTTCGGTCACACCTGGCAAATACATACAGGTTCGCCCGGCTGGCCGGTGCCCGTATGCCCGATAGATCCTTCGAATCCCTCATGGATCTGGAACTTTCGAATACGCGGGAGGATGCAGCCGGTGCTGCCGGGGGAACCATGGCACAGGGTTCAGATGACAGGATATCTCTCCTTTTCACCTGTGACGCGAGCGGAGAAGAGGTCCCCCGGAGGATCTGCATCGTGGGGAACCTGAGTCAGCTAGGATCCTGGGTCCCGAACACCATACCAATGTATGACGACGGCACACACGGGGATGTGGTTTCGGGTGACAAGGTCTGGTCACTTCTCCTGGATCTCCCCCTTGGCGAAACGGTTGAGTACAAATACACGAACAGTGGAGAACCGGGTGCATGGGGCGGGTC
>JBATTW010000008.1:0-4838 GCA_049670805.1 Bacteroidota bacterium
GTCAGAGCACCGTTGAAGCTTGCCGGCAAATCGGTGTGACCGAACAGACGTACTACCGGTGGCGGAAAGAGTACGGAGGTCTGCAAGTGGACCAGGCCCGGCGCTTCAAGGATCTGGAGAAGGAGAACGCAAGGCTAAAGAGGCTAGTGGCAGATGTTTCGCTGGATAACCAGATTCTCAAGGAGGCATCAAAGGGAAATTTCTGAGGTGAGGTAAAGCGCCGCCGGGCAGTCAGACAGGTGTGTGAGGCGCTTGCGGTGTCTGAGCGCCGTGCGTGCAGGACCTTGAGACAGCCACGGTCCACCCAGAGACACTTTGTCAGAACCAAAGATGACGAGGGGATCTTGAGAGCGAGGATAAGCGAACTTGCCTGTGACTACGGGCGCTATGGATACCGGAGGATCACAGGCCTTCTGAGGCTTGAAGGTTGGCGAGTGAACCACAAACGGGTAGAACGGATCTGGCACCAGGAGGGGTTGAAGGTGCCCCAGAGACAGCCCAAACGGAGGCGCCTGTGGCTTAACGACGGTTCCTGTATCCGACTGAGGCCAGAGAGAAAAGATCATGTTTGGAGCTATGATATGGTATCCGCGAGGACGAGTGATGGCAGGCCGTTGAGGATGTTGACAATCATCGACGAGTACAGCCGGGAGTGCCTGGCAATCCAGGTGGAACGACAGATCAAGTCAGAGGATGTGCTGTTCCGTCTGGCGGACCTGTTCATCGAAAGGGGGACACCCGATTATCTTCGCTCAGACAATGGGCCGGAGTTCACGGCGAAGGCGATTCGAGGATGGCTTAACAGACTGGGAGTACGAACGTTGTTCATCGAGCCGGGGAGTCCTTGGGAGAATGGCTACTGTGAATCGTTCAACGGAAAGCTTCGCGACGAGCTGCTCAATCGAGAGATCTTCGACACGGTTTTGGAGGCACGAGTGTTGACCGAGATGTGGAGGCGGGAGTACAACCAGATCAGACCACACAGCTCTCTAGGCTACAAACCACCAGCACCAGAGGCAACGGAACCGCTATCTGTGCTGGCTCAAAAAACGATGACACTAACTTAGAAAATGGTACATCAACTGGGGGCAGGTCAGAATCGATGGGAACTTCTGGGAGATGATCTGGTACTGAAAGCGCACAGCAGCGCCACGCAGCTGGACTACGGGGTTCCCTATCTATTCAAGATGCAGGTGAAGACTGAGCCCGGGGTGGGCGGTCTCTACAAGTTCAAGGCGTGGAAGGCTTCCGGGACAGAACCGGAATCGTGGCTGCTCACGGGCCAGGAATCTCTCTCCAATCCCCAGCAGGGGTCGCTGTTGCTTGTTGCGCATCACGCCTATGCGACGTTTGGGAATATCAGCGTGACCCCGGCGCCTGAGGATGATCCCCCTCTGCCGATCGCACTCTCCAGCTTTGCTGCTTCCCTGAACAATGACGGAGATGTGGAGGTGCGATGGACAACGATTTCGGAAATCAACAAGTACGGGTTCGAAGTGGAGAGATCAACGTGGATGGCTGGTTCATACGAATCTCTTGCGGGAAGCTTCACTCCAGGGCACGGAACAACGTTTGAACAGCACGACTACAGGTTCGTAGACACGAACCCCTTCGACGGCGTGGCATACTACCGACTGAAACAGATCGATCTTGACAATACAATCTACCTCTTCGATGGGGTGAGGGTGGAGCCGACCACCGATGTGGCGAGTGATCCTCTTCCGCTGCAATTCGAACTGCACCAGAACTATCCCAATCCCTTCAATCCCACCACAACGATAGAATACTCGTTGCCGGAGCGGTCCCACGTCCTCCTGACGGTGTACAACACACTGGGTCAAGAAATTGCCGTTTTGCTGAATGAAGTTGTGCAGGGTGGGCACGGCAGCGTTGAGTTTGACGCGGGGACCCTTCCGAGCGGCGTGTATTTCTATCGGCTCCAGGCCCGACCACCCAGCGGTACGGAGGGAGGAAACAGCATCGCGACCAAAAGCATGATGCTTGTCCGATAGGGCGCGGGAGCCTTGATCCGTCAGGAATTTGTGAGTATATTTTGTGTCAGGTAACCAAGCTTTTCACGCTCGCCCCGGAAAAAGTCCCTCATTCGTACCACAATCCATTCCGATACCGCATGCAAGTCAGCATCGAGTCTACTCACCTCAACGGAGCCGTCGTTATCATTCCGGAGGTTTTTGAAGACGATCGGGGGTTCTTTATGGAGGTCTTTCGCAAGGATCAATTTGCGGAGATTGGACTGCCGACCGAGTTTGTCCAGGACAACCACTCCCGCTCCGAACACGGAGTGCTGCGCGGACTCCACTTTCAGTGGAATCCTCCGTTGGGAAAACTGATGAGGGTTACAGTGGGGAGCGCTTTCCTGGTTGCCGTTGATATACGGAAGGGGTCCCCCACGCTCGGGAAGTGGTTTGGCATTGAGGGTTCCGCGGAGAACAAACGACAGGTTTGGGCTCCGCCTGGGTTTGCTCGCGGATTCTTTGTGCTCTCCGATGTGGCAGAGATTCAGTACAAATGCACCGGGATCTACAATCCGAAAGGTGAGTCGGGAATCCTCTGGAACGATTCGCGGATTGCCGTTGAGTGGCCCGCAGGAAACCCCACACTCTCGAAAAAGGATGCAGCAGCACAGACTCTGGACGAATGGCTGAGCCGTCCGGAATCCAATCACTTTACCTTCCAGCGCTGACCATGTTCCACCAGTCAAGTGACGGGCACTCCTCTATACCTGGCTCACGTGAAAGAAGAGGTGTGTTCAGGCTCCGGCCCTGAGAGACCATGACGCTGTCGATTGTCATCGTGAATATGAACACGTGGCACGTGCTCCAGAAGTGCCTTCGCTCAGTGTACCGAGAAACTCCTAACCTGGATTTCGAGGTGATTGTCGTGGACAACGCTTCGAGCGATGGGTCTTCTGATCGGATCCGTGAGGAGTTCGAGCGGGTGAGACTGATTCAGAGCTCTGACAACATCGGCTTTGCAGCGGCGAACAATCGGGGTCTCAGCGTCGCTTCCGGAAACTACATACTTCTTCTGAACCCGGATACCGAGATTCGTGATCAGGCTATTCTGAAGGTAGTACGGTTCATGGATTCCCGCCCTGATGTGGGAATCGCGGGGTGCAAGCTTGTCTTTTCCGATGGGACAATCCAACAGTCGCTCCGATCGTTCCCTTCCGTTTGGAATCTCTTTGCGGAGTCAACATTTCTTTACCGCATCTTTCCGAAGACAAAGCTCTTCGGGAACTACTACATGACACATTTTGATTACCTGTCGCCGCGACAGGTGGACTGGCTCTGCGGGGCCTTTTTGATGATGCGGCGGGCCGTACGAGAAGAGATAGGATTCCTCGATGAGCAATTCTATATGTACAGCGAGGAAGTGGACTACTGCTATCGAGCAAGACAGGCGGGATACAGCATCTGGTACTTCCACGAGGCCGTGGTGTTGCATCTTTGGGGGGGTATCAGTTCAGTGAACCAGCGGGTGATCCTCTGGATGCACGGCAGTCAATTGCTCTACCTGAAGAAGCATTTTCGTGGCTTCAAGAAAGCAATCCTTGTAGGTATGAAGTACTCGGCAATGCTCCTTCGAACCGTCGTCTACTTCGTGGTGGGTGGTCTTTCCTTCAACCTGAAACTTCTCAAAAAGTCTCAGTACTATGCGGTGGCCGTGGCTAAGCTCCTGACACAGCGGTGGCAGTACGTTCACGGGCACACCGGTCCTGTTCAGCCCTGGCGAGTCTGAATTCTCCTCATTTTCTCCCAAAACAACGTCCTTTTCTGTCGCTGGGTCTCGTATTCGATCCGGACAAGCCTTGCGCTCAAGTGCGTGTTTGTGTATATTGACTGCATAATCCCACCGCAGTGATCGTGGAGAAGCATCGGAGCGTCATGAAACCCTTCTCCCACATCTGGACACTCATCCTCTTGCTCCTCGCCACGCCTTCGTGGTCAGGAGAACCCTCCCTTCGGATCGAAAGCATCACGATTGTTCGAAAGAACATCTTTGATGCCTCCCGTGAAGACCAGCGCCACGTCTTCGGTTCTGTCGTCAACGCGGTTCACATACCCACGCGGGAGAGCGTGATCCGTAGCGAGCTCCTCTTCCAGGAGGGAGAGGTGTTCGACATGGAACTCCTCAAGGAGTCCGAGCGGAGTCTTCGCGCTCTTGGATACATCGGAGACGTCGCGATGAGATGCGATACGCTTAGTGATTCCACGGTAGCCGTAACGGTCGAGACGCACGACAAGTGGACAATCGACATGCTCCCGGCGTACAAGCAGGGTGGTGGTGTCGAAGATTTCCGATTCTCTCTCAAAGATGACAATTTCCTCGGGGGCGGCCAGAGTCTGAGTCTCAGCTACAACTACCGCAGTGACAGACCCGATCCACATGGAATGGATATCACATTTCTGGAGCGAAACCTCCTCGGAACGCGGGTCAGCACACTCGTCCGTCACAGGAACACGTGGGATCATTCGTACAACGCTGTTCGTCTCGAGCGGGGCTACTTCTCAGACAGGGCTACGTGGGCCGGGGGAGTCTACGCTGAGCTGGGCAGACAACGGCTGCTTCTCTATGACGAGGGAGCCATCGTGCACGAAGAAGTCTCGGGCCGGGAGGTCCAGTCCGCCTGGGTTTCCGTTTCGCTTGGCGAAGGGCCGTTCATCCGACCTATGATATCCTACACACGTGCCAGGTCGAATTTCGCGATGGCACGGAGGTTTGACAATCTTGACCTTGTCACTGTAGGTGTGAGTCTTCTCGGAAGGCGGTTTGTGGAGCGGTCGTTTCTGGACAATTTCGGTAGAGTTGAAGAT
>JBATTW010000009.1:0-2001 GCA_049670805.1 Bacteroidota bacterium
GCGTCATCGTTGGTCTCCTCGTTCGTCTCCTGGGAAAACGCGCTCGATGTGCAGATGATCAGAAGGCAAACGAGAGAGATATGTGTCAGATGAATTCTCATCGAGGATCGTTCCCCCGGGCCGGGGGCGTCTCTAGTATTGAGTGAGGCCGCCGGGGACGGGTGTATACGGGTCTGTGTCTACGCTGGTGCTCCGGCCGGCGACGATGGTGTTCTTGCCACGGTGATCGTAGAAGTACGTCATCGTCTCCGCGTCGGGGATGAAGGGGATGATTACAAGGAACCAACCTTTGACGAGGGATTCGTCGATCAGCTCGTCATCGCCTTTCCCGCCAACCACGCGGACAGGAATGCTGGACTCCACGCTCCCCCGCACCAGCACCCTGTCATCCTTTCCCAGCGTGTAGAGCCGGATCTCCTTTGTTTCATTGCGCTCGAAGATTCGGTGGTAGACAGGGGTTCCCTCACTCCCGCCGATCGATTTTTTCTGTCGCCACGCCGTGACCTCGACGCGTTGATCATCCAGCCGTGTGATCTCCACGTCCTCCCGCTTATCACTCAGGTAGATGTCCACATAGTCAGCGAGCTGTCGATAGTAGCGTGATGCTGCCTCTGCGAACGAATCACGCCTGGATTTCAGCGCGTGTTCCAGGCGGGCTCCGTCCAGCGCATAGTATTCGGTCGGGAGGCGACTGACCGCCCCTTCGATGACCTCGTCCGTGAGATGGTCGACAAACGACGTTGCCACGCTGTCCCAGGTCTGTCTGTCGACGCCTACCAGGAGGCGGCGATCCAGATATCGCCCTGAAAAACTGATCTTGTAAATGCTGTGGAAACTGTCGTCGAAATGCTCGAACTGGCTGATGCTCATCTTTGCGGTCCAGGGGAGAACCCCGTCCAATCGCACAAACGCCTGGTCCCGATCGAGCGGGATGGGGAGCCAGACCTTTCGCCCGTCGCGTGTGATGCGGCCCCACTTCCACTGTTTCACGTGACGGTCCCAGTCATTAACATAAATGTCGAGGAAGCGAGCAGTGAGGAATGCGGCGGGATCCGGCCTGTTCTCACTGTTATTCTCCATTTCCCGAAACATCTTCATCGTGTTCTGGACCTTTTCGAAGCCCCGGTATCTGTCGTCAGGATAGATCTCAAACACTCCGAGGAGACCACCAAAGACCTCCCGGAATTCCCCCAGCGTCTCGTCGTCGGGCAGGAAAACCAGACGTGCCTGAAGATTCGGAACGCCAACCGCTCCCGCGAGAGAGTCCACGACAACTGCCCCGGCAGGGTGGGATGTGCTGATGTGATCCTGTGCGATATCATCGGCAAATGTTCCCTGGAGCTCGTAGGGAAGTACGGCACTGGGATCTTTGTTTGTCGAACGAAACTTGTACATTCCGCCGTTGTTTGACCGGAATTTCAAGGATTTTGTCTGGAATCCTCCGCCGGCTTCTGTCGGCGTCAGGCCCCCCGCAAACGTGTTCAGATCAAGCTGCTCCACAGCTATGCTGCTGGCCCAGAGGTCCCTGTAGTGGCTTCCGAAAAAGAGCCGGTGGAACCACCCTGCCTGATACTCTGATCCGGCGAGGACCCGGACCGAATCAAAGCCAATGGTCTGGTCCTGGAGCACTTCTGTCTCGGGGAAATCGGAGCTCCTCTCCGAAGGGGCGCACCCAGCCGGCCCGAGTGCCAGGAGAAGAACAAAGGCTGTCAACGGCAGGGTCCTGGGCTGGTTGGATATGTTTCTTGACATGATTATCTGAACGGATGGGTCTGGGTAAGCATGATAGTCTCTCGCTCTGTAAAAGTCCAGTTTCTGCCCGGACATCTCTACCCGCATATCAAACCAGGCCGAAGAGAGGGAGAGTGGGTGAGATTGTGCTTGCCTGGGACACCACGATTGCGTAGGTTTATGCCGGCTATTCGGTTACGGGCCTTGCCTCGATGCCTATGAAGACGGGAGATTCGATTCCACGAAACATACGACTCAAAGACCGGGATC
>JBATTW010000010.1:0-5018 GCA_049670805.1 Bacteroidota bacterium
GATCCCGGGAGTCGACGAGGTCTCGTTTGCCAACTGGTTTGGCGGTAAGTACAAAGACCCCAACGACTGGAAGAATTTCTTTCCGCGTATGGCGATCGATGCCGAGACCTATCTGGATCTCTACCCAGAATTTGTCCTCCCGGCCGAAGATGTCGAAGCCTTCAAAACGGAGCGGAATGCGTGCATCATCGGTGCAAAGCTTGCGCGCGAGCACGGCCTGAAGCGAGGAGATCTCATCCCCATAGACGGAGATATCTACCCCGGCAAGTGGGATTTTGTCGTCCGCGGGATTTACGAAGGAAAGGACGCGACGGTGGACGAGACCCAGATGCTCTTCCACTGGCAATATCTAGACGAACGGGTGGGACAGACCCAGCCAGGACGGATCGGTAACGTGGGATGGTACATCCTCAACGTCGGGAATCCGAACGACATGGCCCGTGTTGCTCAGGAGGTCGACGCGTTTTTCCTCAATTCCCGCGCCGCCACCAAGACAGAGACCGAGAAGGAATTTCAGCAGAGTTTCGTCTCCATGTCCAGCGCCATCATCTCCTCCCTGGAGGTCATTTCCGTCATCATCATAGGGATCATCCTTCTCGTCCTTGCAAACACCATTGTTATGGCGGCCCGGGAGCGAACAAGGGAATACGCCGTCCTCAAGACGCTGGGATTTCGCCCGTTGCACGTCATCGGACTGATCGGGGGCGAATCAATGATGATCGCTTTCGTGGGGGGTGCGCTGGGTCTCGCGCTCACATTCCCGGTCGTAGGAGGATTTGCAGAGTCGTTCCCGACGTTCTTCCCTGTTGTGGAGGTCCAGGTCGTGACCATTCTGCTTGCTGTCGCCGTTGCAGTCTTCGCCGGTTTTGTGGCAGCCCTCTTCCCCACCATCGGCACTCTTCGAAGCAGGATTGCAGACGGGTTGAGAGCACTAACATAGAAGAGCGATGAAAATACCTCTCTCATACTCCTGGCGTAGCATCTGGCAGCGGCGGATGACAACCATCCTGACGCTGGGTGGCATCGCACTGGTTGTCTTCGTCTTCGCGGCGGTCCTCATGCTCGCCAATGGTTTGGAAGAGACTCTGGTGGAGACCGGCTCCGAAGCCAACGTCCTGGTGCTCCGTCGTTCGGCTACAACGGAACTGGTGAGTCAGATCAACCGGAATTCAGCCAACATCATGAAGACCCACCCGGAAGTCAGCCAACTCCCGGATGGAAAACCCCTCGCATCCACGGAGCTCAACGTCATCATCAATCTCACCAGGCAGGGTTCCATCGATATGGGGAACGTCTCGGTGAGGGGAATATCACCGGAGGGTATGCAGCTCCGGCCGCATCTCACCCTCGCGAGCGGGCGGATGTTCATGTTCGGCACGCACGAAATCATCGTCGGGAAGGCCATCGCCGAAAAATTCCAAGGTGTGGAACTCGGGAGGCAATTGAAATTCGGGGATGCACAGTGGACAGTTGTTGGGCTTTTTGATGCCGGAGGAACCGCCTTCGAATCCGAAATCTGGGGCGACGTCGAGCAGCTCATGCCGGCTTTTGGCAGGCCGGTATTCTCGGTGGTCCTACTCCAACTCAGGGATCCTGGTGATTTCGAGTCGGTGAAATCCAGGATTGAGTCCGATCCTCGGACGCAATCTTCCATCGTCAAGCGTGAGATAGACTACTACCGTGAAACATCTCAGGCGATGTCCACGTTCATTAAGGTTCTTGGACTCATCGTCACCATCATCTTCAGCGTTGGTGCAACCATCGGCGCAATGATAACGATGTATGCAGCTGTGTCGAATCGCACCATCGAGATTGGCACGCTCCGGGCACTCGGCTTTCGCCGGAGAAGCATCCTCGGGGCATTTCTGATTGAGTCCATTGTTCTTGCCCTCATTGGGGGAGCAGCAGGAATTGCTCTCGCCTCTCTTACCTCCCTGATCAGGATCTCCACCATCAACTTCAGTACATTCTCGGAGCTCGCCTTCGGATTTGTCCTCTCTCCCGGGATCGTCGTTGCCTCTCTCATCTTTGCCATCATCATGGGGATTCTCGGCGGATTCCTCCCTGCGGCCCGTGCAGCCAGGATGCAGATAGTCTCGGCACTGCGAGCGTCATAGTATCCCGAACGCAAGTCCACCCCCGATGAACACGAGGAGAAAGGAAACGATCGCCCGGACGGTTCGCATCGTGACCTTTCCCATCATTCTGCTGCCGAGAAACGAACCAAGGAACGCACACCCGACCGCGGCCAGAAGCAGATCCATATGTTCACCGAGGTCAGATCCCGAAATCCGCTCACCGTAGACCCCGAGCCGGGTGACGTCGACGAGACAGGCGACAACCACCCCGGTCGCTATGAAGGCTTCCTTGGATAGACCGGCCCGGATGAGGAAGGCACTCCTCAACGCCCCCTGATGACCTGACAGGCCCCCGAAAAAACCGCTCAGCAAACCGCCGATCACCAGATGCTTCCCGAAAACGCCGGCGCGATCCAGCACAGGAACCGCTTCGAGAAGTGCGAACGCCACGATGAGGACCCCCATAAGGAGATTAACGGGAAGGACCTCGTGCGGCGTGCCAAACAGCTCGTAGGTCCAGATCGCGGGGAGATCGGCGGTACGCATCAGCAATGCGGCGCCAACGAATGACGCGACTATGGCGGGGATGCCAAACCGGATGGCAACGCTCCGATCTGCATGCCTCCCCATGAGGATCAGTTTGAAGATGTTGTTCAGGAAGTGTACGAGGGCCGTCATAGCAACGGCCAGGTCGGCGGGAAAGAACAGCAGAAAGGCCGGAAGCAGCAGCGTGCCGAGTCCAAACCCCGAAAAGAGGGTAAGCCCCGACGCACCGAGGGCAACGAGACAAACGATCACTAATTCCATGCCGGTCTCCTACCCCACCGGTTTTCAACCGGTTGCGCGAGCCAGCCACCGGACGAGTGGCATGCAATCGCTGAACGTCCGGACGACTGTGTCAGCAAACGTCCGTCTGAGACAGGCAGTATCCTCCAGGACCCTCCCCACATAGAATTGCTTGTGCCGAAGGTGGTCAATCATCGTGTGGTCGGGCGAGTAGCCCAGGGGAGAGCGCTGGAGCTGTTCTCCCTCGATCCCCCCGAACACCCTCCTGAACCGGGGAGCCTCCACAACCTCCAGAAACGGAACAGGGTTTGTGGCCATGCTCGCACGGATCTGCTTGAGCTGAGGGCCGGTGGGCATGTAGAGTCCACCCCCGACAAATATCTCGCCGGGTTCGATTCCCACGTAAAGGCCCGGTGCTTCCGTGGGTCCTTTCCTCCCCCCGAATGTAAAGCTGGCCGCAATGTTTGTCTTGTAAGGGATCTTGCTCTTGCTGAACCGCGTATCGCGATAGATGCGGAAAATGGACTTCTTGGGGTTGAAATCGATCTCCGGTGCACTCTCCGCCATTCTCTGTGCCAGCGTGGCAATGAGGCACTGCATGGGAAAGCGGACGGTCTCCTCGTACACCTGCCTGTGTCGTTTGAACCACTGGCGATTGTTGTTTCGCTTCAGCTTTCTAAGAAAACCCAACCCTTCCCGGGGAAATCCCGAGAACGGGGGAAACAGATCATCACCGAGATGCACAGACCGATTCATGGATTCCCTCTCACAGAATACACGACGCCGTAAAAGTACGACACTCCTATCCCAGTCGCAAGGCCGACCCCTTTACCTCCCGAACGGTTCACTCCAGTTTCTTGTGAAAACGAAGAACACTCAGCCAGAGAACTGCCACACCTATGGCAAAAAGCATGATTGCCTGGAACCAGAGCTCGCCAAGGCCCGCACCCTTCAATAGGAGAGAGCGCAGGATTTCGAGAAAGTAGCGGAGAGGTATAATGTACGTGATAGCCCGAATAATGTCAGGCATGTTGCTGATTGGAAAGGTGAATCCCGAAAGGAAGATGAACGGCATGAAGAAGAAGAACTGGGCGATGAGCATCGCCTGCTGCTGCGATTTCGCGATTGTCGAGACAAATAGACCCAGCCCGAGAGTCGTGAGTATGAACAGAAAAGAGAGGAAAAACAGGAGAGGGAGACTTCCCCGGATGGGAACCTCGAACCAGAAGCGGGCGACCGCAAGAACGATGACCGCATCCACAAACCCGATGATCACAAACGGGATCAGCTTTCCGAGAATCAGCTCGTGCGGCTTGATGGGCGTTACCATGAGCTGTTCCAGTGTTCCGATCTCCTTCTCCTTCACAATACCGAGGGACGTGAGGGTCATGGTAATGATCATCAGGACCATAGCCACGACACCCGGCACCATGAAATTCGAACTCGTAAGCTCGGGGTTGAACCAGACCCGGGGCTCAGCCGCTATGGCTTGCAACCGTTTCCCCCCTGCCCGCGCAGCGAATGTCGCCACAATAGGCTGTGAGAATGCCCTCACGATCCTGGTTGCATACCCAAGAAGGACGTTTGCCGTGTTTGCATCGGTCCCGTCCAGTATGAGCTGGACCTGGGGGGTCCGCCCGCGAAACAGATCCCCTGCAAAACCCGGAGGGATGACAAGAGCCACCACAGCGTCACCTGCCTCGATATACCGTCCAAGGTCCCCCACACGGTCCACCGTGTACTTCTGGACGAAGTATCCGGAGGTGGTGAACCCTTCGATGAGTTCCCTGCTCTGTACCGTCCTGTCCTGATCGCACACCACCATTGTTGTGAATTTGATGTCCGTGGTGGCTGTGTACCCCAGCAGAATGACCTGGACAATCGGGAGCACGACCGAAACGGCCAGCATCCGTTTGTCCCGGCGGATCTGAAAAAACTCCTTCCTGACCATCTCGAGTATGACAAACAGCGACGCTTTCATTACAGTGTCCTCTTCTGCATTCTCATGGAACTTACGCCGAGCGTCACCGCTGCAAAGATCAGCATGTAGAGCAACTGATCCCACACCGCGCTCAGGCCTGCCCCCTTGAGCATTACCCCACGGATGACATTCAGGAAGAACTTGTTTACGGCGATATTGGAAATCACCTGGAG
>JBATTW010000011.1:0-2053 GCA_049670805.1 Bacteroidota bacterium
CTCGTACACCTGCAAAAACCCGCGGAACCGCAGGACCTTGTCCGTCGCGCGGAACTGGAAATCACCGCCAAGGACATCGACCGTCGTCTGGTCCGAAACCGACGGGCTCATCTGACATGCAACGAACCTGTTCCAGATCAACTCGTAGAGGGCGAAGGCCTCGTTGTCCAGGAACTTCTTCACCGCCTTTGGAGAGTACTGCGTCGATGTCGGCCGGATCGCCTCGTGCGCGTCCTGAGACCCCTTGCCCCGCTTGAAGAGCCGGGCCTCGTGCGGAAGGTACTCCTTCCCGTAGTTCGAGTAGATGTATTCCCGCACCTCACGTACCGCGTCTTCGCTCAGCCTCGTGGAATCGGTGCGCATGTAGGTGATGAGACCCACACGGTCCTCGGGTCCGAGTTCGATCCCCTCGTAGAGTTTCTGCGCCAGCATCATCGTTCGCTTTGCGTGGAAGCGCAATCGACGCGCCGCTTCCTGCTGAAGCGTGCTGGTGATAAACGGTGGTGGAGGGTTCCGTTTGACAGGCTTCGTTTGAATCGCGGAGACGGAGAACGTCTCTGAACGGATCCGTCCCAGCAGCTCTTCCGCCTCTTCCGAGGAGCCGACCTGCGGGTCTTCACCGCCCAGTTTGAAGAGCTTGGCAAGAAACGACTCACCGGACCTCGTGGCGAACTCGCCGATAATGGACCAGTACTCCTCGGGGACAAACCGGTTGACCGCCTCCTCACGCTCGCTGACGAGCCGGAGTGCGACGGACTGGACCCTCCCGGCTGAAAGCCCGTAGAAGAGGGTCTTCCAGATAAACGGGGAGACCTTGTACCCCACAAGCCTGTCCATCACCCTGCGTGCCTGCTGGGAGTTGACAAGGTTGTCGTTCACCTTTGACGGGGTCTCCATCGCCTCCGTGATCCCCCGCTCCGTTATTTCATGGAAGAGAACACGGTAGACTGATGAATTTACATCCTCGATCTCTCTGGCGATATGCCACGCGATCGCCTCACCCTCCCGGTCGGGGTCCGTCGCGAGGTAGACCCCCCGGACTTTGCCGGCGACGTCCCGGAGCCGACGGACCACATCATCCTTCCCCTTGATGGTCTCGTACTCGGGGATGAAGCCCCCCTCGATGTCTACTCCGATTTTGCTCTTTGGCAGGTTCTTGATGTGTCCGACGGAAGCCTCGACAATGAAATCGTGGCCCAGATACTTGTTGATGGTCTTGGCCTTCGCCGGTGATTCGACGATGATGAGAGATCTTCCGTTGACAGCGGAGTCACTCTCCGTCTTCTTGCGGGTTCTCCTGCGCGGTGTTTTGGTCTTTGTCTTGTCGGTCGTTGCTTTTTCCTTGCTCATCCTCTCCACACTTTTAGTGAATCGTGTCGCCGTCATCGAGCATCAGAGGATCCACCCCCGATGAACCCTTCCCCTTGCTGAAGAGGATGGCCGCAACAATCTGCCTTACTTCTCCGATGGTGAGCTTTTCGTAACCCGCCACCATGGCACGCTCGATCGCTGTCTCCAGATCTATCTCATCCAGCAGCCCCAGCTCGCGGAGCTGGATCAGATATCCCTGACTCTCTGTCGAAAAAACCAGCTTCTCGGCATCATGGAGCACCCTTCTCGAGGAGCCGGTGGGCCGGCCCGATCGCAACGCGCCGGGCGTGGAGGCCTGCATGTTCTCGAAAATCCAGCTGTACGCCGCACTGATCTCTGACTGCGTGTACCCCTTGCCCTTCAGATCGCCGAGGTCAATATCCTTCAGCGTCTTGTTTTCCTCCATCTCGGACATCAGGTAGATCAGTATCTCTACAATTCTCTCTTTCATTGTCTCCTTCTGTCTCCGCCCGCGAGCCCCAACTGGACGAGCCCCGCGTCCTCCTTCTTTCGCATCGTCTCGGCCCCCCTGCGCGTGCGATCCTCGTACCCGGCCAGATGCAGCATACCGTGGATCACGAGTCGCCCGAGCTCGTTTGCAAGCGACACGCCGAATTCCCGGGCCTGCCGACGTGCCCTGTCAATATTAACGTATATCTCCCCCTCGAGAGTTTCCCCCTCT
>JBATTW010000012.1:0-3519 GCA_049670805.1 Bacteroidota bacterium
CCTCTCCTGCTTCGGACATCCCAGGCTCACCCATAAGAAATCAGCCCCTGATTCATTGATCATCCTGACGTGCTCTTCATCCTCCTGAGCCGACAAAGGCCTGAAGGGAGGCGAAAACATCCCCGCGATCTTCAAATTGGGATAGCTCACCATGAGCTGAGCCTTAAGGGCAGCGAGAACTTCAGGCGTATTGCCATAGAAATAGTGCGAGTAGGTCAATCCTTGGTTAGACATCTCGAAGGTAGCTTCCATCAACTCCTCTATGCCACATCGCCTGGAGAGGCGGAAGCCCTTGAACCTCCCATACCACAGAAAAGGAACTCCGTCTGGCAGGGATAGGTCTGCCCTTTCCATAACCTGGTAGTACTCCGGAGATTCGAGGGCAATGGCAACGTTGTTAACGTTTGTTGAGGAAACATAGTGAAACGTTCTTTCGCCCTCCAACCAGCGCCGAACGACAGCCACGGCGTCGTCGACCTGGACAGCATGGATTCTCACATCACAGATTCTGAATTCACCTGGGCTTGCGGACGCTGTCATGATCCTATCCACCCGCGTTCTTCTTCCACTGGCCATTCTTCCCGACACAATACTGCGAATTTCATGGCGCCGTCCATGTGTTGCTCATGCGTTTTGAATGCGTGGGCACTGTTGACGATCACCAACTACCGAATCTTCATGGAAAAGGGTGAGAGGAACTTGCTTGAAGCATGTCCGCAAACAATATCTGCACATTTGGACGATTTCTGTGTGATTTGTCTCACTTGCATGCCCCTACTCCCGTGTTCCCGCCGCTGTCCTCCTGGCCGGGAGAATACGCCTTATTTGTCGCATCATCAAGCAGAAAATTGGCGCCGGAAAACCGCCAATGTTATGAAAACCAGACCGAAATATCAATGTTCCTTCCGTTTCTTGTGTGCGCGGTGAGCGAGTTCCTGGGCAACATCAGAGAGCGAGACCCGCCGCTCTTCCATCACAACCAGGAGATGATACAACAAATCGGCAACTTCCCACGCTATCTCTTTCTTCTCCTTGTTCTTGGCCGCGATAATGATCTCTGCTGCCTCCTCGCCAACCTTTTTCAGCATCTTGTCCAGGCCGGACTCGAACAGGTAGGTAGTGTAGGAATCCTCCGGCTTGTCCCTCCTGCGCTGATGGATTCTATGCACCAGTCCCGTGATCACTTCACCAAATTGATCCACGGTCTGAAACTCACCAAATGCAACCCTGTGAAAACACGAGAACTCACCCGTGTGACAGGCGTTCCCCTGCTGCTCGACCTGCAGAAGTATCGCGTCCCCGTCGCAGTCCAGGGAGACCTTCTTGAGCGTCTGCTTGTTTCCCGACGTCTTCCCCTTGTGCCAGAGCTCCTGTCGGCTTCTGCTCCAGAAGTGAGACTCTCCGGTCTGTATGGTCTTCGTGAGACTCTCCAGGTTCATATAGGCAAGCATGAGGACCCGCCCTGAATGTATGTCCTGGACTACGGCAGGAACAAGCCCATCCTTATCGAATTTCACCTTTTCAATATCAAGACCTATCATCGGACCGATACCCCTTCGTTCTCAAGGAATTCCTTCAAATCCGGAACGCGAAGCGCCTGCGTGTGAAAAAGCGATGCTGCAAGGACAGCATCGGCACCTCCCCGCTCCAGCGCCTCCAGAAAATGTGCCTTTGTCCCAGCACCCCCTGAGGCAATGACGGGGATGGAGAGTGCCCCCGTGATCGCCTTCAACAGCTCGATATCATAACCGATCTGGGTTCCATCCCTGTCCATACTCGTAAGCAGAATCTCCCCGGCCCCTCGGGCTTCCGATTCGCGTGCCCAATCGATTGCATCTCGATGAGTATTCTCATGGCCTCCATAGATATACACGTCCCAACCCGAGTTTTCCTCTCTCCTCTTTGCGTCTATCGCGAGCACAACGCACTGTGTCCCGAAGCGATCCGCCGTCTGGCTGATGATCTCAGGGTTGTGGATAGCCGCCGTGTTCAGGCTGATCCTATCCGCCCCCGCATTGAGCAAAGCCCGGCCATCATCAGAGGTCCGGACTCCTCCCCCCACTGTGAGAGGAATGAAAATGTTGTCCGCTACCGCCTCGACGACCCTCACAAGAGTCTGCCGGCCCTCCCGGGAAGCCGTGATATCCAGGATGACCAGTTCGTCAGCTCGTTCCTGATCGTAGAAGCGTGCATGAGCTGCCGGATCACCCATGTCACGGAGGTTCAGGAAATTCACCCCCTTGACCACTTTCCCGTCTTTGACGTCCAGGCACGGGATGATACGTTTGCGGAGCATCAGGCACCACCCCCGGTGATCTCCAGAAGGTCCCCCAGACTCACTCGTTTTTCATACAAGGCTTTCCCCACAATAACTCCTGTAATGCGTGGCAACTCCAGGGCAAGAAGCGACCTGACATCCTGAGGCGAAGAGACACCTCCAGAGGCAATCACCGAAACTTCCAGGGCGGCAAGGTCCTCGAGGGTTGCAAGATCCAGCCCCTCCAGCATCCCGTCTCGTTCGATATCCGTGTAGAGCACCTCGTCCACACCCATCTGAATCATCTGCTTACACAGATCGAGCACTGAGACGTCGGTGACCTCCTGCCAGCCACGTGTCGCAACCATCCCTCCTCTACCATCAATAGCAACCATGATTCTGTCCCGACCATAACGTTCAAGTACATCGGACAACAGGTCAGGAGACTCGATGGCGGCTGTCCCCAGGACGACCTTGTCAGCCCCGCTCGTGAATGCACGCTCGATATCTTCAATCTTGCGGAGACCCCCTCCAAACTCGACAAGAACTTCCGTTTCACCGGCAATCTCCTGCAGGACTTCAACATTGCGCGATGCGCGGCCGAAAGCCCCATCGAGGTTCACGACATGAAGGCGCTTTGCCCCCAGTCGTTCCCATTCTTTGGCAATCGCGGCCGGATCGGAAGAATACTCTGTTATGGAGTCCTCTTTTCCCTGTCGCAATCTGACGCACTTGCCACCCTTGAGGTCTATGGCCGGGATAATCTCCATACACGGTTCTCTTTCCAGATTCCTTTCTACATCTCGGCAAACCGGCCAAGCAGTTTCAAACCCTCTTCCTGGGACTTTTCGGGATGAAACTGGAAGCCCACGACGTTCTCTTTCTGGACGGCCGATGTGAACTCGACTCCGTGTTCGGTTGTGCCAATCCGCCAGGGTGTATCTCCAACATAGTAGGAGTGAACGAAATAGAAAACTGACCGATCCTCTTGCGCGTAGAAGAATGAGGAGGGCTCCACCGGCTGTACATCGTTCCATCCGATGTGCGGTATCTTCACCCCCGGGCCGAACTTCTTCACACTCCCTTCCAGAACCCCCAGACCAGCTGCGCCCGGGTCTTCTTCGCTCTGCGGAAACAGGAGCTGCATTCCCAAACAGATCCCAAGCATCGGCTTGCCGGCGGAGACATGGTGAAGAAGCGATTCTCGCAATCCCAGATCATCGATCCGGTGGACTGCCTCCCCAAAGGCTCCAACGCCTGGC
>JBATTW010000013.1:0-1880 GCA_049670805.1 Bacteroidota bacterium
GGATACCCGAGGATCCAGAGTACCACTCCGTAACTCCCAAGGACAGCGGAGAGCGGATCCTGGCCGGGTATGAATTCGACATTGCGTGCTGCGGACCCTTGGAGGGAAAGAAAATCCTCGAAATGCCCGCGAGCCAGTCGGGGGTTCATCATGAAGTGTGTGACCAGACCGGAGTAGAGATAGGCTGATCGAAGGAGATCGTCTCGATCCTGTGCCCTCGCGGTCTTCATCAGCTCTTCACTGATCTTCTGCGCCTTTCCGATATCCCCGGAGATGAGGTAGTGGATGGACAATCCGGAGAGTGTGCGCGCAGCCTGGTACTCTTCACCCAGGTTCTCCGCCAGGCTCCGCGCCTGCTCCAGCATCGCACCCACTTCCGGGGCTGCGTACCCCTGGAGTGCCATCAGGGCGTACCCGAGGTCAATCCGGATCAGGAGCTCTGTCCGCGGATTCCGTTCAGCTTCAGGGAGTGCCTGGTGGAGTTCGAGTGCCCGTGCCAGTTGCTCTCTGCCTTGCGTATAGGCCGATTGGGAGAGTTTTTGATGGCCGGCACGCTGCAGGTACTCAATTGCTTTGGGGCTGTTGCCGCTCAGGCTGTAGTGACGCGCCAGATCGCTGTACTGCTCTTCCAGGCGATCTGCGTAGAGCTCTTCGATCGCTTTTGCCATCCCTTCATGGAGCACGTTTCGCCTCTCCGCCAGCATGGAATTGTAAGAGACTTCCTGGGTGAGCGCGTGTTTGAAGACATAGTCCGGATCGGGAAAAGCAGGTTGCTCGAAGATGAATTCGCTTGCCTGTAACTTGTCCAGGAGCCTGCCCAATTCTCCTTCGGGCAGGTCGACCACGCGCCTGAGGAGGGCAAGACTGAACTGCTTGCCGAGGACAGAGAGCGTCTGCAGCAGCGCCTTCTCGTCGGGGGCCAGCCGGTCTATGCGGGCAAGGAGAACTCCCTGAACCGTGGCCGGGATCTGCACATCCTTGAGTGGTTTTGTCAGTGAGATCGTCGGAGCGCGAACCAGTATTCCGTCCTCGAAGAGTGACTGGATGATCTCCTCGATGAAAAACGGGTTCCCCTGAGTCTTCTCGAGAATGAAAGAATGCAATTCCTCCGGTCCCTGGATGCCACCGATGAGACTTGTGAGAAGCTCTTCGGCATCCTGGGCTCCGAGAGGGTCGAGTCTCAATTGAGTGTAGTAGGACTTGCTCCCCCAGGAATGTCTGTACTGAGGTCGATAGTTGACCAGAAGCAGTGTGTTCGTCGTGGGGACGATCTCACACAATTCATCAAGGAATTGCTGGCTCTCGTCATCGAGCCAATGGAGATCTTCAAAGACCACAATCAACGGCTGGTTCTTGCTCTCTCTTACCAGCAGGCGTTTCACGGCATCAAAGGTACGCTGTTTTCTGGTCTCTGGATCTACGTCTTTGAGTGGACCGTCTTCCTCCTGGATGCCAACCACGAGGAAGAGGTAGGGGAGAACGGATTCCAGAGCGCGATCCAGAGCGATGACCTTGCCAATGATCTTTTCCCTCTTCTGACGTTCATCGTCACCCGGCTGGATGCCGAAGTACCCTTTGAGTAGATCAACGATCGGAAGATAGGGGAGGGCTTTGCCGTGCGACACAGAGAAGGTTTCCAGAAGAAGGGATCCGGTCTGCGCTTTTAGTTTGAATTCGTAGCAGAGCCGCGACTTCCCGAGGCCTGCCTCCCCAATGACCGCGACCACCTGTCCCTGGCCGTTCCTGGCCAGATGAAGGGCCTTGTGTAGCTGCTGCATTTCGACCGCGCGTCCCACAAATCGTGCGAGTCCACGACGGGCGGCTGCCTGCAGGCGTGTCTTCAGCGGTCCGATGCCGGATATCTCAAACAGTTCGATCGG
>JBATTW010000014.1:0-1982 GCA_049670805.1 Bacteroidota bacterium
CCGTCATACAGGACCACTGCCGAGCCTTTGCACCCTCCTCAGGGAGGCTGACATTGACTTGCGGACGATGGTATTTGTCCGGGGAAAGCTTGCTCTCGCCAATCAGTTCCCCTACGCATGGGCCAGCTCCCTCCCTCCGGCCGAAGGAGTCATAGGGGAGTCCGGTGCATCCCGTTACCTGATTCTGGAATACAAAGACGCTGCGGCCGCCGACGCTGCTCTCCGCACTGCGGGAGTGGAGTGGGAAAAGATGCGATGGCCCGTCACACTGGACTCCGGGGGGAAATGGACAATTCAGCAGCGCAAGGAAGAAGTCGCAGTAATTGAGCAGCAGGGGAGGTTTGTCCTGGCTGTCTCAGGCGCAAAAGAGAGATCAGAAGCCCTGGCATCTCGCCTCAGGAGGATTCTGGGGGGCCAGTGACCCGACCCTTTCAGCGATACGTACCTTCACTGAGAGTTCGCGAAATCCGTGTACAACCGAGGGAACCTTCAATGAAGACTCGACTCTTCGTGCTGCTCTTGCTGTGGTCACTCTGGATCCATCCTGCCGAGATCGCCCACGCCGCCGGAAACCAGACGGAAAGAGTCCGGATCGCATGCGTCGGGAACAGCGTCACATTCGGCGCGGGGGTGGTCAACAGAGAGGCGAACAGCTACCCTGCCCAGCTACAGGCCATCCTCGGACATGGATACGAAGTCGGCAACTTCGGAAAGAACGGAGCAACCCTCTCGCACCGGGGAGACATCCCCTACGCTCAGCAGCCGGAATTCAATCAGGCACTCGAATACCTCCCGAACATCGTCTTCCTCGAACTCGGGACAAACGACAGCAAGCCACAGAACCGCGTCGACAGTGCTTCCTTTCGGCAGGACTGTTTGAACCTCATCGAGAGCTTTCGGTCTATCCCGACACAGCCGCGGATCATGCTCCTCCTCCCTCCCCCCTGCTTTTCCACCGACACGACGGGAATCAGCGACAGATACATCCGGCAGCATGTCATTCCCCGGCTGCGTGATGCAGCATACGAAGCCGGTGTCGAGATTGTCAATCTCTACAATTACTTCCTGGACGGGGCGGAATGGTTCCCCGACCAGGTCCATCCCTCATCCGTCGGGGCGGGTTTGATCGCTTCCCGGCTGTACGATCTGGTGAAGCTTGAAGAGGGGGAACGCCCGAAGATCGCCGGACTGATTGGACGTACCGCAGTCAAGAGTAACTACCACGGGTTCGAATGCGTCGATTTCTCATTCGGAGGGAGAAACGCAAAGATTGCAAAACCCAAGAGGACCGCGAAAGGAGTCCCGTGGATATGGCGAGCCCGGTTCTGGGGACACGAACCACAGACGGAGATCGCTCTTCTGGAAAGAGGGTTCCACGTTGCCTACTGCGACGTTGCGGAGTTGTTTGGCAATGACGAAGCCATTGAAATCTGGAAGCGCTTCTATAAATCTCTCACACGAGCGGGGCTTTCTTCCAGACCGGCTCTGGAAGGGTTCAGTCGCGGGGGCATCTACATCTATCGCTGGGCGGCAGCCAATCCCACGCGCGTCGCATGCGTCTATGCCGATGCACCGGTGCTTGATTTCAAGAGCTGGCCCGGAGGGAAAGGGAGGGGCCATGGAAGTCCGGAGAGATGGGAACGATTCAAGCGAGACTTCGGCCTGGAGAACGAACAGGAAGCCATCATGTTCAAGGGGAATCCCATCGATCTGGCCCCGGAGATCGCCCGCGCCGGATTTCCGATGCTCCACGTTTGCGGCGACTCAGATGTAACCGTACCGATCGAAGAAAATACTGATATTTTCGAAAAGAAGATTCTGGAGGCGGGGGGCAATATCGCCGTGATACGAAAGCCGGGGATCGGCCATCATCCCCACAGCCTTCGCAATCCACAACCGATCGTCGACTTTGTTCTGCGTGCGACAGGGCACAAGACCAACTTTGCAGTCGTGCCGGCCCCGGGGAACGAGTACCGCGAGGG
>JBATTW010000015.1:0-17637 GCA_049670805.1 Bacteroidota bacterium
CGGCTGAGGTGATCCGGGACACAGTAGTATGATCATTCAACGCTCTTCACGAACTCGGGCTCCAGGGCCCTGCCAATCCGTTCACTCGTCTCCTTCAGATGGGCCCGCGTTGCGGGGCCGACGTTCCCGCTGGCGAGTACTCGCTCGATCTTGGTCTGAGTCTGCTCCAGCATGGCCCGTGCAAATGTCGTGGCGTCTTCCGGGGGGAGAGCCAGCCCGAGTCCGGAGAGAGGCCCTCGGGGGGCCGGACGGAGAACCAGCCGAATCAGCTGCTTTACGTACTCGCGCTGCAGGTTTCGTCTGAGACTGTATATCCGGACGGTACCGCTGTTCAACTCCGACCAGATGCTCCCGTTCAGAGCCTGGAACATCTCGTACATCGTGAACGCCGTCTCACCCTCGGAGAAACGGAGCTCGTTGTCCTGGATGCGGGCCAGCGTTGTCGGGTGGTGGAGCCTGCCCAGGACGGCGCGCTGGAGGCCCAGCACGGTGTTGTGCCACGGGTAGTCCAGCCGGGTGACACTGTACATCGCCATCCGGTTCAGCCCCCGGAGCCTGTCGATCGCAAGTCTGTTGTGCAGACTTGCGGGGAGCTCGAATGCTTTCTCGCTGAATGCGTTTGCCTGGAGGAACTCCAGGGCTTCCCGCTGCTTTGCGGCCGGGACCGGGGTGAACGGCGGGAGGCCGTCGGGGTCCCCGACATGATGGCGGTGGTGATAGATGCCCCCGACAAACTTGGAGGAGGTCAGGAGCGCGCGGTAGTACTGCCAGATTCCGCTGGAGACCGCGCGGCGCATCACCTGGTAGCCTTCTCCCTCGCGGGCAAGCCTGGTCTCGGTGTTTGCCCAGAGCTCCTGGACGATTCCGATCTGTCGCTTGAAGTAAGCCAGGGTATCGGATGTCTGATCAAACTGGTTGACCAGGGGGTCGATGGAAGATGCGGAATAGGTGCCCAGCGCGTCTTCATCCGTGGCGTATGTCAGATCTGTCTGTGCCGCCCGCGAGGCGATCTTTGCCAGCTCGGCCTTCTCGTCTCCCTGGATCGGCTTGTACGCATATTCTATTGCCCAGTAGTCGTAGGGTCCCAGCGTTGTCGGGACGAAGTCTCCCTGCTCTGTTCCGCTGGGCGCGACAACATACGGGTTGTAGTCCATGACCGATCCCGACTGCCCGCGGCGGGAGGTGATGCTGATGTCGTCGATCTGATCCACATCCAGCATCGTGCTCGCCCGGAAGTTGTGGCGCAATCCGAGGGTGTGTCCCACCTCGTGCGCGGTCACTTCCACCAGGAACTGATGGACGATCTTCTTCTCCATCGCAGGGCTCAGCGTACCGCGTGCCTCCAGGACCCCCGATGCAAACGCGGCCTGCTCGATGAGATCGTGTGTGTACGTGCAGAGCGTGGCAGGTGAGCTGTTCCAGAGCGCTGAGAGTGGCGCGGCCTCCACGCCGTTCTGCGGCTGCGCATCAAACGAGACGGGGCTCACGAACTCTGCCCCGAACCGCCGTATGTAGCGGACCATCGATTCCGCGAACCGGATGTCCGCATCGTAGATCTGGCCGGTAAAGGGGTTGGCGCGTGACGGCCCCTGGGCAAATGCCGCTCCGACACCGGCAAACCACCGTATCGTGCTGTAGCGTGTGTCCGCGGGATCCCAGTCCGCCGTGTCCGGCTGCTGCTTTACCACAACCGCATCCTTGAACCCGATTTTCTCGAACGCCGGGTTCCACATCAGGATCCCTTCCTTCACCGACTCGCGGTACTCTTCCGGGATGGTGTTCTCGAGCCAGAAGACTATCGGCTCCTTTGGAGGCGAGAGGGTTGCGCCGGAATCCGATCTTTCCAGATGCCACCTGTTGACGTACCGGACGTCAGGTGTCACCTCGCGGTCGCTGGTGTAGTCCAGCCGAACGGTCAGAAAATGCCCGACCCGGTCGTCGGCGAGCCGTGGCGTGTAGCCGGTCTCCTTCAAGGCGGAGAGCTCGTATCGAACCAGGATGGGGATGCTCCGTGCGTCCGGAAGTGCGACCGACGGCGTTTTGGCGTGTGAGGTGTTGTAGTGAAGCAGAACGCTCAGAAGGACGTTCTCGGGGAAGACCTGCGGGTCTTCCAGTGAGCTTCCCTTCGTGTCGAACCTGTAGCTCGTCGGTTTGTAAACCTCATTCAGCCAGCCGGCGAGATCGGGCAGGTCCGTCAGGAGATACTCCCCCGCGTCGACCAGGATGCTCTTCCGATCGGGATGGGGTATCGACAGAACCTTTGCCGAACCGAGGATCGCATAGGTAAACGAGCGATCCGTGGTGCGGGCCTGTGGAGTCCCCGGCTCGGCGGTGAACGAGGTGTTCTGGACGACGAGCTGTATGTTCTTCCCCACCCGGTGGAACATGATCGGAGCCTCGCCACCCATCTGTGCCGCGTAGAGGCCCCGCTCCCCGACACTCCTGTCGATCGTCAGCGCGATCAGGAAGAGCGTGTCCATCTGATCCGGCTTGATCTCCATGAGGGTCTTTCCGTCGGTGGTGTCGCGATAGAAGGTGAAGAGACCTTCAAAGGTCTTCATCCCTTTCACGACATCGCCGAACGGCTTCTCTTTGCCGGGTTTGGTGTCGTTCTTGGCGTCCTTCCCCGATTTTGATGCTTCCGGCCCGCCCGCTGAACGGCACGACGGAACGGAGGCCATGAGCAGGACCGCAATCAGAAGCGTCGTGAATCTGGTAACGGGCGATAGGATTGGTCGAGCGCGCATTAGCCCTCCAGGATTATTATGAGATGTTCAGGTAGTATACGTTCAAGGCTGGATATGGTGACAGGCTCACTCGTGGAAGCAAATCGGAGGAGTTGAGGCCTGCGCCCCCCGGAAAAAACATTGATAAATATACGTTTCTCCCGGCCGCCAATCAAGGGTTTCGGGCCCCGGCCTGTTGGGGGATGGATTGGCTACTGAGCAGCTGGACCGGATCTTCCCCTCCTCCTCAGCAGGAGAAACGCAGCGATCGCTAGAATGAGCGCGATGCCCAGGAGGATCGCCACTCTCAGGAGAACATAGTCCACGATGTCGTAGATATGCGAGGTTGCCTGATCGATTTTTGCGTCGGCGTAGGCCTCCACGCTCTGCATGGTCTCCAGCCTGATTCGGTCGATCTCTTCCATGATGATGGACCTCTGCTGCTCCACCAGTTTCTCGAGCGTGTTGATGTACTCCTGCAGGTTCCGGATCTTGCCGACATTGATCTCCAGATCACCCCGGTCCAGCTGATTTGTGATCTCATGGATTGCGGCCGTGATTTCCACGATCTGTCCCTGGATGCTGTCCACGCGACTATCCAAGTCATGTTCTGCCAGGATGTACTCAGCGTGCCAGCGGGCTTCCCGTGGAAGCTGTTCCGCGTAGATGGGTATCATCCCTGAGATGTCCTCCAGGTCGCGTGCCATCCTCCCGATAGCTGACTGGACAGAGTATTCTCTCTTTCCAAGCGTGGCACTTAGCGCGTCCACAGCGGATTTCCTCAGGTAGAGATCGTTCTCGATCGGGTTATTGCTTACCAAGACGGCGACCAGGCTGTCCAGACGCGTGAAGTCGTATTCGGAGAGGGATCCACGCATCAGGTTTGAGGCTTCCGAGGAGAGCTGACGACTGGCGTTGATGGCAATTGGCTGAAGCGAATCGAAATTCTCCTTGCCCCCGCCCTTCTCGAAGTACTCCAGCAGCTGTCCGCAGAAAATCCAGGCATCAAACTGTGCCGCCAGGGGGTCTGAGAAAAGGAGCGCTCCGCGGAGCTGTGGTATTGCATACATCTTCCAGGCCAGGGCACTCTCCTTTACCTCTGCATCGGAACTCAGGCGCATGATGTTGTTCGCTGCCGCTTCCACAATGGATGCCGAGCGTCCGGCAAAATCCTGATTCCGGATTTGTAGCGTGTAGAGGGAGATGCCTGCGGAGTCCAGTCGCTCTGTGAGGGGTGATGTAGTCCGTGTGGTCCCGCAGCCGGAGCCGACAATCGCCAGAACTCCCACTGTAGAGAGTACGGCAAGGGAAAGGGGAATTGCAGCTGTGAGTTTCGCGTTTCTCATCTACATCCTCCAGCGAAAGTTATTGCAGATCTCCCTCCGGATGCTGATCAGGAGGCTGCCTCTGTCTGCACCGGTTGCTGTCCGAAAAGCTGTGCGGTTTCCGTCTGCACGAGGACCCAGACGGTATAGACGGCAAGTGCGGTACCGAGTGGGAAGTTCAACAGATCCAGCGCGGAGAGGACGAGGATAAGTATCCTTGCCCAGTTCCTGTACTTCAGCAGACCAAAGCCCCCCAGAATACCCAGCGCGGAGAGGATGATGAGCGTTCCACCCAGGAGGACCCCGATCAGCGGGAGTATAACCAGCGCTTCCTCATCACCCGAGATGCCCCCGAGTGTTCCAAGCAGGATCAGGAGGAAGAGGCCGAAAACCAGCCCCAGGATGCTCCAGCCAATCTGCAGCGCCGCAACGATTGTGACATGTTTTTCCATGATATCTCCTCATGAAGAACGGGAATGATCCGCAAAAAAGCGAGTTCGCGCATCTAGAAATAGTAGAGATAGCGAACCTTGAAGACGGCCGCTCGGTCTATCACGTGGAGTCTGGGGGGAAGCGTGCCTCCCAGGTGGTCTATCTCCTCGCTCCGGTCCCGCACCTCGTTGATCGCAAGGTATATCCAGCTCTTCGGCAGGAAGTTGTAGGAGAAGAGAAGCCCAGCAATGACCTGGTCGATCTTCCGCGTGGAGCGGACCCAGACCATATCCACATAGACCCGGATGTTCAAGTTGTTGATCGGTGTGTACGAGAAGAAGGGGCGCGCGTTGTGTGTGACATCCTCGATTTCCCCCTCCGGGTTCCCTTCCACGTACATGTCGTAGGATGTGCCGAGTTGAAGCACGTTCAGCGCGTTCCACTCGAACCGGAGCCAGAACCAGCCATATGGTGCCAGGTACTCACGGGAGAAGTTATAGGTCCGGGCGTATCCTCCCCCCAAGTTTCCGTTCCACTTCGGAGTGATTTGGAACCAGGAGCTAAGACTGATCTCGTATTCGGTGTACTCGATCCCTTCGTCTTTGCTTCTCCCTCCCGAGAGGTTGATCTCGTATCCCCACCCGTCTCTGAGCTGCATGTTGAATCCAAAAGCCAGACCCCTGTCCACAAAGAGGTCCACGTGCTCGTAGCCAACGAACGGGCCAAAGTAGATGAGGATCTGCCGGATCCAGCCCTCCTGCATGTTCCAGATGGGACCCGTGAGACCGACAAACTGCGCTGTTCCCTCCCACGGCACATACCCGACCTGGCTTATGTCGAAGTTGTTCCCGATCGCCCGGGCGCGGACCATGTTGAGCCACTCTTCCCCGAACATCGTGAAGCCGGCCGAAGCGGCGTAGTCCCCCTTGTCATCCTGGATGGAGCGGGCCACCTGGTAGGCGAGCTGCCACCCGGATGTGCGGAACGCTCCGTCGATGTCGATGACACCATCGAAGTGGTCCCGCGTCCGCTTTCCCACAAAGAGGAGTCCAATCGAAGAGTTTTCCAGGATCCTTCGTTTGATACGGGCCGAGCCGAAAAACGCTCTCTGCTCGATCATCGGTTCGTCGTCTTCCACATAGGGCTGCTCATCTGTGAGGGCCACGAACCCGCCGTACTCCCAGTCGGAGAGCCTTCCAAAAGCCTTCGAGCCCAGCATCAGCGGGACAACGCTCCCGTCCGGAAGGATCTTGCCGATCCTCCTGGAGTAGAAGAGCTCCAGCGGTCCGTAGAAACCCGAATTCCTCTGCCGCCCCGAAGCCATAAAGACTTCCTGACCCTCCGTAAAGAAGGGCCTTCGCTCCTGGAAATAGGTCTCGAATCGGGAGATGTTGAAGTCAAAGGGATCGGCCTCGATCTGAGCGAAGTCGGGGTTTGCCGTAAGCTGGAACGTCAGCTCCGGGGAGGGGTTGTAGAAGACGTCCAGTCCCAGGTCCGGGTCTGTATCGTAGACGTCCCGGCTGACATACGTTGAGCGAACAATCCCGACCGGGTAGAGCTCCAGATTCAGTCGCTGGCCGAAGGACGGAATTCCTGGAACTGGAGCGTACCGAATTTGGAGATCCGCTGTCCTTCATTCTCTTCGTATTCGCACCAGTAGAGGTCCTCGTTGGTCGTGGGTATCCATCGGTCGAAGTCGATCCCCCATTCGTTCAGTTCCTTGTCGTACCGGATGGATCTGTAGGGGATCTTGATCTCGACGACGTATCCCCACTCATAGATCTCGGCGTCGGCGAACCAGACCGCATCCCAGCTGTAATCACGGTTGCGGGCGTCGTCCAGCATCCGGGAGTCGGAACGGACACCCGTGGATGTGACCCCGAATTTGTACGCGGTCTGCCTGTCGTTGAACGTATCCAGCATGATGGAGACCATGTCGCCGCCCTGCTGATCATGAAGGCCGGTGAACCTCTGTATGTTCTCCATCCGGTCGTAGCAGAGGATCAGGCAGTAGAGCGCTTCGTCGGTTGTCAGGACGCTCGCTACCGTCCGGCAGCTGGGTGGTCGTGCGTGGAACGGCTGTTGCTGGAAGAAACCGATGGCTGAATCAGCAATGGTCCATGCCGGCTCTATGACCCCGTCAATCTTGATCGGCTCCGGGGTCCGCATCAGGCGGAGAACTTTGTCTTCGTTCTGATCCGCACGGGCGAGAGCAGCGCAGAGGAAGAGTATGAGGAGCGTGCGGCACATGCTGGGATTCGGAGGTGAGTCCGCGAAAGGCCAACTCTAGGTAGAATAAACGGAAATCGAGCGATAAAAGTTGCGGAGAGGTAACTTGCATTCGAGTCCCGATCTGCATAGGTTCGATGAAATTATCCCGTTTATCCAGACGCGAGAGGAAACGGCCGCCATGATGCATGCCGATGTCATGAAGACGCTGAACCGAATGGGGACCGCGCAGAACCGGAAGGTGTACCGGCGACACGGGGCCAGGGAGAAGATGTTTGGCGTGAGCTACGCCAATCAGAATGTTCTACGGAAGAAGATCGGGCAGGACCACGACCTGGCATGCAGTCTCTGGGCGACGGGGAACCACGACGCCATGGTCCTGGCCACCATGATCGCCGACCCCGAGAAGGCGGACTCCGCGCTGCTCGAGAATTGGGTAAAAGATCTGGATAGCTACGTGATCTCGGATGCCTTCGCCGGTTTTGTCGCCAAGACCCGTTTCGCGCAGAAGAAGATAGAGCAGTGGGGAAGATCGAAAGGGGAGTGGATCGGCCGGACAGGGTGGCTTCTCCTGGCGCATCTCGCCATGCGGGAGACCGAGCTTCCCGACTCCTACTACGAGAAACAGCTCAAGACCATCCAGAAGGAGATCCACGCCCGGAAGAACCGGGTCAGGGATGCGATGAACAGCGCCCTGATTGCCACCGGGATCCGAAACGCCGGCCTGCAGAAGAGTGCGCTGGCAGCCGCGGCAAAGATCGGCAGGGTGGACGTGAACCACGGCGAAACTGGCTGCAAGACCCCCGACGCGGCCGCCTACATCCTAAGGGCCGTCAAGAGGAAGAAGAAGCGATAAGCCAGAGTTCCTCCTGGGGCGTCGAGAGGTAGTCCGCGCCGTCACCGGTCACCACCACCATCTCCTCCACTGTTGCTATTCCACGGCCCTGCACCGTCAGGCGTGGCTCGATGGTGAAGACCATCCCCTTCTCCAGGGGAAGCGATGGTTTCTTCCCGTACTTTTCCCACGGCGGTCCCAGTATGGCGGTCCCGTCATGCGCGAAGCGACCCACCTGGTGCCCCAGCGCGTGGGGAAACTCCTCGTACCCCGCCTCTGTGATCATCTCCCGCGCGACCGCATCCACGGTGCGTCCCTGCGCTCCCGGCCATATCGCGTTGCGTGAAGCCTTGATGGAAGAGACGATCGTGTCAAATCCCTTCTGGACCTCCGGCGGAGCTTGAGTTTCATCCTTCTTCAAGATGTAGAATGTACGCTGGAGATCCGAGCAGTAGCCGTTGAACTTCACGCCGAAGTCCATGTTCAGAATGTGCCCGGGCTGAACCAGCCGCTCCGTCGGTTTGTAGTGCGCGCCGGCGGTGTCGGGGCCCGAAAAGACGGAGGGGCATACCTTTGGCTCCCAGGCCAGATCCAGGCCCCGCTTCTCCACCTGGGCCCGCATGAACGCCGCGATCTGCTCTTCTGTCATTCCGGGCCGTATGAATTGTCTCACCAGCTCGAAGACCTCCTCCGTGTGGCGAATCGCCTCCTGCATGTATTCGATCTCGGCCCCTGTCTTTCGCTGCCGGAGAGCTGAGACGATCTCCTCGGCGGAGGTGAGCCGATCGGCCAGGTCGATCTCACTCAGGAGATCCACCATTGTCAGGTACATTCCGTGTGTGAGCCCGTCGCAGACAACGCTGTCCCGCGAGAAGTTGACCCCGATTCTCCGGGGGGCAAGGCGGGTCATGTAGTCCAGGAAGGGTTTGCGCATCCCCTCCACGTAGCCGATGACCTGATCGTATGCCGCGGTGTCTTCGACCATCTTCTTGTCATACTGACCCACGAAGGCGCAGGAGTCACCGGAGGCGGAGAGGATAATGACGCTCTCCCAGGTCAGATCGGCGCTGACCAGAAAATCCAGCGCGGGATCCCCGTTGATCGATGTTTCCCTCGCAAAGGTAATCCAGCAGTCCATGTCGAATTCCCGGAGCAGTTTTTGCGCCTGCCCCACCTTCTCCTTGATGAGCGACGGTTGTTCCATGATGCCTCTGGCTGATACCTGCAATGATGAATTAGAGTATGAAACCGTTCTTGAGTCCTAACCGAACCGGTCCGGAGAAAGTGCCGTCAGGTCCAGCAGAGTTTCCCGGCCGGTAATGAGGTCGGCCACGATCTTCCCGGTTACGGGCGCCATTGATATACCCAGCATTGCGTGACCCGTTGCAGCGAAAAGGTTGGGGTAGTCTCTGAAACTCCCCACATAGGGTAGTCCATCTGGCGTGCAGGGCCTGAGACCCGCCCAGGGCTGGACCTCCCGCTCAGGGGGGAGCTCCACATCGGCAATGTAGCGCGGCACAGCCTTGAGTATCGCATCCACCCGGCGATGGTTGATCGTAAGATCATAACCGGCCAGCTCCATCGTCCCGGCGAACCGGATGCTTCCCGGAAAGGGGGTGACCGCTACGTGGGACTCCGCGAGTATCAGAGGGAGGGTCAGTTTGTGCGAGAGGTTGCTGACCGTAACGCTGTACCCTTTCCCCGGCTGGAGAGGAAGCCGAAGGTCCAGACCGGGAAGAAGCGTTGGTGACCAGGCGCCGCCGGCCAGCACAAAATGGTCGGCCTCATGGAGGCCGTCTGCCGTCCTGACGCCGGTGACCCTCGGGCCGGTTCTCTCGAAGCCGATGACCCCCGAGGAGGGGCGGATGACCGCACCCTCTTTCTCTACGAGCCTGAGCATCTGTTCCATAAAGAGGGATGGCGAGAGATGCGCATCGCCGGGGTAATAGATGCCTCCCGTGGCTCTGAACGTGATTCCCGGCTCCAGCTTCCGAAGCCCCGCCCCATCCAGGACCTCCGCCTCCATTCCAATGTCCCGGGCCAGCCCGGCCTCTTCCAGACAGGACGCGTGGCCACCTTCGGTTCTGTAGAGCATAAGGAGTCCTCGCCGGATCAGACCGAAATCCATCCCCTCCATCTCCTGGAGCTCCTGAAAAAGGGTCAGCCCTCCCTGACAGAGATCACGGATGAGTCTGACCGAACGATGCACGTGTTCCCTTGTGGCCGAACGGTAGAACTTCCAGACCCAGGAGATGAGGGACCGGTCCAGGCCGGGCTTGACGTAGAAGGGGCTCTCCGGATCCAGCATCCACTGGAGCCCTTTCCTCATCACCCCCGGTGCCGCAAGCGGGACGATATGACTTGGTGCGACCAGGCCGGCGTTCTGGAAAGAGCAACCATCTCCGTTACCGCCCCTCTCCAGAAGAATCGTTTCGATCCCCGCGCACCTAAGATAGTGCGCCGCAGAAAGGCCTACGGCTCCCGCGCCGATCACGATGACTCTGCCGGTAGTTGTCATAGGCTGATGGGATGATATCTAGATGACCTGAAACCCGTGGGCATACGGGTCGTCTTCATCGATGAAGATGTGGTTGTATCCGGTGACGCGTGCCCAGCCTTCGATTGAGGGAACGATGGCCTCCTTATCCGCCACCCGTGTAAGGTGCTCCACCCGGCCACGAAACGTGCTTCCGATGATGCTCTCGTGTACAAATGTGTCTCCCTTTTTGAGCTTCCCCGCCGCGAACCACTGGGCCATGCGAGCCGACGTGCCTGTCCCGCACGGTGAGCGATCGATCGCCTTCTCACCGTAAAAGACGGCGTTGCGGCCGTCCGATGTCGGGTTCCTCGGGGGTCCCGTCCACTCGATATGGCTCAGCCCCTTGATCGAGGGATCTTCCGGATGGACGAACTCCTGCTGATCGTTGATCCGACGGCGGATGAGAGGGCTGTACCGGAGTATCTGGGAGGGAGTAAGCGAGTCCAGACCCGCGTAGTTTTCCTGCGGATCGATGATGCCGTAGAAGTTGCCGCCGTACGCCACGTCCACCTTCAGCATACCCAGGTCAGGGCAGTCCACGGTGATCCCGGCGGTGTCCAGGAAGGATGGCACATTCAGAAACCGTACCCCTGTGACCTTCTTGCCCTCCTGCGTATAGTGGGCCTCCACGATCCCGGCGGGGACCTCCAGCCGGAGGATTCCGGGTGTTCTGGGTCTTACGAGCCCCTCTTCCAGAATGACCGTGACGGTGCCGATTGTTCCGTGACCGCACATCGGAAGACACCCGCTGGTTTCGATAAAGAGGATTCCTATGTCGGTATCTTCACGGCTGGGGGGATAGAGAATGCTGCCGGACATCAGGTCGTGACCCCGGGGTTCAAACATCAGTCCGGTCCGGATCCAGTCGTACTCCGCCATAAACTGCTGGCGTCGTTGGCTCATGGTCGGGCCTTCCAGGCGTGGTCCTCCTCTGGCGAGGACACGAACGGGATTCCCGCAGGTGTGGGCGTCAATACAGAAGAATGTTCGACGTTTCATTCTGCGTGCCGGCAGGCTCTCAGAAGGTCAGACTTCGATGGTCTTTCGTGTGAACTCTTCCAGGTAGTCGATGATATCGTCGGCCGCGCTGGAAGCGGCTGATTCTTTTCCCCGGGCGACAGCCGTGATGAGCCTGATGTGCAGCTTGGCTGTCCGTGCGACATCACGGTCGTGTCTGTAGGTAAACCAGAGACGGCGGCAGTGTATGTGAAGAGGCGCCGATGCGTGGGCCGCGAACGGGTTCTGAGCAGCCTCCTCGAGTATCCTGTCGAAATCATGGTCCACGCGCATGAACTCGCTCATGTCGTTTTTCGCCGCGGCCTTGCGCATGGTTGCCGCGCACTGCTGGAAGACCTGCCGCTGCTGGCGGGTTGCCTTCCGGGCGGCACTCGTGGCAATAAGGCGATCAAGAACACGCCGCGTGTTGAGGACCGCGAAGTACTGTGTCAGGTTCAGCTGGTTTATGAGAATGCCGCGCCGGGGGAGGGGAGTCACAAGCCCCTGGGATGCCAGGCGCTGGAGCGCCTCACGGGTGGGTGTTCTCCCTATCGCGATCGTCCGGATCAGGTCCGCCTCCGTGACAACGCTGCCCGGTTGAACCTTGAGCGTGACGATGAGCTCCTCCACCCGTTTGTACGCCTGATCCGAGAGTTTTGTCTGTTCCATCAGCTGTTTCCGTACCGGCATGATCTCCCCTTGAAAGATTGTCAAATCATCCTGATCCCCCTGGTGTTGCGTCCTCAGGGCGCAACGTAGCAGGTCTTGACCGTTGTGTAGAACTCCACAGCGTAACGGCCCTGTTCCCGCGTGCCATAGCTGGAACGCTTGCTACCGCCGAACGGGACATGATAATCGACACCGGCGGTGGGAAGGTTTACCATCACCATCCCGGCCTCCGCGTGTTGCTTGAAGTGGCTGGCATGCTTCAGCGATCCGGTGCAGATGCCGGCGGAGAGGCCGAACTCCGTGTCGTTTGCCGCCCCGAGCGCCTCATCGTAGCCACTGACACGAATGACCGTTGCGACGGGACCAAACACCTCTTCGCGGTTGATCCGCATATTGTTCCGGGTCTCCGTCAGGAGAGCCGGTGCCATGTAAAATCCGTTCTTCTCCCGCGTGAGGCGCTCCCCGCCGTACGCGAGTGTTCCGCCCTCCTTCAACCCGATCTCCACATAGGCCAGGTCCTTCTCCAGCTGTGACTCGTCGATAACCGGTCCGATGTCGGTGCCGGGGTTCAGGGCATGGTCAACCTTCAGACTCCCCAGGCGCTCCACCATTGCCCGGACAAACCGGTCATGGATCTTTTCGGTTACGATCAACCTGCTGGAGGCGGTACAGCGTTGTCCGGTCGAGAAGTATGCGCCGTTCACGGCGGCGTTGACGGCGGTTTCGAGGTCCGCGTCATCCAGAACGACGAGCGGGTTCTTCCCGCCCATCTCCAGCTGGACTCTGGCCATACGGTTTGCGCACGCTGTGGCGATGTGCCGTCCTGTCTCGACGGATCCGGTGAAGCTGATTCCCGAGACCGCGGGATGGTTGATGATTGCCTCGCCAACCACTCTGCCCCGACCCATGACCAGGTTAAACACGCCTTCGGGCATGCCCGAGCGTGAGAGAATCTCCGCGACCGCCCAGGCGGACCCAGGGGCCAGGTCGGCGGGTTTGAACACAACACTGTTTCCGAACGCCAGCGCGGGCGCGATCTTCCATGCGGGGATTGCAATGGGGAAGTTCCAGGGGGTGATGATCCCGATGACCCCTAGCGGCTGGCGGAGGACATCCACGTCGATGCCCGGGCGCACGGAGGGCTGATGCTCACCGCTCAGGCGGAGCGCCTCTCCGGCAAACCATTTGAAAATGTGACCGGCACGTGTGACCTCTCCGATTCCCTCCGGAAGGGTCTTTCCCTCCTCCCGGGAGAGGAGCATCCCGAGCTCCTCCTTTCGTTTCAGGATCTCGGAGCCCGTGAAGTCGAGTGCGTTGAATCGCTCCTGGGGCGTGCTCTGTGCCCAGAGGGAGGTCCCCGCCGCGGCAGCCTCGACGGCTTGCGCGGCAAGATCTTCGTCCGCCTGCGCGAAGAGCCCGACAATGTCTCCCGTGTCCGAAGGGTTCACGTTGCCGATCTCACCGGGTGAGTCGACCCAGGTTCCCCCGACGTAGTTTCGGTGCTTGCGTGGTTCACTCATGGTCTCAGCTCCAGCCGTCTTTCCAGCGCTGTTTGTATGATGTGCTCTATCCGGGTTCGCTCTTCCCCCTCCAGGGGGAGGCGGGGTGGTCGCACGTGTTCGGTTCCCAGGCCGACGATCTGCTCCGCCAGCTTGATGTACTGCACGAACTTGGTGGACGTGTCCAGGTGGAGGAGGGGCATAAACCAGCTGTAGAGTTCCCTGGCTTCCTCCAGCCGACCCTGACGGAACAGCTCGTAGAGCGCGACGGTCTCCCCGGGAAACGCACAGACCAGACCCGCGACCCAGCCGACCGCTCCCAGAAGAAAGCTCTCGAGCGCAACGTCATCCACGCCCACAAAGATCCGGTATCGGTCCCCGACCAGGTTCTGTATGTCGGTGATTCTTCTCGGATCACCGGTGGACTCTTTGAGCGCTACGAACTTCTTCTCCACGGCCAGCTCGGCAAACATCTCCGGGGTGATGTCCACCCGGTACGTCACCGGATTGTTGTAGATCATGATCGGGATCGGGGAACTCTCCCCGACAGCCCGCATATGGTGGAGGGTTTCCCGTCTGTCCGAGTGATACTGCATGGGGGGGAGGAGCATGAGGCCGTTCGCACCCTGCGTCTCCGCGTCCCGGGCAAAGCTGCATGCCAGCTCCGTGGTGGTCTCCGCCACCCCCGCGAGGAGAGGGATTCTTCCCCCGGCCTCGGTCGCGACGCAGTTCAGGATCTCCAGCTTCTCCTCGTAAGAGAGAACACCGTTTTCTCCCAGAGACCCGAGGGCGACGAGGCCGTGCACACCGGCATCAAGGAGAGACCGGACGTGATGTCTGATCGTCGCGTGGTCAAGTTGTCCGTCTGGTGTGAAAGCGGTGGTGATCGCGGGGAAGACTCCGGACCATGGTTCGGCCATCTGTGAGCTCGATCTCGTGGCTGATGATATGCGCGTAATATATCACAACAGCACCCGGAGGTCAAGGGAAAAGTTGCCGCCGCCGAAGGACCTGGATCACACATGAGTGGTGAATAATCCGTACCATGGGGCAGCGCCGCGGAGGAATGTGGTGCAACTGCCAGGGCATGTCCCGGAAAGGAGAGATCAATGAGAGATATTCCAAAACGGTTTACGGATTTCGCCGACACGTACCCCGAGATCGCCCGTGCCTACGAGCAGCTCGGGGCCGCCTGCCACCTCGCCGGTCCGATAGGAAAGAAAGAGCGTGCGCTGCTCAAACTCGGCATCTCGATGGGGGCCTGGCTGGAAGGGGCCGTCCATTCACACGTGCGCAAGTCGCTGGAGGCGGGGGCGACCCCCGAGGAGATCCGGCATGTCGCGTTGCTTGCCCTCCCGACACTCGGTTTCCCGTCCACGATGGCAGTCCTGACATGGGTAGAGGATATTCTTCCAAAAGGGGGGAAGCCGAAAGGAAAACAGAAGCCAGGGCGGAAGACAAAGGCGAAACGGAAGGTCAGAAATTCGCCTCGGCGCCGACGATGAAATGCCGGCCCGGCTGAGGGAATCCGTATTCCGTCTCGTAGGCGGAATCGGTGGCGTTGTTGAGACGCGCGAACAGCTCCACCCCTGAACTGATCCGGTAGGAAGCCCGGAGATTCAGGAGCCAGTAGTCCGAAAGGTCCTGCCAGTCGCCGCTGTCGAGGTCTCTGCTCTGCTGGAGTCCTGTGTAGGAGAGCTCCAGGGCCATATGCAGAACCCGCCACCCGGTGACCGAGACAAGCGAGTGAAAGATGTGGCGTGGCCGGTGTTCCAGGTGGGGTGACGACGCGCCGGCGGTCCGGTTTTCCGCGTGGAGGTATGTGTAGTTGAACGAGACCAGACCTTCCGCACCTCTCATCTGAGCTTCCAGCTCAAATCCCCGGAACAGAGCCCTGCCTATGTTCTGATACTGAAATGTCCCGTCCCCCAACGGTACGTTTTCCACGATCTGCTTCACATCGTTCTGAAAGAGTGCGAGGGAGGTCCGGATCGCGGCTGCGGGGCTCCAGGTAATGCCCAGCTCCAGGTTCCATCCTCTTTCCGGGGCGAGTGAGGGGTTGGCCACGTGACGCCCCAGTCTCTCCGAGTAGAGCTCCTTCAACGTGGGGAACCGGGACTTCCAGGCGGAGTTCGCGTGAAGACGGACCCTCTCCGTTGCGTTCCAGCCCACCCCGACAAAACCTCCCCACTCACCCTCCGGGGATCTTGCGGCCGAATCCTCTTCGGCGTCCGGTTGAAGACGGTCGTGGCTCAGGCCGACCACGCCCAGGAACCGCTCCGCAATGGGGAGCTCCTGTTCCAGGCCTATCGTCAATACGCTGGCCTCAAAACGGTTGAAACCCTCTCCGCGATCCGGCTCTTCACGGTGAACATCCCTCTTGAAGAGGAGCGCAACCTTTGCCGGCGGGAGAAAGGAGAGTCTGAACGTCCCTGTGAGCGATCCGCCGTACGAGTAGTCATCATATGTGGAAGAGAAGGCGTAGGGTCTCGCCTGACTGCTGAACGTGGAGTCGTCATACGAGTCCAGAACGTTGTAGTACGTTTCGTAAAAGAAGCTTCCCTTGAGGAGGACGGTCCGGCCGATGAATGATTCGTGAAGAAGGTGCATAACTGATTTGCGCCAGTCGGTGTATCTCCAGTAGCGCGGCCGGGAAGTGTGTATGCTCGTCGGGATGCCTCGTGTGTCCTGGACATGAAAGAAGGAAAGCGCCGTCCGGGAACGCTGCCATGGCCGCAGAACCACCTTCGCAAAGAGGCTGTAACCCTCCCGATGGCTGTTGTTTCTCGTGCCTCCGTCTTCGTTCCGTGCGACGGGTGTGGAAGAGGGGAGGGGGAAGCCGCTGGACCTTCCGTACTGGAACGCACCGTACCACGAAACTCCCTCGACCGCTCCCCCATGAGAGAGAAGCCCTCCCTGGAAGAGACCTCCCTGCAGGCGTACCCGTGTGGAGGTGCCGGATGATATCTCGTCCGTGACGAGGTTGATCGTGCCGCCCATGCTGTTGGCACCGTAGAGGACGGAGGGCATCCCCTTTGTCGCGGTGATTTTCCCGAGCGGGGCAACCCCGATCTGCCCCAGGTCCAGTATCCCGTCGAACGGCAGGTAGGCGGGAACCCCATCAAGAAAAACTCCGACCTGCCTCTGGTCGTATCCTCGCATCGTAACGAGCATCTCGTTCCGCGAATTGTTCCGGACGTAGATCCCGCCGCTCTGGCTGAGCGCTCCTGAGGCCGTGAAGACATCCATACCCGCAATGCTGGTCTTCTGGATCTCCGTGATGGTTGCAGATCGGGAGACAGCCTCCCGTCTTCCGGTCACAACCACCTCGCCCAGAAGATATGTTCTGGTGGAGTCATAATCGGACTCCGCCCTGAGTCCTCCCGGGAGGAGGATGGTGAGGAACACCAGACGGTTGAAAAAGCGCATTTCGATCAGTGGACGGGGCCGCGGAGTGACCGGCGATAAAATCACGAGAATGTATGCGAAATATTGCCCGAAATCCAATTCCGGCTTGACATTGGGGGATTGATACCCTATATTCAGATAAACTACTCCGAAATTAACACCCCATGAGCAGTCTTTTTAGCCGTCAGTGTGAGTATGCCCTCCAGGCTGTCCTCTATCTGGCCGGGAAGCCGGACAAGGAGATGACGCCCATCAAGGAGCTGACACAGAGGCTTGAGATCCCGTATCACTTCCTTGGCAAGATCTTGCAGGACCTCACCCGCAAGCGCCTTCTCGTCTCGCTCAAGGGTCCCACCGGTGGGTTCGCTCTCGCAAAGCCGGCCGGCGAGATCACGTTGTTCCAGGTCGTGGAGGCGGTCGACGGGACGAGTTTCTTCAACGAATGTGTCCTGGGTTTTCCGGAATGCGGAGGCGAGAAACCGTGTCCCGTTCACGACCGGTGGGGTCTGCTCAGAGACGAGATTCGGGCAATGCTCCTTGGAAAGAACATCGCTCAGATGGCGGCTGAGATGAAGCGGCCGGAATACCGTGCAATGAAGTTTATCCGATAGGGTCCTGAAGTAATGTTCAGAGAAACCGCTCTTGGTCGGCAGGTCAAGCCTATCTCCCCGGGACAGAAGAGAGAACGTCCCCGGTATCAGAGTGAAACGTCATGGTACAAACGCCTCGCCCTCCGACTGCGTGAAGACTCGCAGTTCCTCAGGTCGACGGTACAGCTCGCCTTTGCGATGCTCTGTCTCTGGATCGGCATCGAGTTCTATCTCTTTATGCAGTGGGGGGTATCGGGAGGCGCGGAGCCCTTCTTCAAACGCCCGCCCGGCGCCGAAGGTTTTCTTCCCATCAGCGCGCTTATGAGTCTGAAGTACTGGATCCAGACAGGCGTTATAAACGAGATCCACCCCTCCGGGCTCTTTATCCT
>JBATTW010000016.1:0-2438 GCA_049670805.1 Bacteroidota bacterium
TTGACGCAGCAGATCGTCCTCACCGCCGGGAGCAGGAGATTGGACTTCGAGACGCAGGTGGAATGGCACGAAAAGGGGAAGATGCTCCGCGCTTCCTTTCCGACAACCGTCAGCGCGCTGGAGTCCACGAGCGAAATCCAGTTCGGACATATCCGACGGCCAACCCACGGCAGTTCGACGTGGGACCGCTCGAAGTACGAGATTCCCGCGCAGAAGTGGATCGACATATCTCAGAGGAACTACGGGGTCGCTCTCCTCAAGGATTGCAAGTACGGCCACAAGGTGACGCGAAACGTCCTTGACATCAACCTCCTCAGGAGCCCCTCCTATCCCGATCCGGAAGCCGACCAGGGATCCCATGGATTCACCTATTCGTTCTACCCGCATCCGGGTGATCACATCACGGGGGGTGTGATTCGGGCGGGATATGAGCTGAACCATCCTCTTGTCGTGGTGAAAGCGGGACGGTCCTCAGGGACCCTGCCCCCCTCTTTTTCCATGCTCCAGGTCGATGCCCGGAATGTCATCGTTGAGGCCATCAAACAGGCGGAGGCGGGGAACGAGGCGATCATTCGGCTCTACGAGTCGCACGGTGTGGATCAGGAGGCCCGAATTGCGTTCGGCCGTCCGGTGAGGGAGGTGCGCCTCGCGAACCTGCTGGAGGAGGATCTGGACGCTCTGCCCGTGCAGGAGAACGCCGTCAGACTCCGGTTCGGCCCCTTTGAGATACACACGCTCCGGGTAGCGTTCGGCTCTGATGGCTGAAGCCCTTGATTCTGGGCCCCCATTTTTCTAGTATCTTTGAAGCCAGAACAACCGCTCGCTTGAGACCGATTTCCCTCGAGTGTAAGAGCTCACAGACACAGAAATGCGTGGTCACCATGGACTCCAACACTGACCGTCCGACAAAACCCGTCTATCCCATCCGCTTGCGAGTCGAGGGGGGCGACATCGTGGATCCCCCCGAGCGGATAACCTCAGACGTCACGCTCGGCCGAGCGCCGGACTCTGATCTGGTCTTCAAGGATGCCATCGTCAGCAGCCATCACGCGTCGATCACATGGGAAGACGGCAAATGGTGGGTCCAGGATCTGAAGAGTCGAAACGGCACCTACCTGAACGGGAAGCCGGTGACAAGGACGCTCCTCCCGCCGACGGCCAAGATACAGCTGGCAAAAAACGGTCCCGTTCTGCACACGGAAGTCGAACTGCCCATCGGAGTGGGTGCGGATCAGACCATCCTCGAGCGGCCCGAGTTGACTATGGTGGCGGACCACTATTTCGGCGAAAGCCCGCAGGAGGATGCCGGGGAGCGGACGACGATGATCCGGCGGGCGTATCAGAAGGTCCACAAGAAGAAGAAGAGACACTACTGGAGCATCATCGGCGTTGTTGCCTTCCTCCTCATTGCCACTGCGGCCGCTCTCTATTTTCAGACCCGTCGGGTTGAACGTCTGGATCGTCTCCACGGTGTAGCTGCCAACATGTTCTACTCGATGAAATCCCTGGAACTCCAGTTGATGCAGCTGCAACTTGCGATCGCGGAGAGCGCTGACGCCGAATTGAGGCGGGAGCTGGAAGGGAAGCTGGCCGAGCAGCGGTCTCTTCAGACGCAGTACAACGAATTCGTCAGCGAGGAGTTCGGCATATCCCGCGATAAGATGGAGGAGCAGGAGTGGCTGATCTACAAGGTGGCGCGGATGTTCGGAGAGTGTGACGTTAACATGCCGCCGGAGTTCAAAGAGAAGGTCGCGGCGTATATCGAGCGGTGGAAAGCCACGGGCCGCCTCCAGAGAGCCGTCGATCGTTCAAAACGAAATGGTTACAACGGGAAGATTGTGGAGCAGATGTCGGGGAACGGCCTGCCGGCCCTCTTCTACTACCTGGCTCTACAGGAGAGCAACTTCAACGTGCGCATCGTCGGACCCCCGACCCGCTTTGGGATCGCGAAAGGGATGTGGCAGTTTATCCCGAAGACCGCCGGCAAGTACGGTCTCAAGACCGGGCCGCAGGTCGAAGACGCGGCCTATGATCCCCAGGACGAACGCCACAATTTCGAGAAATCGACGCAGGCTGCGGCACGGTATCTGCGGGATCTCTATCAGACGGAGGCGCAGGGATCGGGACTGCTCGTGATGGCCTGCTACAACTGGGGCGAGTGGAGAGTCCTTCCGATCGTCCAGCGTATGCCGGAGAATCCGCGAGAGCGGAACTTCTGGAACCTTCTGGGGAAAGCAAAAGTCCCCGAGGAGACCTTTGGCTACGTCTTTAGCATCGTCTCGGCCGCAGTCATCGGAGAGAATCCGCAACTCTTTGGTTTTGAGTTCGATCCGCCAATCCCCCCCGCACTCCCGGAGGCCGTCCTGGGTCGTTCAACCGGAGCTCCCACCGCTCCGCAGGAGGAACCGCAACCGGTTCAGCCGGGATCATCTCTCAGG
>JBATTW010000017.1:0-2137 GCA_049670805.1 Bacteroidota bacterium
GACCAGAACAGCGCAACCGATCACTAGGACTGCGAGTGTCCTCATGGGAACCTCCGAGTTAAGTGCGTATTGGCAAGGCAATAATCAAGCTATTCGACCCTCTTACATTATGCAAAGCTTTTACGCGGAAATGGGCAACCTTCATCCATACAATTCCACCATTCGTGGCGGGTGAAAATTGCACACTCCGGTAAGGGGACGAGCCATTCAGAGTCGGCCACGGCGTCCTCGCTCGTCTCCCGGGTTTTATCGGACCAAGGAATCCCTTTGGAGGAGCCGCTTTTCTTTCCGATTGTTGTCCCCACTTTTGTCTCAATAGGTCGCATACGTCGGCTCTAAAGGACTCCGCCGACCAACCAGCCGTCCACAGGATACCGCGGCCAGTTTTCAGGGGGCAGGTCGGTGGAGGCACTACTCCGAGCATTGAAGCCAGGTCGGCAACGGCACCTGGAAACGGTATATGATCCATAATCAACAAAAGGTTGCCACCATCTCCCACCCATTCAATGAGAGAAGCCATCTCAGGACCGCTGAAGGCTGACGGATGAGGATGTGGAGGTCATCGTGGTGATCATGGTCATGGTGGTCATCCTCCGCGCCATCATCATCATGGCCATGGTTTTCAGGATGGTGGCGGCGGTGCCGCGGGAACAAAGTAGGGCCCGGACAGTGACCTACGTCCAGCGTCAGCCGGGCATAAAGGTGGTTCCCCTGATGGAGCACCCATTTTGATCCTGTGCCCTCCGGAGGAGTCGGTCCCATCCAGTTGATGTGAACCCAACCACCCCACCCCAATACACGCCCTCTGTTCGTTCGAGCCTCCTGGTTGTGGAAAGACCCCACTTATCTAACCCTGCCAACTATTCTCTGCAACAAAGACGCAGGGAGGAGGTTGCAGCATTTGCGCGGGGGTTGATTGAGGGACTAGTGTACCGCCTCTAAAGTTCTTAGCCCACGTTCGATCTTTTCGATTATCTCTCTGGCGGACTTTGTCCAAATGAAAGGTGTGGGATCTTCGTTGCGATTGCTGATATATGCGTTGATGACATTCACGAGCGCGCCGACACTGGTCACGGCGAGTCGGCGAAGTTGGCGTTCGTCGAGTTCACCGAAGAACCGTTCCACGAGATTCAGCCAAGAGCTGCCGGTGGGAACGAAGTGGAAGTGTACCCGGGGATGTTTTTCGAGCCAGCGACGCACCTTCTCGTGTTTGTGAGTGGCATAGTTGTCGAGAATGACGTGGATATCGAGTCCGGGCTCCACCGAGCGTTCGACGGTCTTTATGAACTTGAGGAACTCCTGATGGCGGTGCCGGGGCATGCAGTCGTGGATCACATGGCCGGTAACGACCTCAAGAGCGGCAAATAGGGTTGTAGTGCCGTGTCGCTTGTAGTCGTGAGTCATGGTGCCAGCACGGCCCTTCTTGAGCGGTAAGCCAGGCTGTGTACGGTCCAGGGCCTGGATCTGGCTCTTCTCGTCGAAGGAGAAGACCACGGCATTCTCGGGGGGATTGAGGTAGACCCCCACCACGTCGTGGATCTTCTCAATAAGACGAGGATCCCGTGAGAGCTTGAAGCGCCGGATCTGGTGAGGCTTCAAGCCGTACTTCTTCCACGTCCTCCAGACATCGACGTGATTGAGATCCATGGCTTTTGCCAGCAACCTACTCGTCCAGTGGGTTGATACCTCGGGGGGAGGATCCTCGTTGACCGTCTTTTCAACGATTTGAGCTTCGAGATCGGGAGTGAGCTTGCGTGGACGGCCCGATCGCGGCCGATCCTGTTCAACACCCTTCAGGCCATCTCCTTCGTAGCGACGTATCCAGAGCCGGGCGGTGTCTCGCGCCACACCCACAGACTCTGCAAGGCTCCGGCTCGACTCCCCTCTTGCCGCACCCAGGAGGATCCTGGCTCTCTCAACCTGGCGCCGTGGGAGAGTCCGAGATCGAAGCCAGGACTCAAGGACCTTCCGATCACCTCGTCGCAAACGCAACTTCTTGGTTGAATTGCTCATGGACGATAATATACACGCATATCTCCACATGGGCCAGACACTTTTGTAACACTACACTAGGGTCGTCCAGGAACACGCGACAGGTCACCAGGTCGGCGTAGCTCATCCCCGCTTCCTCCAGCAC
>JBATTW010000018.1:0-7203 GCA_049670805.1 Bacteroidota bacterium
GGATTGGCCGGGTTTTGAGGCACTCCGAGGTTGTCATACGTGTAGTCGGTGAAGAGGGGGGGAGAGCCGTCCGGGCCCGGTTGACTCGGGTGGCAGGCCGCGCAGTTTCCCTTTCCGGGATCTTCAAAGAGCTGGAGCCCTCTCGACTCTTCCTCCGTCAGCTCCGCTCTATCCTGCAAATAGAAATCGTATTTGGAGTCAAACCGATTGAACTCGCGCGTGGATTCGAACGCGGCAATTGCTTCGGCCATCAGCTCGTATGCCTCCAGCGGATCTGTGAGTGAACCGGTCCCGAAAACCTCCCTGAAGAGGTCTGCGTACTCCGATCGCCGGATGCTCTCCACCACCGCCTCCTCGTCCCGGTTCGCCATCTCCAGCGGGTTGGTCGGCGGGCCCTTGGCCTGTTCGGCCAGCGTGGCGGCCCGGCCGTCCCAGAAGAAACCACCGACATAGATGTTCTCGGTTGAATCGAGGTGGAACTCGGGCGTGTGTGCAGAATAGGCAGCCGTCAGATCATTCCGGTTTCCAAACCGGTCTCTGTGAACACCCCGGGAGACCGGAAGGGTTGCGTCGGGATTCCCGAAGCCCGCCTCCGGGTCGTGGCAATCGACGCAGGCCTGCCCCGGGGGTGTCGAGAGATTTCGGTCGTGAAAGAGGAGCTTCCCGAGCTGCTCCTTCCGGGTGAGGCCGTCGGCTGATTCAGGGTTCTTCCGGTGCTCACATCCTGTCAGGAGAAGGAGGACGGCACACAGGAAGACCCCTGGATGGAGAGTTGATGGAACACGCATGGTGGATCACCAATGAAGATTTCTTGAACGAGAGCAGGGTGGGGGAGTGAGGCGCTTCCGGCGATAATCTATTCAGCTACAATCCAAGGAACTGGATTGCCAGTCCGGAGAGACAGATCGTCGCGCCGGCAATGGCGTGCGTGTACCGCTCGAGCGGTTTCATCGAAATGCGCCTTGCCCCGACCGTGGCAATTCCCACGATTGTGAGCATAGTCAGTACCGTGGCGACGGCAAACGTGCCGACGACAAGGATGAGACCCGGGAGGCTGCTCTTTGCGGCGGGATACATCAGTACCGGGATGAGCGATTCACACGGCCCGAGGACGAATATGGTGAAGAGAACCCAGGGCGTCAGACGTGCGGATCCTTCGTGTGCATGCACGTGGGCGTGTTCCTTTGCGTGGACGTGCTTGTGCATGTGGTACGTCCCGTCCTCGTGAACATGCAGGTGCTGGTGGGGTTTTCGCCGGTAGGCCCACCGCAAACCCCAGATGGTGTAGACGAGGCCAAACGCAATGAGGACCCAGGCTGCAAAGCCGCCCCGAATCGTCTCCAGGGCTTCCAGTTGGGAGATGGCGATGCCGAGGCCGATACCGACCGCACCCAGAAGCACGGAGCCCAGGACATGCCCCACCCCGCAGAGGGCTGTGATCAGCATCGTCTTCCGCAACGACCACCGCCCGGCCCGCGCCATGACGATAAAAGGGAGGTAGTGGTCGGGCCCCAGTACGGTGTGAATCAGTCCGATTGTGGCCGCAGCCGTAAGGAGAATCGAGATCTCAGAGGGCATTGAGGATGGGCTCGTGAAAACAGGGTTTTTACTACCCTAATCAACAAGAAAATGGCTGAAATGTCAACCCTGGGCCGAATTCAGGAATTGTACTCTCCCACGGCCTTATACATGGCTACGATGTTTTCCGGGGGTACTTCGGGCAGAATGTTGTGGACGGTGTTGAAGACAAACCCGCCACCCGGGGCCAGGATCTCCAACCGCCGGAGAACATGTGCCCTGACATCGGCAGGCTTGGAGCGGTTCAAGACCTGAGCCGTGTCACACCCGCCTCCCCAGAACGTAATATCTCTGCCAAACTCCCGCTTCAGCTTCTCGGGCTCCATGTCGACACAGTTGGTCTGCACGGGGTTGATGATGTCGTAACCAGCCTCGATCAGGTCCGGCATGAGCTTGTAGATGGACCCGCAGGAATGGAGGAAGGTGTGCATTCGGCTCTGGGTGTGCACGTAGTCGCAGAGACGGGCGTGACGCGGCTTGAAAATCTTGCGGTAGACCTCCGGCGAGATAAATGGTCCGCCAGTCATCCCCAGATCGTCCCCGAACCGGAGAATGTCAGCCACATCCCCCACGGCGCCACAGACCTTCTCGAGCGTCGCCAGATGATGCTCCATCAGCGCGTCCAGAAGCCGTTCGACCTGCCGGGTCTCCGCGGCAATATCCATCAGGAAGTTGTCGATCCTCCTCAGAAACGTCCCCCATTCAAAGAGATTACACCCCGCCACGATGATCAGCGCCCGGTCAGAGCTGGCCCTCAGCTCCAGCGCTTTCTCCCGGAGCGTGGTCCAGAAGTCCTCTTCCCCGGCATGGTCCCAGGGGCTGTGAACAAGCCCGGCCCAGAGGACTTTTTGCATCGCCGTGGGGAGGTCTCCGTAGGTGGCCGGGTAATCGTCTATGTAGGGGAAGCAGACCTGGTCAAAGAAAGCCCCGCCCGAGGGCATGTGTGCGATGACTGTCCCGTCGGCGGAGAGGGCGTTTCGCGAGCCGTCCCCGGCTTCCTCTATGACGTAACGGGCCGGGTAGTGCGCCCTGCTTCCGTCGGCCAGCTTCGCCTCCACCCAGGCCTCGGGCTCCCTGTTGAAGCTCCGTCCGATGTCCAGCACGTCGACATGGAAATGGTCCAGGATCTCCTCATCCGGCTGCGCGAGCTGTTGCACCACGTCGTAGACGCGTGTTGGGCCGGGGTCGATCCCCAGATGGTGCTTGAGACGGTTGTAGGCCATCGCCGAGATCCCGGAGCTGGGGGTGCCCCCCAGATCGATTGGAACCCGGTCCGGTTCCGTGTGGCGTACGGAGGCGAGGACGCGTTCCCGTGAGGTCATTCGCAATGGAACACCTCCTCCATCGGCGCCCACCATTCCCCCTCCGCGACACTCTCCAGCGGCTGCTGGCAGGGGTCAGTGAGCTTCCACCACTCCTGCGTCTTTGGATCGGCGGCCATCTTTTCCATGTCGGCCGCAAAATCGCTTCCCGTGTACTCCATGTAGCCGAAAAGGTAACCGTCTCTCAAGAATATGGAGTAGTTCTGAATGTGGCATTCCTCTATCTTCTGTAAGACCTCCGGCCAGACCGCCGCGTGCAGCTTCCTGTACTCCTCCAGCTTCTCGGGTCGGACCCTGATAACCATCGCGTAGCGTTTCACCTCAGATCTCCTCTCTCTTCCAGTATCGATGCTTCTATTCTTTTCGCAAAACAAAACGAGAAATTCAACACCGATCGGCCCGACTTCCGCCTTGATTTGGCCAGAACTCTTTCGCAGATTGTATATCGACTTCTGCAGAGCACCCGACACACAACGTCTATTCCACGGGAGATGATACAGATGAAACGACTATTCTGCCTCCTCAGCCTCGGAATCTTCTTTCTCGGATCCACCCTTCTGGCTGATGATTCACCCTTTGTCCGGCATCCATCCCTGAACGGCGACGGCTCCATGGTGGCGTTCTCGTACCAGGGGGATATCTGGGTCATGCCAACCGACGGCGGACAGGCCACCAGAATGACGATCCACGAGGGCTATGACGGCTGGCCCCGCTGGAGCAGTGATGACAGTCTTATTGCGTTTTCCAGCGATCGATTTGGCAACTATGACCTCTTTGTCATGCCATCGGCGGGAGGCGTCCCGGGGAGGCTTACCTTTCACTCGGCGGACGACTACGCGTGGGACTTTCCATCGGGTGAGGAGATCCTCTTCACGACCTCCAGGCTCTGGCGACAGGTCGAGAGAGATCGAGAGGTCTTTCGGGTTTCACCCTCGGGAGGGACACCGGTCCGGATACTGGACGCGCTGGGGAAGATGCCCCAGACCTCCCCCGACGGGAGGTTCATCGCGTTCACCCGAGGATACGGGACTCCCGACAGGGAGACGTACCGTGGGTCCGGGAACATGGACATCTGGCTCTATGACCGGGAGAACGGGAGCTATCTTCAGGTCACCTCCTTTGATGGGAACGATATGTTTCCGTGCTGGGGAGGACCCAGGACGCTTTACTTCATAAGCGCGCTCTCGGGGAGGTATAACGTTCACAGGATGGAGCTAGATGACGGGGGGAACCCGGTCGGGGATCCCCAACAGATCTCGCGATTTGCCGATGGGGGTGTCCGCTTTTTGAGTCTGAGCGCCGACGGGAGTACCGTAGCTCTGGAACGGGAGACCGATATCTACATCATGAAGACCGACGGAGGGAACCCGGAGAAACTCGAGATCAACATCTCATCGGATTACCGGTTTGATCCCTTCGAACACAAGACATTCAGTGCGGACCTCTCTGAGTTTGCCATCTCTCCAAACGGGAAATACACGGCGTTCGTCGTCAGGGGAGAGATCTTTGTTACGCAGAACGACAAGGAGAGAGATAGAGCGGTGAATCTCACCCGGCATCCGTTCCGGGATCAACAGGTCGCCTGGCTGAACGATTCCGCTCTGGTTTTCGTCTCTGATCGTGAGGGTCAGAACGAACTCTATCTTCTCCGGTCCGCGGACGACGCGGAGTCGGATCTCTTCAAGAGCCTGAAGCATGAATCGGTCCGGATGACAAGTACGAGTGAGGACGAGTCGTATCCTGTCATCTCGCCTGACGGAAAGAAGATCGCGTACGAGGTGGGGAAAGGAGGACTCCTGGTGGCTGAGATCTCCCCGGCGGGGAAGCTTTCCGGGCAGAAGGATCTGCTGGATGGTTGGGCGGTTCCCGGTGATGTCGCCTGGAGTCCGGACAGCAGGTGGCTGGCCTATTCGCTCACCGACCTGGATTTCAACGATGAGATCTACATCCATGCCGCCGACAACAGTCGGGAGCCCGTGAACGTCAGCATGCACCCCCGCGGCGACTTCTCTCCGGTCTGGAGCGAGGATGGCACAAAACTCGGATTCCTCTCAGACAGGAACAACCGAAATACGGATGTCTGGTTTGTCTGGCTGACCAGCGAGGACTGGGAGAAGACCAGGGAGGAGTGGAAAGAGGCCGGGGGGAAAGAGGACGAGAAAGAGAAGAAATCCGAAGAGGAGAAGAAGTCAGAGAAGAAGCCTGTCAGGATCGATTTCGATGAGATGTACAAGCGTCTTGTCCAGGTGACAACCTTTCCGGGGGACGAATCCAACCTCGCGATCTCCAATGACGGTGAGACGTTCTATTTCGTCGGCAGAACCAACACGGCCAGGGGGACCGATCTCTACAGCGTGAAGTGGGACGGGACGGAGATGAAGGCGCTCACAACCGGCGGTCAGAGCCCTTCCCGTGTGACGCTTGATCAGGCCGGGAAGCATATCTACTATGCGAAGAAGGGGAAGCTGGGAAGGTACCTTTTCAAGACCAAGGAGACGGAGGCGCTCCCGTTCTCCGCGAAGATGACGATCGTCTACGAGAAAGAGCGTGAGCAGATTTTCGGAGAAGGATGGAGAGCGCTCAGTGACAACTTCTATGACCCAAATTTCCACGGGAGGGACTGGGCGGCGCTGGGCCGGAAGTACAAACCATGGTGTCTGAAGGCGACAACGCAGAAGGACTTTCAGGATATGTTCAACCTCCTGCTGGGTGAGGTCAACTCCAGCCATATGGCAATGCGGGACGCGAAGCCGCGGGCGGAGACGCAGGAAGAGAAGACCGGGCTCCTGGGGATCGAAGTGGAACCGCTGGAAGAGGGTCTCCGTGTAAAGCATGTCGTTCCGCGCTCCCCCGCGGAGAGGGAGGCGAGCAGGTTGAACGTCGGGGATCTGGTTCTCTCCGTGAACGGAGAGCCGGTCGGCGCAGGGACGAATTTCTACTCGCTTCTGACGAACACGGCCAACCAAAGGGTGCTGCTCCGGGTCAAGGATGCAGAGGGTGAGACGAGGGAGGTGGTTATCAGGCCGAAGGCCGACCTGAGCTTGCAGCTCTATGACGAGTGGGTGGGTGCGAGGCAGGAGATGGTGGAGAAGCGTTCCAACGGGCGGCTGGGCTATCTCCATATACGCGGGATGGGATACGCGAACTTCGAGCAGTTCGAGAGGGAGCTGACCGCGCGGGGTCTGGGAAAGGAGGGGATCGTTGTGGATGTCCGGTTCAACGGGGGCGGGTGGATTACCGATTACCTCATGACCGTCCTGAACTACAAGCAGCACGCCTATACGGTGCCGCGGGGTGCCACGGACGACCTGGAAAAACACCAGACCGATTTCAGGGCCAACTACCCGCTGGGTGAACGGCTCCCCTTTGCCGCCTGGATAAAACCATCCATCGCGCTCTGTAACCAGAACAGCTTTTCAAACGCGGAGATCTTTTCCTTTGCCTACAAGAACCTGGGGGTCGGTACACTTGTGGGGGTCCCTACATACGGGGCGGTGATCTCGACCGGTGCTCGAACCCTTATGGATGGATCCTACGTGCGTCTCCCCGGACGCGGGTGGTTTGTCCTGGCGACCGGCGAAAACATGGAGAACGGCGCCGCGGTGCCTGATATCATCCTGGAAAACAGTCCCGACGCCAGGGCAAGGGGGACCGATGCTCAGCTCGAACGCGCCGTGGTAGAGCTGCTGAGACAACTGGAGAGCGGGAAGTAAGGGCCGGTTCCGTTGAGACCACCCTGCGGGAGGGGTGAGGGGAGGTCCACCCCACCCACGGGGTCTGTCCCTTTTTGGGGAGGAAGAAACTTAGTCCCGGATGATCCGGTCCCTGAGGCCCCCGGCCTTGGGAGCTTGTTCTGTTGACTCGTCCGCCTTGACCTTCGTCGTGCCCGGAAGCGTCTCGTCGTTGCTGTTTGATGTGCCGCTCTGGAAACGAGATTGCACATTCTTCCACCACTCTGCGCCCCCACCCGTTTTCAAGACGCCTGACATGTGCTCCCGCCAGAGCTTTTCCCAGTCTTCTTTTGCGGAGCGTTCCCAGGTCGATTTGGCCGCTATGAACTGCCGGGTCTCTTCCGCAGCCTTCTGCCTGTGCTGCTTTCTGGCGTGTCCTATGTAGTCGGCAATCGCTCCAGCAAGCCCGCCGGAGAGCACACCCAGACTCATCGTCAACCAATCCATGATTCCTCCCCTTTTTTTTGACTCTTTGCATGAGAGCTGCAAAAACCATGCCTCCTGAGGGGGGCGTTGGTTCGGGGGGGAAGAAGACCGATGGCGGGTGGGTAAATCTTTCGTTTCTACATCCC
>JBATTW010000019.1:0-7361 GCA_049670805.1 Bacteroidota bacterium
CCACCATCTTGTTATTGATGGAGTCTCCTGGCGCATTCTGCTGGAGGACTTTCATACTGTGTACCAGCAGATCTCAGCCGGGAAACCGGTGCAGCTTCCCGCGAAAACCACCTCGTTCCAAGACTGGGCCATGAAGTTGCGGGAATATGCTCAATCCCAGACACTGAAGTCCGAGGCACAGTACTGGCGGCGGTTTGGACGAGTTCGGTGGAAGGTGAGCTCCATTCCCCTCGATCACGAGGAGGGTTCTGATACGGAAGAATCCGCAGAGTGGATCACGACCGGCCTGAGCAAGGACGAGACCGATACGCTCTTGCGCGAAGTCCCGCGCATACTCCATGCTGATATCAGTGCACTTCTGCTGACACCTCTTGCGAGAACCTTCTCGCAGTGGACTGGAAAGCGGTCGTGGCTGGTCGATCTCGAAGGACACGGTCGAGACCCGATTCTGGACGGGGTAGACGTTTCTCGAACGGTGGGCTGGTTCACCACCGTGTACCCGATCATACTGGATCTGGGTGCTTCACACCACCTGATGGATCACCTGGACCAGGTGAAGACGAGTCTGGAGCGGACTGTGCCGTACGGCATGGGCTTCGGGCTTCTCCGGTACAGTACAGAAGATCCTGCGGTGAACGACCAGCTCTCAAACCTGCCGCAGGCGGAGGTCAGTTTCAACTATCTTGGTCAGTTCGATCACACACTTGACGGGAACACGCTCTTCAGTCTTGCCCATGAAAAAGCGGGGGCCGATCTCGGCAGCTCGAGCAGGCGGAGTCATCTTCTCGGGGTGGCCGGCCGAGTGGTGGAGGGGAGTCTCGAGATCGCCTGGAACTTCAGCACGAACCGTCATTCCCGCGAGACGATTGAACGCCTTGCCCGGAGTTACCTCGACGAACTACGGGGAATCATTCATCTTGCCGGTTCTTCAGACAGCGCCAAAGAGGCGGAACCGGATGACCGTCAACATGAGCTCAGCCAGAAGGAGATGGAAGACCTTCTGGAAGAACTACAGGGTGGGGAGGACCTATGAGTACATGGCCAGAACGATCATCGATTGAGGAGCTCTATCCTCTTTCACCGATGCAGCAGGGGATGCTGTTCCACAGCATCTATGCTCCAGGAACGGGGATGTACGTGGAGCAGCTCGCTTGCACGTTGCGCGGTGATCTCGACAGTGATGCGTTCAAACAGGCATGGGAGCGGGTTGTGGATCGCCATTCTGTTCTGCGGACGTCCTTCGTCTGGCGGAAGGTGGAGAAGATGCTCCAGGTTGTTCACAAGAAGGTTGAACTCCCGTTTCTCCAGGGTGATTGGCGGAATCTTTCGGGAACCGATCAGGCCCGGCGACTGGATGAGTACATAGTTGAGGAGCGGCAACGGGGTTTCGATTTGCGGAAGCCCCCGCTGATGCGTTTCGGCCTGTTTCGATGTGCCGACGATGAATACCGGTTTGTCTGGACAAGCCACCATCTCCTGATAGACGGCTGGTCATACCCTCTTCTTATGCGGGAGGTCCTGCTGGTGTACGAGAGCTTCACGAAGGGGCAGGACCCGCAGCTGGAACCGGTTCCCCGGTTTCGTAAGTATATCTCCTGGCTCGAAAAGCAGGATATGTTCGGCGCGGAGAAATTCTGGCGCCAGTACCTCCAGGGATTCAGATCACCAACGACGATCAGTCTTGGCCGCAAGGCGGCCCAGGAGGATGCCGGATACGGCAAGGAGTTGCTCAGACTGGATGATGCTCTTAGCAGTGACCTTCAGGAGTGCGTCCGCAAACACCGCGTAACGCTGAGCACCGTTGTGCAGGGGGCATGGGCCGTTGCACTAAGCAGATACAGTGGTGAAGAAGATGTCCTTTTCGGTGTCACGGTTTCGGGCCGACCGGCCGAGTTGCCGGATGTGGACCGTATGATCGGATTGTTCATCAATACACTGCCGATCCGCGTTCGAGTTGACCCCGGACTTCCCGTCATTGAGATGCTGAAACGGGTTCAGATGGATCATGCCGATCTCCGACAGTTTGAGTATACACCTCTGGTGCAGGCCCATTCGGTCAGCGAGGTTGATCGTGGCATTCCTCTTTTTGAAAGCATCTTCGTGTTTGAGAACTATCCCGTGGATGCTTCCGTCTACCGCGGGCTTACGGGCGTGGAGGTGGCTGACCTGACATCGTTTGAACGGACGAATTACCCGCTGACGGTTGTCGCTGCCTCGCGCGGGAACGTAACACTCGAGATTGCGTACGAGAAGAACCGGTTCGACCGGACGACCGTTCGAAGAATTCTCCAGCATCTCCAGACGCTCCTGCACCAGATCGCATCTCATCCCGAGCAGCCGATCCGGCGACTGAAGCTCCTGAGCAAGCACCAGGAACAGGAGATTCTGGTAGGCTGGGCCCGTGCGAACGACCCGGTCGATATGGATGGACTCTGTATACATGAGGTGTTTGAGAAGCAGGTGCATCAGCAGCCCGATGCGACTGCGATTGTGTTTGGAGAGGAGCGGTTGACCTATGGCGAGCTCAATCGGCGGTCCAACCAGCTCGCGAACTTCTTGAAAAAACAGGGGGTTGGACCAGACCAGTTCGTAGGGCTTTCAGTGGATCGATCCATTGAGATGCTGATCGGCATCCTGGGTGTTCTGAAGGCTGGTGGGGCCTATGTTCCGATCGATCCTTCATATCCCAGGGATCGTATCCGATTCATGACGGAGGATTCCGGGGTCCGGATCATGTTGACGCAGGCGAACCTCTTCGGCGAGATGGACGAAGCACCCGTACAAAGGATATGTCTCGACGCTGACTGGGACGAGATCAGCCGGGAGAGCGACTCATGTTCGAAGAACGGGGTGACACCTCGTAATCTGGCGTACATGATCTACACATCAGGATCAACAGGCCGGCCCAAGGGGGTCCTGATTGAACACCGGGGAGTGACGAACCTCATTGCTCATATGAGGGCTGAATGGGATATCGAGAGACATACACGTGTGCTGCACTTCGCCTCTCTCAGTTTTGATGCTTCCGTTCCAGAAGTATTTATCCCATTGCTCAGCGGGGCATCACTCTGGCTTACTGCCAAAGATGTAGCCATGTCACCGTTAGATTTACACCAGAAAATGAGCGCTGAGGGGATCAACGTAGCCCTCCTTCCTCCCACATTGTTGTCTGTTCTGTCTGACCACGACCTGCCGCACGTGCGGACGGTCTCGTCCGGGGGTGAAAGCTGTCCGTGGGAAGTTGCCAATCGGTGGTCCCAGGGCAGGAAGTTCATCAACGCGTATGGGCCGACGGAAATCACTGTGGCCAGTTGCTGGTATACCGTCAACGGTAGAGTTCAGAAAGCGACAACGGTTCCGATCGGCCGACCGATGGGGAATGTGAAGATGTATCTTGTCGATGAATGGATGAACCTGGTCCCGGCGGGCGTACCCGGGGAAGTGTATATCGGTGGGGTGGGAGTAGCCCGGGGATACCACGGGAGGCCGACGCTGACTGCCGAGAGATTTGTTCCCGATCCCTACAGCAGCGAAGCGGGCAGCCGCATGTACCGGACCGGAGATCTTGCACGGTACCTCGACGATGGATCAATAGAGTACCTCGGTCGCCTTGACAACCAGGTGAAGATCAGAGGTTTCAGAATAGAGCTGGGAGAAATTGAAGCGCGCATGGAGGAATACCCGGATGTCCGCAAAGCCGTTGTGGATGTGCGGGAGGACGGTTCCGGGGAGAAACGCCTGGTGGGTTACTTCGTTGCCCACAACAACAAATCTCCACAGCCGGGTGAACTCCAGGAGTATCTGGGCTATCTCCTGCCGGAGTATATGGTACCGTCCGTGTATGTTGAGCTGCAGGCCTTTCCTCTCAGTCCCAGTGGAAAGGTAGACCGGCGAGCACTCCCTGCACCCGGTCGGGAACAGTTGAGTCGAGCGGCTGTCTACTCACCGCCCCACACCCCTACGGAGGAAATCGTTGCCGGGATATGGGCCAGCGTTCTGGGGGTTGACCGGGTAGGTGTGCACGACGATTTCTTCGATCTTGGCGGCCACTCGTTGCGGGCTACGCAAGCGGCGGCCCGGATTCGGGATGCATTTGCCCTGGACTTTCCGATCCAGTCGGTATTTGAAAACCGCACTGTTGCGGCGCTGGCGAAAGCGATTGATGCGGCGCGGGAAGAAGAGCAGGAGCGTTTGACGCCGCTGCTGCAGCCGGTGACTCGCGACGGCGAACTTCCTGTCTCGTTTGCCCAGCAGCGACTCTGGTTCCTTGATCAGCTCGCGCCGGGATCGCCGATGTACAACATACCGGTGGCCCTCAGTATTCAGGGTCCGCTCGACGTCACTGCTCTCGAGAAAAGCATGAGCGAGGTGGTTCGCCGACACGAGATCCTGCGGAGCACGTATCGGTCTGATCTGGGGAAACCGGTCCTGACGATCACGCCCCCGGCGCCGTTTGAACTCTCTGTGGTCGACCTCTCCGGCGAGATCAGCGACGTGCGGGATACCAGGATCCATGAATTGGCCGAGCAGGAAAGTCAGACACCGTTTGATCTGGAGAAGGGCCCGCTGCTGCGTGCCAGAGCCATACGACTTGATCACGAACAGCATGTTCTGCTCCTGACAATGCATCACATCATTGCGGACGAGTGGTCAGCGCTCGTTCTCGTGCGTGAACTCGGCTCGCTCTACGAGCAGATTCGAGAGGGGAACGCGGCCTCGTTGCCTCCGCTTCCGGTTCAGTATATCGACTTTGCGCACTGGCAGCGCGAGTACCTCAATGAGGGTGTTCTGGAGAAGCAGGTAACGTACTGGAGGAAGCAGCTCCAGGGTGCTCCTCCGATGCTGGAGCTGCCGGCAGACAAGGCCCGACCGTCGGTACAGAGTTTCAGCGGGGCTACAGTGTCTCTGGAGATTGGACCAGATCTTCGTGACGCGGTAGCCGACGTGAGTGCACAGGAAGGTGTGACGCTTTTCATGACCCTTCTTGCAGGATTCCAGGCGTTGCTCCACCGGTACACGGCTCAGCATGATATCCTCGTTGGATCGCCGATAGCCAATCGGACCCAGACCGCGACGGAGTCCCTGATCGGGTTCTTTGTCAACACGCTGGTGTTACGTGCGAATTTCCACGGTGACCCGACATTTCGTGACATCGTCCGGCAGTCTCGTGAGGTATGCCTTGCTGCCTATGCACACCAGGATGTTCCCTTTGAAAAACTGGTTGAAGAACTCCAGCCGGACAGGGACCTCAGTCACTCCCCGCTGTTTCAGGTTGCGTTTGTGTATCAATCGCAGCCGGTGACTGTTGAACGCATCGGTGATCTCTCGCTCGCTCCGCTCGAGACCGGTAATGCGACAGCGAAGTTCGACCTGACACTCACGGTCCACGGGAAGGATGACGGCTTAGTGTTCTCAGTCGAATACAACACCGATCTCTTCACCGAGGCGACCGCTCACCGCTTGCTTCGTCATTACGAGAGGCTCCTGGAGGATGCGGTCTCGGAGCCTGATCAACGAGTCTCTCGGCTTCAGTTGCTGTCGGACGAAGAGAGAGCCTCCATGCTGGTGCAGTGGAACGAGACGGCGGCAGAGTATCCGGATTCCGTCTGTGTCCATGAGCGCTTCGAGCAGCTTGTCGACAAGTATCCTGATGTCCTCGCCGTCATGGCTGGGGCGGAGTCGCTCACCTACCGGGAGCTGGATCATCGAGCGAATCAGCTCTCCCGATACCTTCGGGGACTAGGGGTCGGCCCGGAGACACTTGTGGGGATCTGCATGGAGCGGTCCCTGGAAATGGTGATCGGAGTGGTGGGGATACTCAAGGCCGGTGCGGGGTTCGTCCCGCTGGACCCGACGTATCCGGCGGAACGGCTCGGACACATGATCGAGGACTCCGGGCTGTCTGTGTTGCTCACCCAGGAGGAATTGTGTGAGAGACTGGCTTCTTATGAGGTACGACTTGTCCCGTTGGATTCCTCGTGGGAGTCCATCGCGCGCGAGGAAGAGACATCTCCCGAGGTGAATACCGTCCCGACGAATCTTGCATACGCGATCTACACTTCAGGTTCGACCGGGAAACCGAAGGGAGCCATGTTGCAGCATCAAGGTCTCTGTAATCTGGCGACCGCCCAGATTCAGGCGTTTGGTGTCGGTCCTGCCAGCCGCATTCTGCAGTTCTCCTCGCTCAGCTTTGATGCCTCTGTCTGGGAGACCGTGATGGCGTTGCTGAGCGGTGCCACGCTTGTTATGGCAAATCGTGAAAGCCTCGCAACAGGACAGGGTTTGCTGGAGGTGCTTCGGGAAGATCATATTTCCACCGTAACGCTTCCGCCTTCCGTGCTGGCTGTGGTGCCTGAAGAACATCTTCCTGAGCTCCGGACGCTGATCACCGCGGGAGAGAAGTGCACACCTGATCTCGTGGAACGGTGGGGCGAAGGACGCAATTTCTTCAACGCATACGGTCCCACGGAAACGACGGTCTGTGCATCGATGCTCCGTGTGGACGACAGGTACGAGGAAGGGCCTCCGATCGGACGGCCTATTCTCAATACCCGGATATACCTGCTGGATCGGTTCCTGGAGGCCGTTCCGGTCGGTGTGGCGGGGGAGCTCCACGTCGGGGGGGTAGGCCTCGCCCGGGGGTATCTGAATCGCCCCGATTTGACGGCGAAGAAATTCATACCGGATCCGTTCGGCAAAGAAGAGGGCGCACGGCTGTACAAGACAGGCGACCTGGCGCGCTACCTCCCCGACGGGAACATTGAGTTCATGGGACGGATCGATGACCAGGTCAAGGTGCGGGGGTTCCGAATCGAGTTGGGTGAAATCGAAGCGGTCTTAGGTCTTCATCCTGCGATTCGCGATGTGGTTGTGATCGTCAGGGAGGACATTGCGGGAGACAAGCGTATTGTCGCCTACGTCGTCCCCCGGTCTGCTGAATCGCCGGCATCGAGCGAATTGCGCAGCTTCCTGCGCGAGCAGGTTCCCGAGTTCATGGTCCCGTCCACCTTTGTGTTCCTGGGTGAAATGCCGCTGATGCCGAACGGGAAGATCGACAAACGCGCGCTGCCCGTCCCCGAGCGTTCGCGGGACGGTCTGGAAAATGTCTATGTCGTTCCGCGCAATGATGCTGAGCAGCGGCTTGCCGAATTGTCCGCAAAACTGCTGGGCGTCGAAAAAGTGGGGGCCCATGACGATTTCTTTGAGCTCGGCGGACACTCGCTTCTTGCAACGCAGTTGATATCGCGAGTGCGGCAGGAATTTGATGTTGAGATACCGTTGCGGGCGATATTTGCTGCGCCAACGGTGGCCGGACTGGCAGAAAAAATCGAAGCGATGAAGAAGGAAAGCCAGGGTTCTCT
>JBATTW010000020.1:0-3010 GCA_049670805.1 Bacteroidota bacterium
GTCCCACGTCGAACTCCCGTGGGTCGGCCGTCGGATATGTCCAAACTGGATCTCGCTCGTGGACTCCAACGCGCTGACGCTTGTCGGAAAGGAAGCGCGAAGCATTTTTCCCTTCTCGTGCCACTCCACCTGCGTCTGGAAGTCCAGTCTCCTGCTCCCGGCGGTGAGGACGATCTGCTGCGTCAAGGCCGAGTCTCCGAATCGATATCTCTGGATGAGAAGTGCCCGCGGACCTTCCACCTTGTGTGTGCTCGAGACAAGAGCGAACCTCCCGAGGGGCCTGAATTCATAATCCCACGCAAAATCCCAGGCGTCGCCGTGGTCCTCATAGACGGTGAGTTCATTTGCCGCCAGGTTCTCCGCCAGGACCTGACGATTGTTCTCCCTGTCCTTGATCGAGGAGATAGTGCCGTCATCGCTGAACTCCACGCGAAGAAGCTCGTTCTCCAGCAGCTTCCGCTCCGCGCTCAGAGAGGGGAACTCCGACACGGGCCGATCTCCCTCCACGGTCAGGTATCCGAGAGCCGGCGCCTCCACATAGTACCACTCCCCGTCGGTCTCCACCCAGTCCGCCCGATTCCAGGAGAGCGAGTTGAACACGATCAGCGGCTCCCGGAAATCTGTGATGTCGACCACCGAACCGATCCGGTTCGCCGCGGCCTGGCTGAGATCGCCCGCTTCCTGCTCCATGAGGGGATATCGTTCCCCCGTCTCCTCATACACCCGGGTGATGGACGACCCCGGAAGGATGTCGTGAAACTGATAGAGAAGGGTCTCCTTCCAGAGTCTCTCGAGCCGTTCCTTCGGGTAGTTGAACTCCACGAGCAGGCCGGCCAGGAGAGAGGTGAACTCCACGTCACGGAGCGCGGTCTCCATCCTCCGGTTGGACCTCTTGGTTCGCCCCTGCGTTGTATACGTTCCCTGATGACATGCCAGGTACATCTCTCCGGTCCAGGTGTGAAAGCTGCCGCTCTCCTTCTCCAGCTTCTGGAAGAATGTCCGAACCAGCTCCTGCCGGACAGGGGGAAGACCCTCCAGATTCTCCTCGCGCTGGAGCACCTCCAGGTGATCTGTCCCCGGCCCTCCACCACCGTCCCCGATCCCGAAGACGATGAGGCACTGTTCTGAAACCGCCTTGTCCGAATACTCCCGTTCCGCCTTCTTGATCGAACCGGGATTCGCGGGGCTGTTATACGTTCCCTCCGGAGGGAAGTGGACCAGAACTCTGGAGCCGTCGATACCCTCCCAGAAAAAGGAGTCATGCGGATAGTGGTTGTACCTGTCCCAGGTGAGTTTGGTGGTGACGAGATATTCCACACCCGACTTCTTCATGAGTTGAGGCAGGGCGCCGCTGTAGCCAAACGTGTCCGGAAGGAAGAGGATCCGAACGTCCTGACCAAACTCCTCTTTGACAAATCCCTTGCCGTAGAGGAACTGCCGGACCAGAGATTCCCCCCAGGTCAGGTTTGTGTCGGGCTCCACCCAGGTTGCGCCGAGCACTTCCCATCGACCCTCCGCAATCCGGGCTTTCACCCTCTCGTAGAGCGGCGGGTAGTGGGACTTCATCCACTGGTAGAGCTGAGGCTGGCTGGCACAGAAGAGAAAATCGGGATACTTCTCCATGAGCTTGAGGACAGTGGAAAAGGTCCTTGCACCCTTTCGGAGCGTCTCCCGGAGGGGCCAGAGCCAGGCGAGATCCAGATGGGCGTGCCCGATGGCGCTCATTCTGAGGGACGGATCGCCATTCTTTTTTTGCAGCTCAACCTGCAGGACTTCCCGCGCCGATACTGCCTTCTCTTCGGAGATCTCCGTGAGTGTATTCATCGCCTTCCAGAGCGCGTAGAGCACCCTCTGATAGCGGGCGGATTCTTGGGGCAACTCCTTCATGAGCGAAAGGAGAACCGTATAGTCGTAGTAGAGTTCAAACAGCTCAGGATGGAACAGAGCAACGGATGCCTCCTCCACTCTCCCGTTGTTCTGTTGTATCCCGAAGAGGTCGTTGTTGCCGGCATCAACCCAGATGTCTATCCTCTCCCGCCCCTTCGCGGGTGATGCAAACGGGACAATCTTCTTTACGGGCTCTCCCAGGGAGGGAGAGTAGAACGAGTGTCTGGTCGTGAGCCCCTGTTCCGGATTCCCGGCCCTGTCCACCACCAGCCCCTCGCCGCTCAGGTCTATCATGAGGACCACGTGTTGTCCCACCGCTGAGTCAGGCACTGTGCCGGTGAAATGGAACCAGGCACAGTCAAACAGCTCCCCCCACTTCTCTCCTTTCTGGAGGCTGAGCATGCGGCCGCTGGTCCGATCCGTGTACGGTACCGGTTCCTTCGTCACCCAGGCCGTGATGTCCAGATCGGCAACGGGCCGATAAATTGCCTCCCTTATCCTTTCGGCGGTTGCGTCCAGTTCTGATAGTGTCGTCTCTGTCTTGTGGAATCTCATGTTTGATCTCTGGATTGTGTTTCCTGGAACCGACACCGTATCCGCAAGCGCACCCGGGAAAGTCGGAATGGCAATAGTAGAGATTATTGGGAGCATTGTCAATCCTTGACTATCTCACCCTTTCCCGATAGAGTATGACTGCTCACCATAAGGAAGAACCAATGGATCACTACCTGAGCACCCGATTCAATCTGGACGACCCGGATCTGATTTCGGCGATTGACGACCTCCCCCTCTGGTCAGCCCCTTTCGGTTTGAAGCTTCTGGAAGTGGTGGAACTCCGGCAAAATATGCGCGTGCTGGACGTGGGTAGCGGAACAGGTTTTCCGCTTCTGGAGCTGTCTCAGCGTCTCGGCTCTACATCCAGGGTCTTCGGGATTGACCCCTGGACAACGGCGCTCGATCGGGTACGGATGAAGATCCGTCTCTGGGGGGCGAAGAACGTCCAGCTCGTGGAAGGAGTAGCTGAAGCAATGCCGTTTGAGGACGGCTACTTCGACCTGGTCGTCTCCAACAACGGAATCAACAACGTGGAGGATGACCGCAAGACGCTCAGTGAGATTTCGAG
>JBATTW010000021.1:0-12088 GCA_049670805.1 Bacteroidota bacterium
GGATCGTCGCACTCCTCCTCGGAATAGTCGGGGCTGCGTTTCTTATTACGAGTGCTCTCAGCCACTGCCCGGTCTACACACCCCTGAAGATCTCGACGATCCGGAAACGCCAGGGAACGCCATGAGCACAACCCCCGTACCAAAGAAGAGGTACAAATCCTTCGAATACAAAACCTCCACCGTCTGGAAGAGCGACAGAACGGGATCCATCGCTTCCGATGGAAAGCCGGACCTTGACGTCGCCAGCCCACCTGAGTTTAAAGGCGTGGCAGGCGTGTGGACACCCGAGAATCTGTTTGTTGCCGCAATCGACATCTGTCAGATGACGACGTTTCTCGCGTTCGCCGCACGCACCGACGTGCAGCTGGTGTCCTACAGGAGCGCGGCACACGGTCTCCTGGAGTTCGATGGGGGCGGCTACCGGTTTACGAAGGTAACGCTGAAACCAAAGATTACCGTGACCGGTGCAACGGAAAAAACGGTAGTCGAACGCATCGTTCATGAGGCCCACACACAGTGCCTTGTTGGTCGATCGGTGAACACGGCAATCGAAGTGATTCCTGAAATCGTAAAGGACTCATGATGAACATCTGGATCAAGAGAGCCCTCTTTGCCATCGCGGGGGGGGCGGCAGGCTTCGCCTACTACTATTTCATCGGTTGTACCGGGGGAGCATGCCCGATCACCTCGAATCCGTACATCAGCACCGCATACGGGGCGCTCCTGGGCGCTGTCCTCACGCTGAAGGAAAACCCGCAGAAACGTTGACGCTCCCGCCGCAGGCCCGGTTTCAGCCGCGGCCTCGCACCCACCCGCACCACCCCGGTATTTGATATAATCATCTTGAATGGCTAAATTAGGTGGCTTTCTTGGGCGAACGCTCTCATCGCGTCAACCACAATCTGAGACCCAAAAAGCTCTCCCGGTAAGCCCCGACACACCGAACGAAATGACCGGCACAAAGAAGAGCATCCTCTTTATCGGTGGTTCCATGAACCAGACCACCCAGATGCATCAAATTGCTGACGAGCTCCCGGAATGTGACAGCTGGTTCTCCCCCATGTATGTTGACGGGTTTCTGGAAATCCTGCGGAAAGCCTACCTTCTTGAACCGACGATCCTCGGAAACAGACAATTCCGGCAGTGCCTTTCATATCTCGAGGAACAGAATCTCCAAATCGACCTCCGCGGAGTTGACAGGCAATATGATCTCATCGTACTGCCATCCGATCTCGTCGTCCCCCGAAACATCAAGGGGAGCAGGATACTGCTCTTGCAGGAGGGTATGACGGACCCGGAGGGTTTCCGCTACAGGCTGATCAAGACGTTCCCGTTCCTTCCTCGCTGGATCACAAGCACCGCGGCGACGGGTCTGAGCGACGTGTACGACGTATTCTGTGTCGCGAGCGAAGGATACAGAAATCTCTTTGTCCACAAGGGGGTAAGACCCGAAAAGATTATCGTCACGGGTATCCCGAACTTCGACAACTGCAAGAAATACCTGGTCAATGATTTTCCGTACAAAAACTATGTGCTTGTCTGCACATCCGACACGCGGGAGACATGGGGATTCGAGAACAGGAAGAAAACAATTCACAACGCCGTGCGTATCGCAGACGGGAGACAACTGATTTTTAGGCTTCATCCAAACGAAACGATTGAGCGCGCAACGAGAGAGGTCAACAGGTACGCCCCCGGAGCATTGATCTTCCCGACCGGGAAGACCGAAGAGATGATAGCGAACTGTGACGTGTTGATCACCCGGTTCTCGAGCACGGTATACGTCGGACTCGCCCTCGGGAAAGAAGTCTACTCCGAGTTTGATGTAAACGAGCTCCGGCAACTGACCCCTCTCCAGAACGCCTCCGCGGCGAAGAACATTGCCGCGGTATGCCGCGAGCTCATCAACATCGGGCCGCGCCGGGAATCTCCCCTCCTCAGCAAACGCAAGCGTGGCCGCGGCTTCACCAAACGGAAAACGTACGGGAAGTACCTCCGATCTCTGGCACACACGTGAAGACTGCTGTCATTGTACAGGCCCGAACCGGGTCCACCCGGCTGCCACACAAGGTACTGATGCCTCTCGCAGGGGAACCGCTGCTCCGTCGGATGGTGGAGCGCGTGCAGGCCTCAACTGCGCCCGATGCGGTCGTCGTCGCAACGACGACGGAAAGAGGCGATGATCCGATCCGGGACCTCTGTCGGCAGATGGCGGTTGAGTGCTTCAGCGGAGACTCAACCGATCTCCTGGATCGTCACTACCGGGCGGCACAGCGCGAAAGGGCAGACGTGGTTGTGAAGATCCCTTCGGATTGTCCCCTTATCGACCCCGCGATCATCGACCGGGTTCTGACCTGTTTTACCGAGAACCGGAACTCCTACGACTTCGTCAGCAACCTGCACCCGGCTACGTATCCGGACGGGAACGACGTCGAAGCGATGACGTTCTCGTCGCTGGAAATCTCGTGGAAGGAAGCGCGAAAAGACTTTGAACGTGAACACACAACCCCCTTTATCTGGGAACGGCCTGATCGGTTCAGGATCGGGAATGTCGTGTGGGAGACGGGGCTGAACTACTCGATGAGCCATCGGTGGACCGTCGACTATCCTGAGGACTACGAATTCGCTAAGGCGGTGTACGGTGAGCTCTGGACCGATGAAAAGCCGGTCTTCTCTCTTCACGATATCCTCGACCTCCTGGCAAAACGGCCCGATATTGTTGCAATCAATTCCCGCTATGCAGGGATCAACTGGTACAGGGACCATCTGGATGAGTTGAAGACCGTGACTCCGGAAGAAACAAAGAGGTAGCAACCCATGCCCAATACCGTACGACTCGACCAGGACTACCCGGATATTGCCCGATCCGACGATCTCTACACAAGGGCAACGGGGCTCATCCCGGCGTACAGCCAGACTCTCGCCAAAGGACCCGGGCAGTACATCAAAGGCGTGGCTCCCAAGTACCTGCAGCGCGGCAAAGGATCGCACGTGTGGGATGTCGACGACAACGAATTTATCGACTACAACATGGCCATTGGCCCTCTGTCACTCGGATACTCGTACGATCCAGTCGACAACGCCATCCGGGCGCAGCTGGAGGAGGGCATCACCTTTTCCATGATGCACCCGCTCGAGGTCGAGGTAGCCGAGCTCATACGCGAGGTCGTCCCGGGCGCTGAAATGGTTCGGTACAGCAAGACCGGCTGTGACGTAACCTCGGCGGCTGTTCGTCTCGCTCGCGCCTACACAGGACGCAATAAAGTACTCTGCTGCGGATACCACGGATGGCATGACTGGTACATCGCCGTGACGGACCGAAACAAGGGGATTCCCGCAGCTACCCGGGATCTGACGTTCACCGTCAGCTACAATGATATCCAGTCCGTCAAAGACTCCATCGACGAGGATATCGCATGCGTGATTCTGGAACCGACAGTCTTCGAGGCACCAAGGGACGGCTTCCTGCAAAAACTTCGGGAGATATGCACGAAAAACCAGACCGTTCTGATCTTCGACGAAATGTGGACAGGGTTCCGTCTTGCGCTGGGAGGGGCACAGGAGTTCTTTGGAGTGGAGGCGGATCTGATGACGTATTCGAAGGCCGTGGCAAACGGGATGCCGATCTCCATCCTCGCGGGCCGGTCTGAGCTGATGCAACTCTGCGAGGAGGACATTTTCTTCTTCACCACGTTCGGCGGTGAAGCCCTCTCGCTTGCAGCTGCAAAGGCAACGATCACGGAGATCCGCGACAAAGACGTGCCCGCGGCTCTCGCCGGTCAGGGCAAGAAACTGAAGGAGGGTTACGGGGAGATCGTAGCGAGGCTTGGCATGGACTATACCTCGTGCGTCGGTTACGATTGCCGGTCTCTCATCACATTCGATCCAAAAGCTGGCAATCCACTGGAGATGAAATCACTGGTCCAGCAGGAGATGATCAAGAGAGGAATTCTCTGGGGTGGTTTCCACAACATCTGTTTCTCCCACAGCGACGAGGATGTGGCTTACACCCTCTCCGCCTACGAGGAGGTTCTCCCTATCCTCAAGAAGGCGGTTGAGAAACACAACGTCAGCGCCATGCTTCGTGGCCAGCCCGTGGAACCGGTTTTTCGAAAGACAAGCAATTTCAACCTCAAGCCAAAGAAGAAGGGATAGACCCGACAACGGATGGAAATGCCCGACCAACCTTTTTCTCTCAGGGACAGGGTAGCCGTCGTCACAGGCGCCCTCGGCCTTATCGGCAAGCACCACTGCCACGCACTGGCGGAGGCGGGGGCCCATGTTGCCGTTGTTGATCTGGACGGTAAGGCCTCTTCTGCCTTTGCCGATGAGTTGTCGACCAGATGGAATCGCACCATGTTCGGCCAGGGCGTGAACATAACGGACACCGGGTCCATCCGCCGCTTCCGGGACACCCTCCTCCAGGCCCTCGGGAGAATAGACGTGCTCGTGAACAACGCGGCAATCAACGATATGTTTGAAAACCCGACCGCGGCGGCCGAACTTTCGAAGTTCGAGAACTACCCGCTCGAGCTCTGGCAACAGTCGCTCGACGTGAATGTCACGGGGACCTTCCTCTGTTGTCAGATCCTCGGCACGGAGATGGTCAAACGGGGAGGTGGAAGCATCATCAATGTGGCATCAACGTATGGTATGGTCGGTCCGGATCAGTCGCTCTACAAACAGTCTGACGGCACACAGACGTTCTTCAAATCGGCCTCCTATCCCGCAACCAAGGGAGCAATCATTGCCTTCACACGTTTCCTGGCGGCGTACTGGGGAGGTTCCGGTGTCCGCGTGAACACCCTCTCCCCGGGAGGGGTGGAGAACGCACAGGACGAGTTCTTCATCCGGAAGTATGCAGCACGAACGCCTCTCGGGAGGATGGCCCGGCCGACAGATTACAAGGGTGCCCTGGTGTTTCTCGCGAGCGACGCTTCGAGTTATATGACGGGTGCGAACCTCGTCATGGACGGCGGCTGGACCGCCTGGTAGACAATCACCATGGGGAGATCCGGACTGAAAAAGCTCACACCAACCGCTCTTCGCCGCAGGGCCAGGAACATTCGGCTTGTTCTGACCGACAGCGACGGCGTCCTGACCGACACGGGCGTTTACTACTCTGAATCGGGAGAGGCGTTCAAGCGATTCTCCATACGTGACGGCATGGGTGTGGAGCGGCTGCGCACGGCGGGGATCGAGACCGCCATCATAACGGGCGAGAACTCCCCGAGCGTGCGACAGCGGGCCGCAAAACTCAAACTTCAGCATCTCTACCTGGGAATACGAGACAAGCGTTCCCATCTCGATGCTATTGTAGAGGAGACAGGGTTCTCCATCAAAGAACTGGCATACATCGGGGACGATGTGAACGATCTGGGAATCATCGAAGAGATTCGCAGGTCGGGTCTGACCGCAGCCCCGGAGGACGCGATGGGGGTTGTCCGGAGAGCCGTACACTACCGGACAGCTGCACGCGGAGGCCACGGGGCATTTCGAGAATTCGCCGAATGGATCCTCCGACTCCGTGGCACATGACCCATTGTTCCTTACCGTTCAGACGAGGAAACGATGACACAGAGCGCTGTAGCTATCGGGAATCGTAGAGTCGGAGAGGGCGAACCGGTTTTCGTGATCGCCGAGATTGGCATCAACCACAACGGCTCGCTCGATCTGGCGAAGAAGCTCACCGATGGAGCGGCCCTCGCGGGCGCCGATGCGGTCAAGTTCCAGAAACGTACACCCGAAGCCTGCGTCCCGAAGGACCAGTGGCAGATCGAGCGTGAGACTCCCTGGGGCCGAATGACCTACATCGACTACCGGCACCGAGTCGAGTTGGGCGAGGAGGAGTACAAAGAGATCGACCGGCATTGCAGGGAGCGGGGCGTCCTCTGGTTCGCATCATGCTGGGACGAGGAGTCTGTGGATTTCATGGAACGATTTGATCCCCCCTGCTACAAGGCGGCCTCCGCCTCGCTGACAGACACCGCGCTGCTCAAAAAAAAGAAGGCGACAGGCCGACCGCTCATCATCTCCACCGGCATGTCGACTATGGAGGAAATCGAAGAGGCGGTACGGTCTCTCGGACAGGAGGAGCTCCTGATCGCCCACTCGACCTCCACATACCCCTGTCCACCGCACGAGCTCAATCTCCGGATGATCAAGACATTGCAGGGGAAGTACCCCGCGTGTCCCATCGGCTACTCGGGCCACGAGGTGGGGCTTGCCCCAACGTGGGCTGCGGTCGCACTCGGGGCGACCTTCGTGGAGCGTCACATCACGCTGGACCGGTCGATGTGGGGAAGCGATCAGGCCGCTTCAGTCGAGATAGGAGGTTTCATGAGACTCGTGTCAAACATACGGGATGTCGAACGCGCCCTCGGAGATGGCGTGAAGCGCGTGTATGATGCAGAGCTGGCGCAGCGTCAGAAGCTGAGGAGAGCGCATACAACGCCGAATACTTAGGAGAAGCGCAGCACAATGGAAACAACCTCGTTACCCGAGGCCCTGCAGGCCGTCACAGGCTGGATCGGCACATATTTCACAGACATGACTGCCGCCGAGAAGATCTCGATGGTGGTCATTGCCTCAACGGCGCTCTTCTACATCCTGCTCGAGCAAATCTTCCCGTACACCCCCGGACAGAGAGTGCTTCGTGAGGGCTTTTTCGATGATCTCGCACTCTATACCATAGCCCAGAGCTACATTCTCGGCATCCTCATCTTTTCCTTCGTCATACGGGCTCTCGACGACGTCACAGGGCTCTCGAGCATTCGACTCCTGGCAGGCTGGCCGATATGGTTGCAGCTGGTCTTTTTCACTGTTACCCACGACTTCTACATATACTGGATGCACAGGTGGCAGCACAGCAACAAATATCTCTGGCGCATCCATGAGGCGCACCACTCCCCGAAAAAGGTCGACTGGCTGTCCGGCTCCAGATCTCACGCACTCGAAATACTCATCAACCAGACTGTGGAATTCACGCCCATCATTCTCCTCGCAGCGGCGCCAGAAGTTGTCGCCTACAAGGGTGTCATCAGCGCCGTTTGGGGAATGTACATCCACTCCAACCTGAACCTGCACACCGGGAACTTCCAGAAGGTGATCAACGGTCCCGAAATGCATCGCTGGCATCACTCCGCGGGAAAAGGACGGAACAACAACTTCGCTACAAAGCTTGCCATCTGGGACTGGATTTTCGGAACGGCGTATCTCCCCGAAGGTAAGAAACCTGACCTGTACGGATTGAAGACGTACTTCCCCGCACACTACGTGGGTCAGTTCTTTTACTGCTTTAGAAGATTCAAGAGAGGATCGAAGCTAAGCAGGGGGGCTACAGCGGGTTAGGCGGCCCACCCTTTGCGCCGGCTCAATCGATGTGTCGCTTCGTCTGAAGGAGAAGGCAGTTCCCGACCGGCCGCTCCCCCGTCCGGTCTGATGGATTGTTCACCACGCGTCCTTCCACCACCATCGTAGTTGACCCACCGCCGTCGAGGTTCAAACCTTGATACACCCCGAGCGAGATCATCAAATCTGAGAATTCAGGGAGCGTCATCCCTACACTCGATTCCTGCCGTCCGTCAACGGTGACAAAGTAGAGAAGTGTGCTGTCTCGCGAAAACCCGACCCCCGTTCGTGGATGCCTGTTGAACGTAAACGAACGTGCGGTCCGCTCCATGTACCCCTCTTTTCCTGCAACGCTCGCACCATCCAGGACGATCCGGGGTGTCCCCCCGACGAGCGTCTCGAATTCTCCTCCATCCGGCGCCATCCGGCACACCACAATCACCGTGTCCCCAAAGGAGAGGAAGCGATCCGACGACCAGAGAGAGTCCTGGTAAGCGGTCAGCACCGCTCCGTCCTCGGGTATCGGAAGCGCTCCGCCCGTCCCCACCGGACCTGATACCACGTAGACGACGGTATCACGATGATCCCGCACACGCACGAGGCCGGTTTCGAAGACCGCCCTCCTGCTCGAGTCCAACGGCGTCCGCACGCCCCGGTGGGTGTTGTAGAGGACAAAACCACGTGTATCGATAACGTTCACGGAGGCGAGGCTGGACAGGAAGGAATCGGGCATGAGGATTGATCCTTCGAATACAAATCGATCCACGACCGGCTTTCTCTCCACGGTCAAGCCAAACTGTGATCGCGGGAGGACCACCCGCCCGCTGTCGTCGACATCTGGCCGGACCGCCCGGACGTAAAGCCCGTCGGTGATCTGTGTATTGACTGTCTCCCCGTCTTTGTGGAAAAAATCGGCGTTGAGCGCGGCAACCGTCTGCCAGACGGAGTCACTTGATCGCTCGGCCATAGAGCTCGTCGTCTCCAGACCGAACACCCGGTCAAGAGCATGAAGGGCCCTTATCCCGAGGCCCTCGTTCCGGAGGTCGATCTCCAACACGTTGACAACCCACGGGCCATCCCCGATGAGGATCGCACGATGGACGACCCCTTTCCTGATGGTTCGTGATGTGACATCACGACCGGACCCGATGGGTGGTGCACACCCGGCTGACCATAACGCCAGACCGAGAGCCAGCACTATCCCGACAAGGGGGCGACCCGCATTCATGGCGGCCTCTATGAGATGAATCTTGATGGGAAAGGAGGTGACTCGCTCAGGAGAACCGGTACTTCCGGAACGTTACGACGCTCTCTTGCAGGACGACTTTCAGGAACCCGGCAAACGGAACGGCGATCAGCATCCCCACAATACCGAACATATGCCCGCCGATCATAATTGCCAGCAAGACAAGCATTGGATGAACGTCGACGCCTCGAGCGACGACCATCGGTTGCACTGCGAAGTCATCGAGAAGTTTCAGGCCTACGTACACGAGGATGACGTAGATGGCCTTGGTGATATCTCCGGTCTCCAGGACCGAGACGACAACCGCCGGAATGACGCCTGCGATGGGCCCCACGTACGGAATGAGGTTCGCAAGCCCGGCGAAGATACCGATAAAGAGGAAGTACTTCACGTCCATCATCCAGAGCGCAACAGTTGACATGGCTCCGAAGATAAGGGCATCCAGGAACTGGCTCCGGAGGTAGTTCCCCATCTGCCGATCCATCTTGTGAAGCAGGTCGAGGGAGAACTCGAAGTAGCGGTTGGGAACGAGCCGGATGAGTTGCTTCTTCATCTCCCTCCCGTCCTTCAGAAAGAAGAACATCATAAAGGGTATTGTAACAAGCCTGATGATGAGAGCGAGCGAGTCTTCGACGAGGAACTTCATGACACGTTCGCTGAGCTGGACCTTGAAGGTCTGGAGGGATGCATGGAGGTCCAGTTCTTCCATGCCGACGAAGCCGAGATTCTGTCGAATCAGCGTCTGCAGGCGAGAGACGATCAGATCGGTCTGTTCTGTCGTCACCTCTGACCGCATGAGGTCGATCTGAGCGAACAGGACGGGGACGAGCAGGTATGATAGGAAGCCGAGAAGAGCCGTCAGGGAGAGAACAAAGACGACCGTCGCCGCCGTTCTTGACAACCCGCGGAATTCGAGGGACGTAACAGCGGGGTCGAATATGTAGGCCAGCAGCGCGGCAATGACAACAAGACCCGCAACACCGCCCACAAGCAACAATCCCAGCACGGTGACGAGGACGATCGTCAGAACGAGTATTCCCCGTGCCGGCCGGATGCGCCGCCCTGCCAATGTCCGCATTATTTCTTCCCACTCGATTGTTTCAGTTGCTTCAACTCTTCGACCAGCGATAGGGCTTGGTCGTTCGCGCGCCGGAGGCGGGATCCAATGATCTGCGCCAGCCTCAGGACGATTTTCACACCGAGACGCGGATCGCGCTCAATCAGCGAAAACAGGTCCGGCTGGAAAAAACCGAAAACCCTGCAGGGAGTCTTGGCAACGGCTGTTGCCGAACGTGGGGCCTCGTCAAGGAGCGCAAGCTCGCCGAAGAAATCGCCCACGTTCAACTCCGAAAACTGCACGCCTCCCGGCTCTGAAACGATGCCGACCGATCCGGATTCGATAATGTACATCCCCATCCCCGGTTCTTCCTGGCGAAAGATGATCTCGTCGGTCTGATAGTGCCTCTCGTGAAGGATCCGCTCCACAGCCGTGAGTTCTCTCTTGGTGAGACCGTCGAAGATGGGGATTCCCTTCAGTATCTCTTGAACGCCCTTGCCGGGTTTTTCCCGCCGGCCGCGACCGAACAATCTTGACCGAATACCGTTCATCATAAAACCTGAGATTGGAGAGAAGAAAATAAAGTAGCAGGTAATGTAGGTCTTCAATATATAAGAAAATAGTACCGGAAAACAAGATTTTCTTGGATTTGTTCAGCCTTTGCACCAACTGTTGCATCTGAAACCCGAAAAAACTATATTCGTACAGGCGAATATAAACAGGACCCCAACCGTGCAGGAACTTGCCAGACTCTTCAAAGCGGTGTCAGACGAATCACGATTACGCATCCTCAATCTCCTCATCTGTTCTGGGGAACTATGTGTGTGCGACATCGAACGCGTCCTCGATGCAACTCAGACCAAGGTGTCACGTCATCTGAAATACCTCAAGAGGGTCGGTTTCGTGACCGACCGCAGAAAAGGACTCTGGATCCTCTACTCGATTGCGGCACCGCTCAGCAACGAGCACCGTCTGATCCTCTCCTGTGTATCCAGGGCCGCAGGTTCACACTCAGCGGGAAAGGAAGATCTCCAGCAACTCACAAAGGACATCACGAGCGGCTGCTGCACGACGTTTGGGACAATAATGCCGGCCGTAATTCCGTCTCACCTCAAGATTCAGAAACTGCGAAAGGAAGACCATGTCTGACCAGAAGCGAAAGCAAGCAGTAAGAGAACAGTATGCGGAAATCGCAAAGGAGGCAGGATCCTGTTGTGGACCACGCTCCACCTGCTGCTCCCCGAGCGACGCACTCCTCCCCGTTACGTTCAATGACTCATACGAGGGGGCCGAAGAGAAGATCGTCTCTGTCGCCGATCTCGGGCTCGGATGCGGGACGCCCGTGAAAACCGCCCGCCTTACAAAGGGGATGACGGTCGTCGATCTGGGAGCCGGTGCAGGAATCGACATCTTCCTTGCCGCTCGGGATGTGGGCCCTGAGGGAAAGGGGATAGGCATCGACATGACCGACGAGATGATTGCACGCGCCGAGCTCAACCGGAAGAAACTGCAGATTCAGAACGTGGAGTTCCGCAAGGGCGAAATCGAAAACCTCCCCGTCGAATCGCATACCGTGGATCATGTCCTCAGCAATTGCGTCATCAACCTCGTCCCTGACAAGAGGAAAGCCTTCTCCGAGATCCACCGCATTTTGAAGCCGGGCGGGGGTTTCACAATTTCGGATATCGTCTACACTGGTGTGATGCCCGAAGAGGACCGTGACAACATGTCACTTTACGCAAGCTGCGTATCCGGCGCGGAGGAAAAGTCGGACTATCTGGCAATCGTTCAGGATGCCGGATTCCGCGACGTAGCTGTCGTCGTCCAGAAACCGTATGCCCTCGACGGTGATCGCCCGTACAACCTCGAGAGTATCACGGTCAGCGCAATAAAATGAAGGATGTGCAGGTAAGAAAGGCCCGGGCCGAGGACCTTCCGGACATCCTCTCGATCCTGGATCAGGCGGCTCTACCGCTGGACGGGGTCCAGGATCATCTTCAGGGTTTCCTTCTCGCTGAAAATCCGAACGGTACCCTGATCGGCTCCATCGCCCTCGAGCTCTACGGAAAGACCGCGCTGGTAAGATCGGCTGCAATCATCCCCTCCCATCAGCGCTCAGGCCTGGGCTCACTTCTCCTATCAAAGATCCTCGAGATCGCCAGAGAGCATGGTGTGCAGAGACTTCTCCTGTTGACAACCACCGCGGAAAAGTTCTTTCAGCAACGCGGATTTCATCGGATCGACGCGGATACCGTCAGGGGACCGGTGAGGGCCTCTACCGAGTTCAGCGGGGCTTGCCCCTCGACTGCAACTCGTATGGAGATGGTCCTTTCATAAGCTTCTTTCAGATCTTTCGACCGGCCGACCCGGACCCCGGAATGTCGTCACACGGATCAACCCGTGCAAGATACCTTTCCAGGATGTCAGGGCTGCAG
>JBATTW010000022.1:0-3281 GCA_049670805.1 Bacteroidota bacterium
CCTTTAGACCGTGGTACATCTTGGACAAGACCGTCCTGAGAACAAGAGCCAGGTCGCCTGTCTCAGCATCGGAGATATCGTCAAACGAGGACATATGCCTCCGGGGGAAGATCCAGAGGTGAAACGGCGACAAAGCAGCGTACGGAATAAACGCGACGAAATGGGCTGTCTCGCAGACGATGCGATCCTGATCCTCCAGTTCTTCGCGAAGGGTCTGGCAGAAAACGCATTCGCCCGTGTCGTCGAAGAACCGTGTGGCCTCTTCCACACGCGTCCGAATCTGGGCGGGGACAACAGGCGTCGCGGCCAGCTGAGAATGCGGGTGACCAAGCGAGGTCCCCGCCCGCTCGCCGTGATTCTTGAAGATGATTATGGCCTCAATCCTGTCGTCCTGCCTGATGTCCCGATACCGCGCTCTGTAGGATGTGAAGACGGCAGCCAGCTGCTCCACATCGTAGAGTGCGGGGCTCAGATCATGGCGGGGATGTTCGACGATCACCTCGTGCGTCCCGACCCCGGCCATGGATCGATAGATCCCGGCTGAGCTACGAACCCGTTCCCCATCGGGAGACAGTACAGGGTATTTGTTGCCCACCACACGGACCTGCCACCCCTGATCGGTCTCCACACGGAAGACCTCTCTTTTTGTAAGATGCTCGTTTCCGGGGCAGAAAGGGCATGCCGGGTCGTAGCGGGCGGCTGGCCTGCGGGGCTTTCGCTCCAAGGCCAAATCATTCGGGCGGGTCGCCCTCTCCGGAGCGATGATGACCCAATCTCTTGTGATGATATTCTGGCGGAGCTGAGGCATGCAGGTCCAAGCTACCAAAGGGAGGCCATAAAATCAACGAAGAGCTTCAGGAGATCGTATGCTCCTTGACGGTTGTTTGGGACCGACTCAGCGTGACGACGTTGAAGCAGGGCGGGTGGACCTGGTCGAACTCGACCTTCAGGGAGTCCGGCCAGGATGTGAATTGACGGAACGAGCTGCCAACACTGGAATAGAGAATTCCATTCGCCATGATCTGCATGCCCCTGTGGACATGTCCGAAGAAGACGCCCCGCAAACGGTCACGTGCCGGCACGACGGCCCTGTGGAGATCCATTCCATTCTGGAGGAGCATGTTCTTGTTGAGCCATTCCGAGTCAAGAGGAAGAGGTGGGAAGTGTATGAAGATCGAGAGCGGCCCTCCTTCCGGGGTGCAGGTCTCCCTGACGAGGGCAAGCTGTCCGGCCGAAAGAAGGCCTTGCGGATCAATCTGGTCGGGACCCCTGGCATCCAGCGTCAGAAAACGGAAATCGCTGTACGCAAATCTATAGGAGAGAACCTCGTTTGGGTCTGTCACATACTCACACGGACCCTGAGGGAGAAACCGACGAATCCCTTCGGCCCGATCGTGGTTTCCCGTGACGAAGTAGATCGGAGGCGCCAATCCCCTGAACACCTCCTGTGCCAGCACATAGCATTCGGGGCGGGGATCCGCAACAATATCCCCGGTGTGAACGACGAAGTCAGGCGCAAACGGAAGTTCCTGAATCGCCTCGATGAGCCTGACCGTGGTCTCGTAGGTGTTCACCCCGTAGAGATGGAACCCCCTCTCAGGGCCGACATGTGTGTCGCTTATATGGACAAACCGAACGAGATCTTCCATAACAATGATTATCGCTTGGGTCGCCCCAGGAATGACCTCCAGACCGCCAGTGCCATTCTCGGGTTTCCCTCACCGTCATACAGCCCGGTGTCCTTCCAGAGCCGAAACAGTGCCGAATCGGGAAGAGTTGCCAATCTGTTATCCCAATACGCGTCGTAGTCCCGCGAGAAAAACCAGGTGATGAACTCAGCGTTTCTCTGGTCCGCCTCGTTGAAGATGAGCTCCAGGTACGACCGTTGCAGTCCCTCGTTCGACCGGATGGAAACGGGATACGGCGCCCCGATCTCCTCAGCCGGCCACCCCGTCTCAGCAACGGCAAACGGTTTTCCCCCGAGTAGGGCTGTCACCGCCCCAAAGTAGTTCGGAGGGAGGAGCGAAGGATCGGCTACGCTCCCCTGCTGAAAGCGGAGGGGGTCAGCAAACGGGTAGCTGCTGATTGCGGCCAGGTCAGTCGATCGGGCGATCTGTGAAATCGTGATGGACTGGGCTGCGGGGTTACCCCAGTACCCCTCGACCTGGATGGTCTGGAAAACCGGTTTCGACGGAAAAGCGTTCTTGAGGTCAACGTAGACCGACTCGGCAAGAATCAGGTATTGAGCCCAGACATCACTCTGCACGTTGAGCCGGAGCAGATTCACCTCTATTCCAAAGGCGAAAAAATCAGGATCGAGCTGCTCCACCATGATCCGACAGTGATTCCGAAAGGCTTTGATGACATCAGCGTTGTCGAACCTGTAGCTATCCCAGGGTGGGACAAAGGTCTGTCCACCGTCGGGGCCACGTGTGGGAGCCAGACGATCCCTCTTGAAAGCAATCGGGGTCACAGCAACATACATCGAATGCCCCTGCGGCATCGACTGCACGATGCCCGATATCTCTGCCTGCAGGTCTTGAGGATAAGAGGAAAAATCGTTCCGGAGGGCAGCCTCCCAGGGGACGCCACCGTCAAAGTGCGCAACAAGGAGATCTGCGTCTGTCGAAATCACCTGAAGGGCGTCGCCGAGTCCAGCCGCGGTACCGTCATGAGCGAAGTAGGTGAAACCGAGGGCGAACGAACGTGTCGCAATTTCGGGTGCGACTTCCTCCCCCTTGCAACCGAGCATCAGAAGAAGCGGCATGAGGCAGATGAGATGGAAGCGCGGTTCGCTTGGCAAGGTCGGAATCCAGGACATCACAAGTGGGTCAGCTGCTTGATGAGCGCGGACAGAAACAAAGCGATGAAAAAGTAGCGACTTGATGAGTCAAAATCAATCAAGGATCCGTTCAAACAGCTTCTGGAAAAGTGACTTACCCCGGTCGCCCGCTTCTTTCTCCCACACAAGATACCGATCCCGTGTGACGATTCCAACCGGCCCCTGGTAGATTCCCCCGTGTAACCAGCCATCATACACACGAACGGCAACAACATTATCACGGTCACCATACAGCATGTCCGGTGGGATTGTGTAGGCCCGGAGGAAAGTGTACTCCGGCCTATTGAACATATCACCCCGAGGAGGAATCACCCCCGTTCTTCCAACCCTCCGGCCGTTGAGGTACGTCTCGTCCAGATCGTCTATTTTACCCAGCAGGAGGATCAGCTTTTCCCCGCTGAGCTCCGGCGGAACTCGGAACTTCTTCCTGTACCATCCG
>JBATTW010000023.1:0-4622 GCA_049670805.1 Bacteroidota bacterium
GTACGCACCCATATCATTGCGAAGTGTCCCCACCGCGGGAGGAGATGCCTCACCGGGGGAACCAGGATTCTCCGGATCATTGTATGCCGCCGCCTCATCACCGGCGTCGGCACAGGGCGAGCCCGTGAGCAGCAGAAAACTGCTGTCGGCGAAGAGCGGATTTGCGTCAATGTTCCCGGACCCGGCGAACCCGCCCCCCACGTCGGAATAGGAGACATCCGGCGAACCATTGATCTGGTTTCCGATGGTCTGCAGATTGTTCCAGACGATAGTGTTGCGGACAATGACAACTGCCCGGTCGACGTGCATACCCCCACCCCTTCCGGCAGATGGTGACGTACCAGTCGTGCCCCATGCACTGTTCCCGAGGATGGTGTTGTTTTCGATGATGTTGGGGGTTGTGTCGCCGGGCTTTCCCCGGTAGACCCATACCCCTCCCCCGCCAAAAGTCTGAACACCGGGCACTGCTTGAAAGACCCTGTTCTGGGAGACGACATTGTTCCGTATGATGGTGCCGGAGCAGTAGTTCAGAACGATACCACCGCCGTACATCCCCCGGTTGCCGATAATCGCGTTGGTCACTATCCGGGGCGCTCCATCGCCCACGCGAATTCCTCCACCGCCGGCACTCACGGAACCGGTGCTGTTTATCGCTTCGTTGTCTATGATGAGATTGTGCCTGATCGTCGGCGAGGAGAAAGTTATCAGAATGCCACCACCCTCACGATAGACGCCTGCACCATGCTCATCGGTCCATTTGGTCCCGCTTCCGCCGGTGAGCGTAAACCCTTCCAGAACCGCTGTGGTGTCTTCGCCCGAGACGATGAGCACACAACTTGCGGTGTCCGGATCCACCGGGCTCCCACCATGGATGATCGTCGCCGCGATATCAAGCGGGTCACCGCTGACGATGTACCGACTTGCGACAACGATGTTCTTTCCCGCGAAATTGATATTCTCCGCGTATGTCCCGGGAGCCACGAGAACCGTGTCGCCGTCAACGGCGGCCTCAATCGCCGCCCGTATCGTGGGGTACTGCGAAGGGACCGAATGGATCGTCGCGAGCGTCATGGCTGGAATAGAGAAAACTACCGTCATCAGCAAACGCCCGCACCTCCGGACTGATCTCATCTCTTCCTCCATAGCTGTGCATGGTACTCTGAGTGAATTCTAAGGATCGCACCACCCGATTTCAGTCGGGAGACTGTAGCTTCTCCAGCACCCTGTCACGATAGGATCGGCTTACCACGAGTTGCTTCCCCTCACCAAGCGTTATCTAGTAATCACCGCTCTCCAGCGGTCTGAGGGATCGGATGCGATCTACGCGAACAATCGTTGACCTGTGTATCCGGATGAAAACACGCGGACTGAGGAGACGTTCCAGGCCGTTCATCGTCTCTCGAAGAAGATGACTCTTCCCCGGACCGTGCAATCGCACGTAGTTCCCCTGCGCCTCGATCCAGGCAACATCGTCGACGCTCACGATTTCGAACCGCCCCGGTGATTTGACGACAAACCGCGAGAGAAACTGTTCGGCTGGAGCCCGTCCCGCCGCGGGATGCACCCTCTTCTCCAGACCCTCCAGGAGGGCTGCCAGGTCTGTCCCGGTTTTCTGGATCTCCTTCCCCCTGATCCTCTCCTTCGCGTGTTGAAGGGTTTCCCGGAAGCGCTCGTCGCTGAAAGGCTTCAAGAGATAATCGAGCGCGTGTACCTCAAACGCCTGGACAGCAAACTCATCGAACGCGGTCACAAAAACGATCTCCGGCAACTCCGAAGGCCCGAGACGCCTGATAACTTCAAAACCATTCACTCGTGGCATCTGGATATCAAGGAGCACGAGATCGGGCGATTCCCTCCGGAGAGCATCGACGGCCTCAGAGCCGCCGCTACATTCTTCCACAATCTCGATCTCGGGATCATCTTGTAGCAGGAGGCGAATCGTTTGCCGGGCAATCAGCTCATCATCGACAATGACCGCTCGGACCTTTCTCATCTGGCTGAAGGGACTCCTTGATCCGTCATTTCGTATGCCCGCCAGGGAATGCAGAGCGAGACCCGCGTACCTCCGCCTTCAAGGCTGGAAACGCTCAGAGAACCCCGCTCCCCGTAGAGATGGCGAAGACGCGCCCGGGCGTTGGTCAGACCCACACCTTCCACTCGCCCGTCTGATCCCACCGGCGTTAACCCTACCCCATCATCTTCGACTTCAATCTCCAGGTTCCCGTCTTTTCGCGCCGCACGGATCACTATGGTCCCCCCCTCCTCCTTCTCGGCAAGACCGTGGCGGATTGCATTCTCGACAATGGGTTGAAGGATGAGGTTCGGGACGGCCGCCTCCGCCACACCCTCTTCGACGTCAAAACGTATCCCGATACGATCAGAGAATCGCACCTGCTCGATTTCCAGATAGCGTTCGAGAATCTCCAGTTCACACCGGAGAGGAACTTCATGCTGATCGGCCGTATCAATGCTCGTCCTCAGCAAATCGCTCAAACCTGCTATCATGTCGACTGCACGGCGCTTCTCGTTGTTTCGAACCAGGCCCGAAATGGTGTGAAGTGTGTTGAAAAGAAAGTGAGGTTGGAGTTGACGTTTGAGCGCCTGCAGTTACGCCTGCGCCAGCTCCGTCTCCAACTGTGAGGTCCGGATCTCGTTCTCTCGGTACCGTGTGTAGTAGTCGTACGCGTAGCTCAGGATCACGATAAGCCAGTAAACCTGCACGCCATAATCAAAGTATGAGAGGAGATACCGGTACTGCAGCTCCCAGGAGATCACCTCGCCCTCCACTGCTGAGCGATAGAGCGCAAAAAGTATCCCGTGAATCCCTTTGTGGACGAGTGCTACGAGAATACTGGCGGCTAGGTGAAGAATGGCGGTCCTGACCAGTCTCCCCTTCTCAAACCGCCATATCCTGGCAAGCCAGAGAACCAGCGGAGTCATGACAACCCACACGGCGGCGTAGGAGAGATCCCCGGTCAGTGCATCCCACCACGTTATCGGTTTTCCAAGGCGGGCACTGACAATGTGTGCGCTGACTGCCATGTAGGAGGCGTAGACTGCCCATCCAACGAGGATGATCTTCCACTGGGATCTGGTTTTGTCCGTCATGGCTGAAAAACAATTATGAGAATTCTGCTGAGCCAATATAGCGAGACCGGCAGCGAGTTGCCACGTACCTGGTGCCGGTCTCAAGAGAGAGGGTTCTATCCACCGATTCCCGTGACGATCCGAAGGAAACACGGGGCGGGATGAACAGGCGTGTTACTTCAGGAAGACCATTTTCCGTGTCTCCACATGGCCGCCCGCTTCCATGCGATAGAAATAGACACCACTCCCCTGCAGCTGTGATCCGTCCACCTCCACCGCATACCGGCCAGCAGCTCTTGTGCCCGACACGAGCGTAGCTCCGATGCGGGTGGAAAACCGCCGGGTTCGACCTCGTCCCTCAACAAAGACCATAATCTGTACCTCATGATGTGTATGATTGATGCCGGCGATGTTCCGCCTCAAATCGATTTCAACAGATACGCAGCCTGCCCAGGGAGGTTTCAGGGGGTCGAGGGAATCGTCCACGATTCATCACTGGGATCCGAGCATCTGTCACTTTGTGTCATTGCGTCGCGTTTCGTATCTTTCTGTCGTTATGCCCCTTCTGGATTTCCCAGAATCTCAGACACATGACATGAAAGGAGCAGCGCCATGAATCTCCGTCACAGCGTCCTGCTGATCCTCGCAAGCCTTGTGCTCGCCGGATTGATTTCTCCCCGGGCGAGTGCACAGACTTCGCCCAGCGAACCGTCGATCACCGACATTGTCACAAGTGCGGACAGCATTGTGCTGGTTCCGCTCAGGAGCGAGGATGAAATCAAATCCGACATCAAAACCGCAGCCACGCGGAAGGAGGAATCCGAGGCGCGAAGGGCTCTTGTAACAACGCAGCAGAGTACCATAGGCATTTACATACGGGAGCAGGAGCGGGCCATCGAGGCCGCGGAACAGCGACTTGAGCAGGCAGAGGAGACCGAAGTGGAGGCAGACATCACCACAGCGGAAAAGGATGTTACCGCGGCAAGGACGGTTCTGGATCTTCTGGAGCTGCAGCAAGATCTCACAAAAGCGGAATTCAGACAGAGCATAGCGGAGGTGAAGTTCTACTCTGCTACGCTCGCGATCCTCGAGCTGGAAGAGATGCTGGCTGCCCTCCGGCGCAAGCAACTCCAGACCATCGAGAAGGCAAGGGAGGGCGAAGAGACGTCACTCGTCACTGCAGAGATCCACGCCCTCGAGGGGAAAGTGCTCAAGGCGACAAGCTTGCGCGTTGAGAGCAGAAGTGAGCTCGCCGACAGCGAGTCGGATCTGGTCGACGCCAGGGAAGAACTCTATGAAAAGCGTGCGGAGCTCCTGGGGCTCGGCAGAGAGGAAGAGAAACAGGAAGAGGAAGACGGCTGGGATTGAGCGTCTCCTTTCCAGCTACGGCTTTCTCGCGCGAATGGAAACATAGTCCCCTCTGTCGAAACCTTCCTGTGGGGTTTCAACAGAATCATTCGAGAACTTCGGGTGCCGCGTAAGGGTTTGCGCGAATTCGAGTTCTACATAACCCGCAGAGTGAAGCATCTCAGCCT
>JBATTW010000024.1:0-19339 GCA_049670805.1 Bacteroidota bacterium
GCGGACAGGTTCAAGCCAAACCAGGTGATCGTCGTCCTTCTGCCGGATTCCGGGGAACGATACCTCTCCAAAATCTACGACGATGACTGGATGCGCGAATATGGTTTTCTCGTTCCTGAGCGGGTAACCGCTTCTTACATTCTGGAGGACAAAACCAGACGGTTGCGTCCGCTCTACAGTGTCGGTCCCGACGAAAAGATCAGCACGGCGATCAACCTTTTCAAGGAGCACGACGTGTCCCAGATTCCCGTCCTGGAGGGAGGCAGATCGGTCGGCTCGCTGAACGATCATTCCGTGATGCTGACGATCCTGGAGAAACCGGAACTCGTGGACTCACCCGTCAGCATCGTCATGGGGCCATCGTTCCCTGCCGTACAAACGGCGACGTTGATTGATGACGTCTGCCGGATGATGACCTCTGAGGAGAACTACGCAGTCCTTGTGGAGGACGGCGAACGGATCGCGGGCATTCTTACCCGCTACGATCTTGTGGAATTCCTGGGGAGATAGGAAATGGGTTTCGCCACAAAAGCCATTCACGCGGGTCAGGCACCCGACACCACGACCGGCGCGATCATAACCCCCGTGTTCTTGACGTCCACGTACGTCCAGGAAGAGCTGGGAAAGAACAAAGGATACGAGTACTCCCGCGTCTCGAATCCGACCCGGGTGGCACTCGAGAAGAACATCGCGGCTCTCGAGGGTGGCAAACACGGCATGGCGTTCAGCTCCGGTGTCGCTGCAACCGACGCGATCCTGCACCTTCTGAAGCCAGGAGACCACGCGATCTTTTCACGGAATCTGTACGGAGGCACCCACCGGATTGCCCGCCAGGTATGGGAGGAATACGGTCTGGAGTTTGACTTCGTGGACACAACTGATTTGCAGAACGTGCGAAACGCGATCCGCCCCGAGACCAAGCTGCTCTTCATCGAGACACCCACCAATCCTACCATGGAGGTGACTGATCTTCGGGGAGCCGCGGAGATCGCGGAAGGACACGGGATGCTCTCCGTCGCTGACAACACATTTGCCACCCCCTATCTCCAGAGACCGCTCGAGTCCGGCATCGACGTGGTGCTTCACAGCCTGACAAAGTACCTCAACGGCCATAGTGACATGCTGGGGGGCCTGGTCGTGACAGACAGAACGGAAGTGGAGCAACGCCTTCGTTTTTTGCAGAAATCCACGGGAGCTATCCTCAGCCCCTTTGACTCCTGGCTCTGCCTGAGGGGAACGAAGACGCTTCACGTCCGGATGCGACAGCACTGCGAAAACGCGATGCAGATCGCCCAATGGCTGGCGTCACGGCCGGGACTGCAGTCCGTCTTCTACCCCGGCTTGCCGGCCCACAGACAACATTTGCTGGCCAGAAGGCAAATGAGCGGCTTCGGGGGCATGATCGCCTTTGATGTCGGAGGGCTCGAGCCCGCACGGACCATTCTGAACAATGTCCGTCTTTGCGCCCTTGCGGAAAGCCTCGGAAGCGTGGAGACCCTCATCACTCACCCGGCTACAATGACCCACGCGGCCATCCCCGCCGAGGAGCGGCAGAAGATTGGAATTACAGATGGCCTCATTCGGGTGAGCGTCGGCATCGAAGACGTGGAGGATATTGTCGCTGACCTGGACTCAGCGTTCAGAAAGGCCGGTTTGTATTGAATTCCATAGACTTTTTCCCTATCATATGATTTGAAATCATCTGCCATTCTCTTCCGACCCGCACCTCGCCACGCTATGAAAGCTCTCATAATGGCCGGCGGCTTCGGCACAAGGCTCCGCCCCTTGACGTGCAACACTCCGAAGCCTATGGTCCCGCTCCTGAACAAGCCCATGATGCACCACATCGTGGACCTTCTGAAGAAGCATGGGATCACGGACATCATCGGGTCACTGTTTTACTCTCCGGAGGCCATTACCAGTTACTTCAAGGACGGCTCGCAATTCGGCGTACACATCGAGTACTATCGGGCGGACGCGGATTACGGGACCGCTGGAAGTGTTGGGGCCGCGATGGAAGGCTTGAACGAACGCATTTTGATCATAAGCGGAGACGTGCTCACGGATTTCGACCTTTCCGCAGCCATTCGATTTCATGAGTCAAAAGGTGCAAAGGCGACAATCGTTCTGTCGCACGCGAAGAACCCGCTCCAGTTCGGAGTCGTGATCACGGGGGAAGACGGGAAGATCACTCGTTTTCTGGAAAAGCCCACCTGGGGGGAAGTCTTCAGCGACACGATCAATACGGGGATCTATCTGCTTGAACCGGAAGTGCTTGCAATGATCCCACAGGGGGAAGAGTACGACTTCAGCAAAGATCTTTTTCCGCTCCTCCTCCGCCAGGACGTGGGTCTCTACGGGCACATCGCCGAAGGGTACTGGCGGGATATCGGGAACCTGAACGAATACCAGGATGCCCATCTCGATGTACTGAACGGCAGAGCGAGCGTCGAGCTTGACGGCACGCGTCGGAACAACCTCATCGTAGGGGACGGTACACAGTACAATCCTGACGGCATTCAGGTAAGTGGCACGGTGATCGTGGGCAAGAACTGCACGATCGGGGACGACGTCAAGTTGGCAAATACGGTCATCGGGGATAACTGCGTGATCGGCCCGGGTGCCATCCTTTCGAACACAATCATCTGGAATGACGTGGTTGTGGGACATAGCTCCGAAATGTCGATGGACGTGATTGGCTCCCGGTGTTCCATCGGCGAAAAGACGGTCATCCAGGACAACGTGTTCATCAGCGACGGCTGCTGGATAGGACGGGGTGCTCATCTGAGCGCCAACATCAAACTCTGGCCTGAGAAGGTCGTGGAGGAGGGCGCTGTCCTGACCCGCAGTCTGGTCTGGGAAGACAAGTGGCTCAGGGAGCTTTTTGCCGATTCTCGTGTCACCGGGCTCTCGAATATCGAGATGAACCCGGAGTTCGGCGCGAAACTGGGGGCGGCATACGGCGCATTCATCGGGAGCGGAAAAACCGTTGTGACATGTCGTGATTCAGACAACGTTTCCCGAATGATGAACCGTGCGCTCATCTGCGGCCTCATTTCAGCTGGCGTTCAAACGGTCGATCTCCGTGCGACCTCCATCCCGCTGCTCCGTCACGAACTGAGCAGTGGCAAGGAGGCTGGTGGGATTCACGTCAGGCGATCTCCCTACGACAAGAATCTGACGGATATCATCTTCTTCGATGCAAATGGAAAAGACCTCCCGACCAGCAAGACCAAGGGCGTCGAACGTCTCTTCTTCGGAGAGGATGTCCCGCGAGCATCCCGCGAGAAGGTTGGATCGATCGTCTTTCCGGAGCGGACAACCGAGGCGTACAAAGAGAAGTTTCTCTCCTCACTCGACATTGAGTCCATCAGCAAGAAAAAGTTCAAGATCGCGATTGACTACTCCAACGGTATCGCCTCGACGATCTTCCCCATCATTCTGGGATCATTTGACTGCCAGGTGGTCGCGCTCAACGCACATCTGGATCCGAAGAAGCTCACCCGGGACAAATACGAGTTTGACTATTCCATCAAGCAGCTCTCTCACATCGTCACGTCCCTGAACTACGACCTGGGGTGTCTCATCGATGCAGGAGGCGAAAGGCTCTTCATCGTCAATGAGAACGGAGAGGCACTGGACAGCGATCGCCTGCTCACAGTCATCACCGACATGTTCCTTGAGACGCATCCGGACACAAAGGCCATCGCGGTACCCATCACGTCCACCGGAGAAATCGATCTCGTGGCTGAGCACCATGGGGTCGAAGTAAAGAAGAGCCGCAACAGCCACCTCGCCATGATGGAGGCTGCATCCATCGAGGACGTCGCTTTCGTCGGGGGGACACGCGGTGGATTCATCTTCACCAACTTCTTCTTTGCCGCTGACGCGATGTACTCTGTGGCAAAAATCCTCGAGATGATGGCGAAGACCGGTAAGCGACTCGGGGACTTCGAACGCTCCACACCGCGAGTCTCGACCGCCAAACGCCAGGTCAACTGCTCCTGGGAGCACAAGGGGAAGGTGATGCGAAACATCATGCAGGACACGGAAGGGCACCGGCGCGATCTCGTGGATGGAGTAAAGGTTTACTTTGACGACTCACGGGAAAACATCTCCACACTTCTCATTCCTGACAAGGAGCGACCCCTGTTTCACATCAGTGCGGAGGCTCGGAACTGGGAGGCTGCGGAAGCGCTGGCCACAGAATTTGAACAGAAACTCATACAGTGGCGGGATGAACCATAGCGGAGCACCAACGAGATGAAAATCAGCGACATCCTTAACCAAGACATGGCCGTGACCGGTCTGGAAGGGAATTCGAAGAACGACATCATTGAGAACATGATCGATCTCGTCGCGACATCGCCAAAGGTCCTGGACAAGGCAAAAGTCCGCAAGGCGATCTTCGAACGGGAAAAAATCATGTCCACAGGTGTCGGCAACGGTTTCGCCATCCCGCACGGGAAGACAGACGCGGTCTCTGACATCGTCGCCGCTTTTGCCGTGACCGAGAAACCTATCGACTACGAGTCGCTCGACGAGAAACCGGTTCGACTCGTGTTTCTCCTCGTCGGCAAAGACAACCTCGTCGGCCCCCACATCAAGCTCCTCAGTCGCATTTCGCGACTGATGAACAAGGAAGAATTCCGCAATCGCCTCCTCGACATGAAGTCCTCCGCAGAGATCCTCGAGGGCTTCAGGGTGGAGGAGGAATCGTATTTCGACGTCTGATGGCTCGACGGAAACGCACCGCCGCCGTGGAGTACCGACTGCTCGTTACACCCGGGTGGAACGATCGGCTGCAGGAGCCAACCACGATTGTGGTTCTGGAGACGGTACAGACGTTTGCGAGCTTCCGGTACGCGCTCTCCGTCGAGGAGGAGCGAGGTCGTCGGTCACTCCTCTACAAAGTTATGGGCTTGAACGCGCCGGATCTGAGTCTCTCCGCAAGTGGAGAGGCACAGTACACCAGAGAATACGAGGATCTCGTCGGCACAATTGAAATCACTGTCCAGGGACTTGACGGCGAAAGGACATCCTGCACTCTCCGGGTCTCCCCGGAACGGGTCCGTGTCGTCAAGGAGCCATCCGGCGCACAGCTCGCTGTCCTCACCAAACGATCAGAATGGGAGAAGCGCAACCGCTCATGATTCCAGTCCTCTTTGAAATCGGCCCTGTAAAGGTGTACAGCTACGGATTGATGCTCGGCATCGCCTTTCTCCTGGGGAGCTACATTCTCACCCTGGAACTCAAACGGAAGAAACTCGATCCGGCAATGGGAAGCACGATCACGATCTTCTCGGTGGTCTTCGGAATCGCCGGAGCAAAACTCCTCTTCCTTATCGAGGAGTGGGATGCGTTCCTCAAGGGCCCCCTGGGAATGGCTTTCTCGCCGGGGGGATTGACCTGGTACGGGGGCTTTATCGTCGCCATGACCGTTGTTTTCTTCTACATACGGTCAAAGAAGATCTCTTTTCTCAAGATCTGGGATTGTCTCGCTGTGGCACTCATCATTGCCTATGGGGTCGGGAGGATTGGATGCCATCTCTCGGGCGACGGCGACTACGGCACTCCAACGAAGTTGCCGTGGGGGACGATCTACTCCCAGGGTACGGCGAAACCGACGTACATGCTCAAACCCTATTTCGAACGCCATCCAGACGAACGAGAGGCGTGGGACTACGATTCGTTGCGAGTCATCCCGGTAGGACTGGACAGACTCGGTCACCGCTTCACGCGATTTGATGAAGTGTGCACGCTCCATCCCACACCGGTCTACGAGCTCTTCCTCGGAATCATCGGTTTCCTCTTTCTCTGGATACTCAGGAAGCGGCCGTTTCCGGACGGCAAGCTTTTCATGATATACCTGATGACGGCAAGCGTTTTTCGGTTCTCTATTGAGTTCATGCGTTTGAATCCCCGAATCCTCTTCGGATTGACTGAAGCACAGCTCTTTGCGATCGGTCTCTTCCTCACGGGGCTGGCCGGGATGGTCATTCTCGACCGGAGGAAGAAACGCTCGCACAATGCTTCTCCTGCGTGACACTGCTCTTTGCATCAGCGCGGCGAAACTCCCGGGCGGCACTGAAGAGATCCATACGAGCACTCGTCTCTATCCTGCACCCCGACAGTGCTGTCGCCTGAAGGGAGACCCCACAGCTCAACCCGTGACGCACACGCAAACAGGAACAGCCATGAATACCATCATAGCTGGGCGGAAACCGATCATCGAGGCTCTCAAGGCAGGCACCAGGATCGAGCGGATAGTGTTCCTGGCCGGCGTTCAGGGCCGGGTAATCAACGATATCAGGTCACTCGCAGAGAGAAAGCACGTTCCCGTCAGCCACGCGAACAAGCAACAGTTCCGTGAACTCGCCACAAATGCGACGACGCAGGGCGTTGTGGCAATCGTTCCGACCAAGCGGTTATGGGATGTTGACCGGATCCTGGAGGTCCCGGCGGAGAAGGGCGAGAAGGGTTTCCTCCTGCTCCTGGACGAGATCGAGGATCCTCACAACCTGGGGGCGCTCATCAGGACGGCGGAATGCGCAGGCGTACACGGTGTCGTGGTCCCAAAGCACCACGCCGCTCCCGTCACGACCACCGTAATCAAGGCGGCGGCCGGGGCGACAGAGCACATGGCGATGGGGGAAGTCACGAATCTCGTGAACTTCATCGAACAGTTGAAGTCACGCGAATACTGGATCGTCGGACTCGATGCCACGGCGCCGACCGTCTACACAGAGGCCGACTATGCAACAGCCATTGCCCTTGTCGTGGGGAACGAAGGGAAGGGAATCCGGAGGCTCGTTCGGGAGCACTGCGACCATGTAGTGAAAATCCCGGTCTACGGTAAGATCGGCTCTTTGAATGCTTCGGTGGCCGGGGGACTCGTGATGTACGAGGTGGCAAGACGACGGCGGGAAGCAACCGCCCCTCAGAACTGATCCCGCATCCGATCTATCGACTCTCCTCCTCCCGGGTAAGCCCGAACTTCTTCATTTTATTGTAGAGGTGACTGCGCTGGATCGCAAGATCCTCGGCGGTCCGACTGATATTCCATCTGTGCTCTTCCAGCTTCTTCTTGATGAAAGCCGCTTCGGCTCTGTCCTTGAACTCCTGGAAAGTTCCGCCCGCATTGAGAACGTCATCCACCACGCGGGACGGCGGTCCGATGACGTTGACGATATGCGCCACCTCGATGCTGGTCCCGGCCGTCATAATCACGAGCCGCTCCACCGTGTTGCGAAGCTCCCTCACGTTCCCGCTCCAGTCCATTCCCTGAAGTTTCCGCATCCCTTCGCCAGTAATAGTCTTCACCGCCATGCCGTTCCGCCTGCAAATTTCAGCGACAAACGCGCCTGCAAGAACCGGGATGTCTTCCCGGCGCTCGCGTAACGGCGGGACGTGTATCGGAATCACGTTCAGCCGGTGATAGAGATCCTCCCGGAACAGGTTCTGCTTTATCGCTTCCTGGAGATTCTTGTTCGTGGCTGCAACAACCCGCACATCAACAGAAGTCTGCTTGTTTCCACCCAGCCGTTCAATCCTCCCCTCCTCCAGCACGCGGAGAACTTTCGCCTGCGCATTGAGGCTCATATCTCCGATTTCGTCAAGAAACACCGTCCCACCATCCGCCAACTCGAACTTCCCGACACGCTGAGTCGACGCTCCCGTGAAAGCTCCCTTCTCGTGGCCAAAGAGTTCGGACTCGATCAACTCATTCGGTATGGCCGCACAGTTGACCTCCACCAACGGTTTCCGGCTTCTCCTGCTCAGACGATGGAGGGCCTTTGCGACGAGCTCCTTGCCCGAACCGTTCTCCCCCGTGATGAGGACCCGAGAGTCCGTAGGAGCAACCCGCTCGATCAGCGCAAGAACCTCCCGCAGTCTCTCGCTTGATCCGAGAATGACATCACCGGCCTCCACGCTCTCCTTGAGCAGCTTGAATTCCGTCGCATTCCGCACCACAATGAGCAAGCGTTCCCGATCCAGCGGTTTCTGCAGAAAATCGTACGCCCCCATTTTCGTCGCTTCTACGGCGGTCTCAATGGTCCCATGACCTGAAATCATGACCACCGGGAGGAAGGGATGCTCCTCTTTGATGTGCTCGAGGACCTTCATCCCATCCATGCCGGGCATCTTGATGTCGAGAAGAACAAGGTCCACTGGAGTCGACCTGACGCGGGAGAGGGCGGACGGCCCGTCCTGAGCGAACAGGACGTCGAATTTCTCATACTCCAAAATCATCTTGATCGCGTCGCGGACACCCTTCTCGTCGTCAGCAACAAGCACTGTCTTCATCATCGAACCTCGCCAAGCGTGAGTGAGTCGCCGTCAACCCTTTCGCCATACGACAACGGTCCATCCGCAGGGTGAGCGGCAAGAATGAAGCGAAGAAACATCGATGGACGAGCAAACTCGTCCTCGAGGAGGCGGAAACCGAATTCCTGCCCCTGCCAGTTTGCCCGGTCATCGCGGCCGTCAACCACACCGTCGACAATAAACCTATCCTCGCCCCATTCCACGAAGTACCCGAAGCGCGCAGAGGTTTCACGCGACTCGAACGAGTATGCGATCAATGCTGAGCCGAAGAAGTGTTGTAGCTTGTCCCGGTCACCAGCGGGGTGTCCCGGCGTATCAGGATAGATCTTCGTGGGGAGGCGGACAACCCGTGCCCAGAACTCTTCGGGGTGCTCGGAGGAAAGAGGAAACCAGAGCACGGGGCCCAGAAGCGGGACATCAACTCCGAACCTCCTGTGGTCCATCGTGGCAAAGAACGAAATCAGGAGGGCCTCAAAGAGATTGTTCCAGGACAGGTGTACGGCACGTTCGAAGATGGCATCGACGGCGTACACATCTCCGTAACGGTGGCGAAACGTCGCAAACTCCTCGCTACGAATGAACTCCTTGAGGCTCCACCCGTCGGCGAAGAGCTTGGGAATCAGCAAGGGAGAGAGGAAGCGGGCAACCTCCGAAACGGGTTCCCGTTCCGGAAAGACCGGCGCCGAGAGCGATCTCTGACCGTGCGCGACCGAAGACAAAAAAGCGATCAAGAGGAGAATCCCCGAACATCGTGTCAGGGCTCTCCGGCCCGCGCCCTGGACGTGGAATTTCATGTCTGAATCACACCGGGATTGAAATGCGGGACCTCGCGGTTGCAGGACGCCATGGCGATGCCCCGGGAGATTACTCCACGCGTATCGACGGGGTCCAGGATCCCATCCACCCAGAGACGGGCGGCAGCAAAGTAGGGATCCGTTTCGTCTTCGTAACGTTGCTGGATCTCCTGAAGAAGCTTCTTCTGTTCTTCTGCACCGATGTGCTTTCCCCCCTTTTCCATCTGCGCCAGCCGTATCCCGAGAAGGGTCTCACTTGCCTGCTTCCCGCCCATGACCGCTATCTGCGCCGTCGGCCAGGCATACATCAAACGCGGGTCATACGCCCGCCCGCACATCGCGTAGTTTCCCGCCCCGTAACTATTTCCGAGAACGAAAGTCAACTTCGGCACAACGCTGTTTGCCACCGCGTTCACCATCTTTGCCCCGTCCTTGATAATGCCGCCATGCTCTGCGCGACTTCCGACCATAAAGCCCGTCACGTCCTGAAGAAACACCAGCGGGATTTTCTTCTGGTTGCAGTTAAGTATGAAGCGTGTTGCCTTGTCGGCACTGTCGCTGTAGATGACACCACCCACCTGCATCTCACCGGCCCGGGTCTTTACCACGAGTCGCTGGTTGGCTACAATCCCCACCGCCCATCCGTCAACGCGCCCGTACGCGGTGATCACAGTTTTTCCGTATCCCGCCTTGTACTCATCGATTTCGCTGTCATCCAGGATTCTGGCGAGAACCTCGTACATGTCGTACGGCTTGAGCGTATCGGTCGGCAACAGTCCGTAGATTTCGGAGGGGGGGAACCGGGGCGGAGCGGGCGCGATTCTGTTGAAGCCCGCCTTCGGGGAATCCCCCAGCCTTGAAATGATATTCCGGATTGTTTCCAGGCACTCCTGGTCGTTAGCCACCTTGTAATCGGTAACCCCGCTGACTTCGGAATGGACCGTCGCACCACCAAGCCGTTCGTTATCGATCTCTTCCCCGACCGCGGCTTTTACCAGGTGTGACCCGGCCAGAAACACACTCCCCGTCCCGTCAACGATGAGCGCTTCGTCACTCATGATCGGGAGATATGCGCCTCCTGCCACGCAGGAGCCCATGATGGCGGCGATTTGCGGGATCCCGAGAGAAGACATAATGGCGTTGTTACGAAAAATCCTCCCGAAGTGCTCCTTATCAGGAAAGATCTCACTCTGCAAAGGGAGGAAGACACCCGCCGAGTCGACCAGATAGACAATCGGCAGACGGTTTTCCATTGAGATCTCCTGTGCCCTGAGATTCTTCTTGCACGTCAGCGGGAACCAGGCGCCTGCCTTGACAGTGGCGTCGTTTGCCACAATGACCACCTCACGCCCGTGCACCCGGCCGACGCCAAAGACCGTTCCCGAAGCCGGGGCACCGCCATGCTCTTGGTACATTCCATATGCGGCGAATAACCCGATCTCCATGAAACCGCTTCCGGGATCGGCGAGACGTTCGATGCGTTCCCGGGCGGTCAGCTTCCCGCGTCCATGGTGCTTTTGAACTGCCTTTCCACCGCCGCCTGCACACACTGCCTCGCCGCGTTCACGAAGCCGGAGAAGCAGCTCGTTCACACGTTCCTCGTTTCGTTGAACCGTGGCGGTTTTCCGGAGATCCGATCCAATACGAGTCATCGTATCATTCCTCCTGTCACCCCAGCAGCTGCCGTGCGATTACCAGCTTCTGGACCTCAGAGGTCCCTTCGCCAATAGTCATGAGTTTCGCATCCCTGTAGAGTTTCTCGACGGGATACTCCTTGATATATCCATATCCGCCATGGATCTGGACAGCTTCGTTCGTGGCCCTGACCGCGGTCTCACTCGCATAGTACTTCGCCTGGCAGGCTGCGAGTGCATAGGACTGATTACGGCTCTTCAACCAGGCAGCTCTATGAGTCAGGATCCGTGCGGCGTGGATCTCCGTGGCCATATCCGCAAGCTTCCACTGGATAGCCTGGAAATCTCCGATGGGACGTCCGAACTGGACCCTTTCCCTTGCGTACTTCAAACTCGCATCCAGGGCTCCCTGTGCGATCCCGACCGAAAGAGCCGCAATGCCTATCCTGCCGTTGTCCAGAACGCTCAGCGCCTGTCTGAACCCGTCACCGGTTCCACCAAGGAGATTGGCCCCCGGAACGAGAACCTTATCAAAGACCAGAGTTGCCGTATCACTGCAACGCATCCCCAGCTTGTTTTCCTTTTTTCCAATGGAGAAGCCCTTCGTCCCCCTTTCCAGAACAAAGGCTGAGATCCCTTTCTTCTTCATGGAGGGCTCTGTCATCGCCATGATCACGTAGGTGGAAGCAACTGACCCCTGGGTAATAAATGTCTTGCTTCCTTCCAGGATCCAGTCCGCCCCCTCACGACGGGCGGTCGTCTTCATGGCCCCGGAGTCGCTCCCGGAACCGGGCTCGGTCAGGCCCCACGCTCCCAGCGAACGTCCGCTTGCCAGATCCGGCACAAATCGCTTCTTCTGCTCCTCGTTTCCAAAGAGCACGATGTGACCCGTGCAGAGGCTGTTGTGTGACGCAACGATGAGCGCCACGGACGGATCCACCCTGGCCAACTCCTCGATGATGACAACGGCCTCCAGATCAGACAGATCCGCTCCGCCAAGCTCTTCAGGCCACGTGATCCCCATAAAACCCAGATCGGCGAGTTTCGCAACTATCTCATGGGGAAACTTCTGGGTTTCATCGTGCTGCAACGCGACAGGACGGAGCTCTTTCTCGGCAACGGACCGTGCGAGCTCCTGCACAGCCTTTTGGCCCTCCGTAAGATCGAATTCCATAGCACCCCCGCCTGTTTGTCCATTGAGGCTCAATGACGATGGAAATGCTCGATGAGTTCGCGTGCGATGCCGTACGGTGTCGCTTCGAGGTTCATTACCGCGTTCATCTTCCCTGCGAGAATGGTCCTTCGCTCACCCGTCCAGAAATCGACGCGGAGCCTGTCAGACACAAGATCAGTAATCCGTCGCTCCAGGCGACTTCTTCGCCGCACCGTTAACCCACCACTCTCTTCCAGGTGAATCCGGTGCTGGCCGATTTTCTCCGCAACCTCCGCCATCCCCCTGTTCTCGGACGCCACCGACCGGACCACGGCGGGCTTCCACCCCGCCCCCTGACGGAAATTAAGAATCATCTGGATCGCCATGACTGCCTGATCAGCACCAGCCCGGTCAGCCTTGTTCAACACGAAGAAATCGGCGATCTCCATCAGCCCCGCCTTCATCGCTTGAATGGAATCACCCGACTCCGGAACAAGAACAACAACCGTAGTGTCAGCAGCTCCCGCAATATCGAGCTCCGACTGACCGACCCCCACGGTCTCGAGGATGATAACATCCTTGCCAGCCGCATCCAGTACATCTGCCGCCTCCGCCGCTTTCTTGCTCAATCCCCCGAGGCTCCCCCGCGACGCCATGCTTCGAATAAAAACACCGGGGTCGAGATCTACATCCGTCATCCGCACACGATCTCCGAGGAGGGCTCCACCGGTAAACGGGCTCGTGGGATCTACCGCGAGAACACCCACCTGAAGGCCTCTCCCCCGGTACAACTTGGCAAGTTTGTTCGCCAGGGTGCTTTTTCCGGCTCCGGGTGGACCCGTAATCCCGATTCGGTAGGCTCGCCCCGTGAACGAGAAAATGCTCTCAAGCAGGCCCTCGCCGGCGTCACCCTCGTTCTCCACGCACGAGATCGCCCGTGCAATTGCGAGACGATCACCCGCGCGCAGCCTTTTGAGATCGAGTTTTCCACACGGAGCCATGTTACCGCACCGTCCTGAAATGGTCCACCGTCCTTCCGAGCCCCTCCTCGATACTCACCTCGGGTTGCCAGCCGAGCTGACCCTCGATTTTTTCATAGCTGAGGACGCTCCGGAGCTGCTCTCCCACTTTTGCTTCTCCGTGTCTTTCTTCACAGCTCGAGCCGGATTTCGAACGGATGTGGCGAAAGAGCGCATTGACATCTGTTTCAATCCCCGTACCGACATTATAGATGTTCCACTCGTCCTGGTCAAGGGCGAGAACGTTCGCCCGGACCACATCGCCAACAAAGACATAGTCCCGTGTTTGTTTTCCATCTCCGTTGATGAGGGGCTGGTCGCCCTTCAGCATCCTGCTTGCAAAAACGGCAACGACACCCGCCTCTCCTTCCGGATTCTGGCGCGGCCCGTAGACATTCGCGTAGCGCAAACTCACCGATTTCAGCCCGTGCACTGTGTGATAGTAGTAGAGGTACTGCTCCGTCACCAGCTTTGCCACTCCGTACGGGGATATCGGTCGTGTGGGATGGGACTCATCGGCGGGAAAATAGTCCTGCTCTCCATAGATGGCACCCCCGCTCGAGGCGAAAACCATATTTGACACACCCGATCGCAGGCAGGCCTCCGCGAGTGTCAAAAAGCCGAGGACGTTCACTGAAGCATCATATGCAGGGTCGGATACGGATCGACGCACATCGATCTGGGCAGCCTGATGGCAGAGAACGTCAGGTTTTTCTGCATGGAAGATCTTTTTTATGAGATCGGCATCCCGTATGTCAGCCCTGTGGAACGTCGCTTGCCGATTGATGTTGGTTTCGCGCCCCGTGGAGAGGTTGTCAACAACAACAACCTTGTGTCCTCCCTCCACGTACGCATCCACGATGTGAGAGCCGATGAACCCCGCCCCACCGGTGACGAGTATCTTCATGCAACCTCCATGTTTAGGTTATATTCCCCTTTATGAACAACCACGCAGTCAGCCCGTATACTCCTGCCACCGCGAGCAGAAGAGAAGCGATCCATCTCCGCCTGAGAGGCGAACCCAGAAGTTCATCCCGCCACCCCTTCTCCAAAAGGACCACACATCCAAGGCTGAAAAAGAGTATGAGTATCGGCACAACGGGCAGTCGAAATCGTGCCTCGGCGTGCAGCACGGCATGGACACCCCAGAAGTACGCTAAAGCGGCGTAGAGCGGAATAAACCTCCGGTACGAAATGATAGAAAAAAGGATGCCGAAAGATATTCCCGCGTAGAGAAGCGCGTCGAAGCCCACCGCCAGAACTTGCAGACCGATGTTTGAATCGCTGTGTGTTATTGGATAGATCCAGTAAATGTGTGACTTCTTCAGCCCCAGTCTAGTTGCGTCCAAGGGATGCCCGAGGATGTAGCTGACAGCGATGTCACCGCTCAACCTACTCCGGCTCACCTCGTCCAGAGCATCGGGATCTTCCACACCGCGACGGCGTGCCTGTTCAGCGTACCATTCCTGGAACCCCGTTTCAAGTCGCCAGCCCCCGGTCGAGAACGGGTTGTTCCCCGTCAGCAAGGAGTTCCCCCCCCCTGCCGAGACCGGGATCAGTGATCCATGGAGATCATACGAACGGACCAACCACGGTGCCAGAACCAGCAACGCCAGCCCCAGAGCGACCAGGAGCTGCCCACCTCCGAGAATGCTTCTGGACCTGCAGGCCCACCAGACCGACAGCAGGAGGAGGGGGATGAAGCCCACAAAGACAGCCCGAGTGAGAGCCGCACATCCCGCCGAAAGCCCGAGCAAAACGGCCGACTCCCAAGAAGGCCGATTGCTCCAGCGAAGGCCCGCGAGGAGGGCCACAAGGAAAAAACAGATGTAGAGGCTTTCTGTCTGAAGCAACGTGCCGTACACGATGAGGCCGGGGTAGAGAGCTCCGACAGCGAGGGCAATACGGGCACCACGCCTCTCCCGCAGGAGGTCCAGTGCAAGTGTGTAGAGGAGGAGGACGATCCCGGTACCGAGGAGAGCATTCGCAATATGACCGACCACAACGGAGCCGTCCGACAGGAGCAGGACGAGTGCAAGCATGCCCGGGTAGAGCGGCGCGCGGATCGAGAAATCACCGTTCGAATCCACAAACTCCTCACCACCAGCAACCCGACGGGCAAGGTGCATGTACTCTCGCTCATCTGACGTATATCCATCAGCATGGACCAGCGGAATGGCCGCAAGCCGCAAAAGGAGAACCGCCAGCAGCAACACGAACAGTGATCTGTCTGATACTCCGGTCGCCAACGTTTCCTCCGCTCTACGCCGTCAGACCTTTGCGGCCTATGTCTCGCCGAAAGTGCATCCCGTCGAAGGAGACTCCGACAAGACCCTCATACGCAACTTTCATCGCATCGGCCAAAACTCCCTCCCGGACATGTGCCATGACGCCAAGCACTCTTCCGCCCGACGTAACGAGACGGCCACCCTGCATTGCGGTCCCCGCGTGAAAGACGGCAATGTCTCCCCTCCCCGCGAGAGAGTCGAGGCCCCTGATTTCCACCCCTTTCCGATAGGACCCGGGGTACCCTTCTGCAGCTGCGACAACACAGACAGCATGGCCCGCAGGTCGTTCCAGACCGGGAGCAAGGGCCTCATCCGGGATCCTGCCCCCGGCCGCACCGTACAGAAGGGCCGCGAAATTCCCGTCATAGAGAGGAAGGACAACCTGGGTCTCAGGGTCCCCGAACCTGGCGTTGTACTCCACGACCTTCGGACCGTCCTGCGTCAACATCAGCCCCACATACAGACAGCCAGCATACGGTTTGCCCTCCGCGGCCATCCCCTCCAGAGTTGGGGTAATGATCTTCCGACGCACCGTCTCCATAACCTCCTGCGTCACAAAGGGAGCTGGGGCATAGGCACCCATCCCGCCGGTATTCATCCCCCGGTCATCGTCAAACGCCCGTTTGTAATCCTGAGCCGGAGCCAGTGTCACAAACCGCTCTCCATCTGAAACCGCAAACACCGACGCTTCAACACCCTCCAGGTACTCCTCAACGACAACGGTTGCACCCGCCTCGCCAAAAGCCTTTTCCTCCATCATCCGGGTCAGTCCGTCCCGGGCCTCATCCTTCCCGTTACAAATCAGGACCCCCTTTCCCGCGGCGAGGCCGTCCGCCTTGAGAACGATCGGCGGGGAACAGGAATCAATGTAGCGCTTCGCCTCCACCAGCAGCTCAGCCCCGAATTTCTGGAAATACGCCGTGGGGATACTATGGCGCCTCATGAATCCCTTCGCAAAGGCTTTGCTCCATTCCAGAGCGGATGCCTCCCGTGTCGGACCGAAGATCGTCAGCCCACGCTCCCTGAAGAGGTCCACCACGCCATCGGCGAGAGGCTGTTCAGGCCCTACAACTGTCAGATCGATACCTTCCCTCGAGGCAGCATCGGCGATACCGCGCAGATCACCCGGGTCAAGCGCCAGGAGCTCCGCATGCGAGGAGATCCCCGGATTTCCGGGAGCACAAAAGATACTTGACACCCCGGGACTTTGCGCCAGCTTCCAGGCGAGTGCATGTTCCCGTCCGCCCGAACCAAGGATCAGTATCTTCATGCTCACGTCTCAATCAATGATTCAAAGACCCTGACGAGAGATCGCGTCAGGGTAACACGGTTGTGCTTCTGGACCACCTCGTCCGGTGGTGCCGGGAGCAGGTGACGTTCGAACAATCCGTAGAATTCCGAGAGAGCCTTCTTGATCCCCTGGACATCGTCGGGATCGACAACCTTTCCGCCTGCCTCCAGAATCGTGCTGCGCATATACCCCTCCGGGACACATCCGAGAATGGCTTTTCGCGCGCCGATGTACTCGTACACCTTCCCCGGGGTCCCCAGGTCATCACCCAGAATCATCCACAACACGTCAGACTGCAGCAATTCCCGGACGCACTCCCGGTGCGGAAGATAATCGTGAATCGTGACGGCATCCTGTAGGCCAAGCCTGTTCACGATTTTCCGGTTTTCCTTCCGAAACGTCCCAACAAACACCGATTCGATTCGGCCGCGCAATCGAGGCTGTTCCCTGAAGAGCTCGTGCAGCGCCTGCAGATAGTAGTCCGGAATTCGGTCCTCCCAGAAGATCCCGGCGTATGTGACCCGCATCTTCTTCAGCCGTGGGGAGGACTCACCCTCTCCTGCTTCTTTCTCGTCTTCTTTCCGGAGGAACTCAAAATCCTCAGGGTCGAACCCCTGAGGGATGATGTCAATGTCGTGGTGCGTCAGAAACTTGTACCGGTCCAGCAAGATCTCCTTGACGCGTCTGTTGGTGGTTACAACGTGACTGCTCGCGCGAAGGGCTTTCCGTTCAAGTGCCACGTTCATCGACCGATGAACGGGGGTCGGATAGAACTTGAATGGGTAGTCGACCCATGGATCCCGGTAGTCAAGCACGAGAGGGACATCCACTCGGGCCTTCAGGCCCTCGCCTACCAGGAAGCTCGTGAAGGGAGGAGCCGTGGCAAAGATCATATCGAACGGTGTTTCACGGTGCAGCTCCGCCCCCCGTTCAATCGCCGTCTTCTTCCATCCGATCTTGTTGTCGGGCACAAAAACCGTGTCGCTGATTCGGCTGAGGAGTTTGCGCATTCTCTCATGTGGGAGGGCAACCACATCCTTCTTTGCCATCAGCTTACCGGGACCCGCCGCCCCCGTGCGAACGATCTGAACCTGTTCCGGGCTCAGCTCGTCGAGCAAGCTTGTGTCTTTTGCAATGTATCCGCGCGGAACCACCGTCAGAACCGTGGGCCGCCAACCGTAGCGGGGAAAGTACTTTACAAATTTCAGTGTCCGCTGGACTCCGCTGAGCCCCATCGGCGGAAAATAATAGGCGATCACGAGCACCCTGCGGGGGGCGATGTCAGAAGAGATCATTGTTACACCACCAACAACTCTTTTGGTGCAGATGTGAGGACATCGCAGCCGTTATGGGTGATCACTACATCGTCCTCTATCCGCAGGCCGAACTCACCCGGCAGGTAGACCCCCGGCTCGATGGTGATGACCGACCCGAGGACAAGCCGGTCTCGGCTCAGTGACGAAACACGCGGACGCTCGTGAACATGGAGACCCAGACCATGGCCCAGAGAGTGGGTAAAGAACTTTCCGTAGCCTGCCTTCCGGATCCTCTCACGTGCGATCCGGTCAAGCTCTCTCGCCCACATCCCCGGCCGCGCGGCCTGGATCGCATCAGCCTGCGCCGCCAAGACGAGTTCATATGCTTCCCTCCTTCTCTTCGAGACGGACCCGACAGCCACGGTCCGCGTCAGATCAGAACTGTACCCACCCACAGTACAGCCGAAGTCCAGCGTGACAAAATCACCCTTCTTGATCCGACGTCCAGAGGCTCGTGCGTGTGGCTGGGCACCCCTCTCCCCGCTCGCAACAATCGGCTCGAATGCATCTCTTTCGGCCCCCTTGGTTCTGTGCAGATACGAAATCTCGGCCGCGATCTCCAGTTCACGGACACCGGGTCGTATCGTCCCCAGAATCTCCTGAAAGACGATATCGGTCAGTCTCACGGCCTGTTTGATCAGCGCAAGCTCCCGCACATCTTTTGCCAGCGCGATCTGCTCGACGAAATCGGATGTGGGCCGGAACCGGACGCCGGGAAACCGCCTCCTGAGCTCCCGGTAGACTGCGTATGTTACGTGTTGCGATTCGAAACCGACATGCCGACAGCCAGCAAGAAGCCCCTGCTCCCCGACCCCCTCAAGCAGCGAGTAGGGCACAATGAGCCTGCGGCAACCACGCACCTCTGCCCTGCTCTGGACCGCGTACCTCCCGTCCGTGAGAAACACGGCGGATCGTGGCCGCACGACCAGAAGCGCATTTGAACCGGTAAAGCCCGTTAGATAGCGGATATTGGGAAGGGAAGAAACAAGGATGGCATCGAGTTTCGTTCTCCGAATTCTCTCACGCAGCTGTGCCAATCGAGAGAGTGCCATTAGAAACCGTCAATGGGTTCAGAGGTGATAGTTCGGAGCTTCCTTGGTTATGAACACATCATGCGGGTGGCTCTCCTTGAGGCCTGCGTCGGTCATTCGTATGAACCGTCCCTTTGCTTTCAGCTCGGCGATGGTCTTCGCGCCACAGTACCCCATGGCAGCCCGCAATCCGCCGATCATCTGATAGACCGTATCCTCGAGCGGACCTTTGTAGGGAACCCGGCCTTCGATACCCTCGGGGACCAGCTTCTCTATATCGTCTTCTGTGTCCTGGAAATATCGATCTCTGCTCCCCTGTCTCATTGACTCGACCGATCCCATCCCCCGGTAGAGCTTGTAGCTCCGGCCCTCATAGAGCACCTTTTCTCCGGGGCTCTCCTCCACACCGGCAAACAGACCTCCGATCATGACACAATCTGCTCCGGCGGCAATCGCTTTGGGAATGTCACCGGTTTGCTTGACCC
>JBATTW010000025.1:0-4478 GCA_049670805.1 Bacteroidota bacterium
GGGCTGACTACCTCTCTCGCGCCTCCATGAAGGACATCCTCGACAATCTGATATCGGAAGGGCGCATCCCCGGGATTGTTGTCGTCTTCCTCGATCCCCGCACTGATCCATCGCGTCCTGAAACCAACATGAGAATGGTGGACTACGGAATCAGCGACGACTTCAACACCTATCTGGCCATGGAGCTTCGTGACACTCTGATGAGTCTCTATTCACTTCATCCCGAACCGCAGAACACTGCCGTCATGGGAGCATCACTTGGGGGCCTCGCCGCAACGTATGCAGCTTTGCAGCGGGACGATGTCTTTGGTCTGTGTGGGGTCCAGTCACCGGCATACCAGTGGAAGAATGACACCCTTCTCACCATGATCACAGCATCGCCAGCAAAGGATGTCACTTTTTACGTCACCACCGGGACAGTCCATGACGCCGCAGAGAGATGCAGGGTCATGACCGGCATTCTTTCTGAGAAGGGGTACCGGTTCCGGTACACCGAACATCCTGAGGGACACAACTGGGCGAACTGGCAGGCCAGAATCTCCGACATCCTCACTTTTTTCTGGGGCACGCAATAATGCCATCAGCGCTGTCATCCCTTCTGAAGACCGCCGCCGTCTCTCTTATTCTCCTGCAACCTGCCCCTGCTCAAAACGCGCTGGATTCTCTCGGCATTACTGTGCGAGGGGAGTCCCGTGAATTCTCTTTCACCAACAAGCAGTCCGCGTTCTACTACGGAGAAACACACGCCAGAAACAGATCCAGCTGGCAGGGGTTTAATGTGGCGGGGTTTGAAGTCGTCGATGACTATGCGTTGCTGCTCGACGGGAATCCCCTGACGCGGGCTGCCGCAGAAAGCGTGGTCGTCTACCCGGACCGACTGGAACGTCTCTATCCCCAAGGGGTTGCGGAACAGGTCTTCGTGACTGACGACCTCCCTGTCCTGGTCGTCGTTGTCGCAGCGGATCGACCGGTGGAACTTGCGATCATCCCGTTATTCACAGACGGCCGCGCCGAAGAGGACTACCTCCTCGAGATAGCGGATTCCATCGCACTCCTTTCCCGAAAACACCAGGGAGGCGGACGCGGGAAGACCGGTGCCGGACCGTGGCTCGCCGTTGCCGGCAGCCGCAGCGTCCCGATGCGGGAGGTAACGAGCCGGGGGAATCAATTCTCACCACTCCTGCTTTCTTCACAGCGAGCCAGGGAGCACGTGTTTTGTCTCGCCGTGGGAAAGAGTCGCAAGGAAGCAGCAATGCTTGCACGAACCGTTTCTGAGAGGTTCAAACCACTTGCCGGAATCCGGAGGGCGCGAATGCAGCGCCTCCTTGATCGGACCCATACCGAGACCGGAGATGCATCCTACGACAGGGCGCTGGCGTGGGCCAAACTCTCGCTGGATGCGCTGGTTATGAACCACCCGACAAGAGGAATCTACGCTGGTCTCCCCTGGTTCAACAACTACTGGGGGAGAGATACGTTTATTTCTCTTCCCGGCGCCGCCCTCGTAACCGGCGACTACGGGCTGGCGCGTGAGATACTTGTTTCGTTTGCAGCGTTCCAGCAAAAAGACTCCAACTCCTCAGACTACGGGCGGATACCAAACATCATCAACGGCACCGACGTGGTGTACAACACCGCAGACGGAACACCGCGATTTGTGGCAATGACGCGGGACTACATCCAGCGATCTGGAGACACGTCCTTTGCAAGAGATATTTACCCGGTCGTGCTCCGGTCAATCGAGGGGACACGACGGTTTCACACGGACTCGCTCGGCTTTCTCATCCACGGGGATGCAGAAACGTGGATGGATGCCGTCGGGCCCGAGGGCCCGTGGAGCCCACGCGGGAACAGAGCCAACGACATCCAGGCGATGTGGGAGGAACAGCTGGCTGCCGGGATCTGGCTCGCGACACTGGTGGGCGACAGACCTTCAGCCAGAACCTGGCAGGATTGGAAGGAGAAAGTTGCAGAGAATTTCAGACGATTCTTCATTCGGGGGGGACTGGTAATAGATCACCTCGACACGGACGGAGCGGCAGACTCACAGGTCCGCCCAAATCAGATCTTTACCACGCACCTTCTGGATCCAAAGACCAGGTTGGATCTGGTAAGAAGGGTCACAGCGGAGCTGACATATCCACACGGCGTTGCCTCTCTTTCCCAGGAAGATGATCAGTTCCATGCCTACCACCAGTTCGCCCCTTTCTACCCAAAGGATGCGGCCTACCACAACGGAATCGTCTGGACCTGGCTCCAGGGAAGGCTTATTTCCGAGCTCGTCCTCTTGGGTCAGACACCCCTGGCGTATCGGCTGACCCAAAACGCCACCCGTCAGATCCTGACGAGGGGAGCAGCCGGAACACAATCGGAGCTTCTCGACGCAGCCCCCCGACCTGGAGAAGAAGTACCTCGATTATCCGGCACCTTCTCGCAGGCGTGGAACCTGGCCGAATACATCAGGACCTTCTATGACGACTATCTGGGAATCCGCCCGAATCTGGCGGAGCAGAAACTCGTGCTCCGCCCGAGTCTTCCGGCTTCGGTTAACCCGGCGGAGGCCACGGTACGTCTGGGAGATCAGTCCATCCAGATACTCATCGATCAAAGCCTGTCCAGTCCGAGAGTCGAGATTGACGCTGAGCACCTGGACACCCCCCTGAAGACATCAGTTGCTCTCCCGTCCTGGGAAGGTCGGGAGCTGATCTTTAATCTACCTGCCCATTCAAATGCAAAAGTACTTGTTGAAAATAACGTTGTAACTCTTTACGTAAATGGAAGTAAACAACTCTCAACGCTCGGAACCCCACAACACTACGTGGCTGATGAAGACCCACTTGAATTCCTCTCCCCCGTGGTCCGTCCGGATCTCCCATCGCTCAGAGGGCCAGAATACCCCCTACTTTCACACGCCATCATCAAGACCGAGCCCGACAAAAAGAAGAGACTACTGGATGTTGAGGATCCTCTGGGTGATGATAAGGGGGTGGGAGCATGCTCCGACACATTCAGTTATCCGCGGAGCACGCAGTTCGTCCGCGGCTCATTTGACCTCACCCGCCTTCAGATAGACAGGGACAGCAGCAACCTCTACTTCCGCCTCCATTTCAGGTCACTCTCAGACCCGGGATGGCACCCGGAGTACGGGTTTCAACTCACCTTTGCGGCTATCGCAATTGACACCGATGGCCTGACCGGGTCTGGCTCACTCCAGATCGGCCACAATTCCGGGTACAGCCTCCCTCCCCGGTCGGCCTACGAAAGGCTGGTTCTTATAGGCGGCGGCATACAGGTGGAAGACCAGCAGGGACGAATTCTGGCGGGCTATGTTCCCACGGAAGCGGACATGAGCAAAACCTTGGGTACCGCCGTGGAGGGTCTCATATCATTCGCTCTCCCGCTGGCACTCATCGGAGAGCCGACGGCAGGCTGGCACTTCACTCTCCTTTCAGGCGGACAGGACGACCATGGCGGGGCAGGTCTGGGCGAGTTCCGGCTGGTGCAGGAGGAGCCTTCCGAGTGGCATGGGGGTGGGAGAAAGAGCCCCTCTGACCCAAATGTCTTTGATGACCTCGTCGCTGTTCCGCACGAATAACGTCCCAGCCCTCCGCCGTCACCACATCCAAGGCTACCCCTTCACGCTCCCCAGCGTCAGGCCCGAAACCAGATACTTGCTCAGAGCCAGGAAAAGAACCACAACCGGAATGGTCACAATGATGGATGACGCACCGTACAGGCCCCATTCCGTAGACATGTTCGCCTCAAAGGATTTCAACCCCAGCGGCAACGTCCAGAGCTTGCTGTCCTGGAGAACCTGAGCAGCAACCAGGTACTCAGACCAGGCGGTCATAAAAGAGAATAGAGCTGTAATAACGAGGGCCGGTGCGGCAAGGGGGAGAATCACCATGTAGAACGCCTGAAACTGGTTGCAACCATCGATCCGTGCCGCCTCCTCCAGGCTGTAGGGGATCGTATCGTAGTAGCCCTTCATCGTCCATATCGTGAAAGGGAGCGCGGTGGCCGCATAGATGACAATGACACCCATATAGGTGTTGATCAGACCCAGCCGTATCAACACGATATAGAGAGGGAGCAGCAACATGGTTGCGGGAAACATCTGCGTCGTCAGCAGACTCAGAAGACCCATTTTTCTCCCGATGAAATTGAAACGGGAGAAGGCGTAGCCGGCGGTTGACGCGAGGACGACACCGGTCAACGTAACCACCACGGAGACGAAGATGCTGTTCCACATCCAGAGAAGAAACGGGCGACCTTCGAACAATTCAACATAGTTGTCCAGGGTGGCGTTCTCCGGAATGATCTCGAGTGAAGTGGAAAGAAGACGATCGGCCGGCCTCAGAGATATCGTGACTACCTGGAGAATAGGATAAACGGCAATTGCCGTGAACAGGAGCAGGAATACGTATGTAAGAATCTGACGCAGGATCTTCTTTGCATTCATCCGTGCAGTCCTTCTC
>JBATTW010000026.1:0-1593 GCA_049670805.1 Bacteroidota bacterium
GAGTACCCCCTTGCGATCAAGCATTTGATCATTGCCCTGCGACAGGCAATGGACATGGGGCTCCTCGGAAGTGAGATCCTAGGGACAGGCTTTTCCTTTGATATCAACCTGGTAAAGGGGGCCGGCGCGTTCGTGTGCGGCGAGGAAACCTCCCTCATCCGCTCGGTGGAGGGGAAAATGGGAGAGCCTCGCCAGAGGCCTCCCTACCCGGTCCAGCGCGGCATCGACGGCAAGCCGACGGCCATCAACAACGTGGAGACGTGGGCGAACATCCCCGTGATCATTGCCACGGGGGGCAAGGAGTTCCAGCAGGTGGGGGCAACAAGGAATTCAGGAACGAAGATCTTCAGCCTGGTGGGGAAGGTGAAGAACACCGGCCTTGTCGAGGTGCCCATGGGGGTGACCATCGGCCACATCGTCAATGACATCGGAGGCGGGTCGGCTGGGCGGGCCCGGATCAAGGCGGTGCAAACAGGCGGTCCCTCAGGTGGGTGCATCCCCGCCCGGATGTTTGACCTTCCCATTGACTATGACAGTCTCGTCTCCGCCGGATCGATCATGGGCTCGGGCGGAATGATCGTGATGGACGAAAACACTTGCATGGTCGACGTTGCGAAGTACTTCATGGCCTTCCTGAAGGACGAGTCGTGCGGGAAATGCCTCACCTGCAGGAAGGGGACTCAGCGGATGTATGAGATCCTCGAGGACATTGTGCTGGGGCGCGGTCGGCCCGACCACGTCGGTCTGCTTGAGGAACTTGCGCTGGTGGTCAAAGACGCCTCCATGTGCGGGCTGGGACAGTCGGCGCCCAATCCGGTCCTCAGCACGCTCAGGTACTTCCGAGAGGAATTCGAGCGACACATTCATCAGAAGCGATGCGACGCGTTTGTGTGCAAAGAACTCGTCGCGGCACCTTGCATGTCGGCCTGTCCTATCGGGACGGAGTCATGGCGCTACATCGCGCATATCGCCCGTGGCGAATTCGAAGAAGCTTACCAGGCCATCCGCGAAACGAATCCCTTCCCGTCTGTCTGCGCACGTGTCTGCAACCATCCGTGTGAGGAACGGTGCAGGGTGGGAACTCACGGCGGTCAGGCGATTGCGATTCGCGCGCTGAAACGGTTCATCACCGATCGGGTTGATCCGTCTGTGTACAGACCTGTGCGGACGCCCGTGGCGGCGGAGGATGCCCCTCGGGTGGCGATCGTCGGTTCGGGGCCGGCGGGACTCACAGCGGCGCACTTCCTCTCGCTTCGCGGGTACCGCTCCACCGTCTTCGAGATGGACAGCGAGCCGGGAGGCATGCTGTACAGTGCGATTCCCTCCTACCGTCTGCCGCGTGAGATCATCCAGAAGGAGATCCGTTCACTCCTCGACGAGAACATCACCCTCCGGTGCGACACCAAGCTGGGTCGTGACATTACGATCGATACACTGTTTGAAGAGGGGTATGGGGCGATCTTCATCGCCCTGGGGGCTCACAAGAGCCTGCCACTCCATCTTCGGGGTGAGGATCTTCCCGGCGTCTACCCTTCGATTCATTTCCTGAAGGCATTTAACATGCGCGGCGAGATGCTGGCCAGGGGTCGGGTG
>JBATTW010000027.1:0-5367 GCA_049670805.1 Bacteroidota bacterium
ATGACGAATTCGTCTACAAGAGCCAGCTCGTGCAGGCGGAGGCTCTCAGGTGCGCGGTGGAGCAGTGGCGCCGGCGCAAGTTTGCAACCGCCGGGGCTCTCTTCTGGCAGCTGAATGATTGCTGGCCGGTATCCAGCTGGGCGGTGATAGACAGTGCGCTCAGGCCAAAGGCAGCCTACTACTATGCAAAGAGGTTCAACGCACCCGTTCTGGTCAGCTTCGGGAAGACTGCATCGGGTCTGGATGTATGGGTGACGAACGACCTGAGGCGGCCGGTGGGGGGCTCTCTCTCGGTTCAGATTCTCTCATTTGACGGCAAAAAGCTCTGGCATCTCCGGAAGAACGTCAAAGTTTCGGCCAACTCCTCGCGCAGTATTCTACGCATTCCCCGAAGCCGGTGTGAGGATGCCGATCCATCATCCCACTATCTTCTGGCAGTGCTCCGGACGAGCCGGGGCGGAGTCGCGCAGAACAGATACTACCTGACAGAGCCGAAGCATCTTGAGTTGGGTGACCCGTCGGTGGAGTGCGCTGTTGTTGGCTGCGATGGGAATATCGGCCTGATTGAACTCCGGTCTGAGCGGCTGGTAAAGAACCTGGAGATCAGAGCAGGAGGGAGTGCGGATGGTTTCACAGACAACTACTTCGATGTTGATCCGGGTCTTGCCAGGTATGTGATTCTCCGGGCCAACGATCCCGCACGCCGGCTAAAGAAGCTCTCGCTCCGCTGGCTCGCGTAATGCTCGGCTGACCTGGTGGTCTGCTGACCCGGCGGTGAGTTTCGGCTACTCTTGTCCGGGCATCTGAAATTCCTTACCATAGGGCGATTTGCGGAAGAAAAAGGATGAAGAAAGGAACCTCCATGCCGGCTGCACCGATTGTCATGATCAGCTCGTACCCGCCCAGGCTTTGTGGTATCGGGACATTCTGTGAGGAGGCGCGTGAGTTCATACGGAAGGCGAATCCGGAGAGGGAGGTGCTGGTCATCAGCCACACCGACGGGGCGGGAGATGGTGTCTTTCCCCTGATTGATATCGCCCGAAGCGACTGGTGGAAGCCGGTGGCCAGGAAGATGGAGGAGCTGAAACCGTACGCAGTCCATATCGAGCACGAGTATGGTCTCTATGAACACTATGACCGGAGGGGGATTGGTGACAGGAATGAAGGCTTTCTCAAACTCCTGGAGGCCATCGGGCACTTTCCGGTCATCGTGGAGCCCCACACGATACACGGCAGGCTGAGGGATGTCGAAGCCGATTTCATCTACAGGATGTGTCATAGAGCCCATCTTGTTCTGTTCAAGTGTGCCTACCAGAAGTGGCGGCTTGACTGGTCCTTTCTCATGCATGACTGGGAGGTGCCACGAAACATCATGGTGGTGCCTCACGGAGCACGATCCGACAAGCGGTGGGGACTACACGAGATCCCGGCATTGCGAGAAGAGTTTGGACTGGAGGAGAAGGGGCTGGCCGATCATGTGGTGGGAATGGTTGGCTGGATCCAGTCTAACAAGCGCTGGGATATTCTGCTCTCCATGTGGGAAGAGATCCGCGAAGAGATCAAAGAGAAGACCGGGAAGGAGTGGGATCTTCTCGCCGCCGGCACCATGCGGGATGCCAATCACAAGAAGGACTACGAGAGCTGGAAGGCGGAGGTGCAGCTCCTCGCAGACAGAGGTATTGCGCACTACCACGAGTTTATTCCGAGGGGGGATGCCTACTATAAAATGATGGCCGTCTGCGATTTCATCATTCTCCCATCCACCGATGAGACCCAGTCGGGAACGCTGGCGCGCATCATAGCGCTGAACAAACCGTACATCACCACCGCACCCATGGAGGGGCTGACGTCGCAAACGCTGGAGAGCGAAGGTGGTCTTCTCTTCACCACGAAGCAGATGTTGAAACGAAAGGTGATCCAGCTGGCGTGTGACGAGGAGTTGCGGATGAAGCTGGGAGAAAACCTGAAGAGATACCTGGAGACGGTGGTTTCCTGGGAAGTGGTTGCCTCCCAGTACAACGAGGCGTATGAGCTGGCCCGGACAGCATGCAAGACCGACAAGCCTGTGGTTCTCCCACCTGAGTTTTAGCGTGCCCGCGGATGTGAGTCCGGGGCGCAGAGTAATGAACGGAGGAAATGAAAATGCCCGAGCACAGATTCAAGGAACTCTTCACGCGACATCCCGGGAATCCGATTATTCAGTCGAAGGATATCCCCTACCGGGCAAGCTCCGTCTTCAATGCGGGAGCCACAAGTGTGGGGGATGAGACGCTGCTCCTGTTGAGGATTGAGGATCGTCGGGGCATTTCGCACCTGACAGCGGCGCGGAGCAAGGACGGCGTTTCGGACTGGGTCTTCGACAGCGAGCCGACTCTCTGGCCCAGCCCACGCTCACATCCGGAGGAGATCTGGGGAATCGAAGATCCCAGGATTACGTATCTGGAGGAGGAGGGGGTCTGGGTCATACTCTACACCGCATACTCCAACTCGGGGCCTCTGGTCTCGCTTGCCACGACGCGGGATTTCAGGACGTTCGAGCGGAAGGGTGCGGTCATGCCTCCTGAGGACAAGGACGCGGCCCTCTTTCCCGTCAGGTTTGGCGGTCGGTGGGCAATGCTCCACCGGCCGGTACCGGCGTTCCCCGGGGTGGGGGCGCACATATGGATCTCCTTTAGCCCTGATATGTATCACTGGGGGGAGCATCGTGTGCTCATTCACGCCCGGAAAGGGGGGATGTGGGATGCGGGAAAGATCGGGCTCTCCCCTCCACCGATCCGGACGGAGAAGGGATGGCTGGTCCTTTACCACGGGGTCAAGATGACGGCGAGTGGCTGCATTTACCGGCTGGGGCTTGCGATGCTGGATTTGGAGAACCCGGCCAAGCTCACGTATCGAGCGGATGAGTGGGTGTTTGCTCCGGAGGAGAGCTACGAGCTTGCGGGTGATGTGGACAAGGTGGTCTTCCCCTGCGGCTGGCTTGTTCAGGGTGACGAGGTCCGTCTCTACTACGGCGGAGCTGACAAGTGCATCGCGCTTGCCACCGGCAGTTTACGTGAAATCGTGGGCTGGCTTACAAAGTGACAGTCGCTTCTGTCATGCCTGTCTCGTCTGCGTCTTTTTTCCCTTTTTCTGTTGCAGATCCGCTTTTTTCTCTGTTCGTTTGTGTCAAAAATAGAGTCACCCGGGTCAGAAAAGCGACACTCGCAGCAGATGCGTCTGCAGCTTCCCAAGCGGAGGTGCAATGTTCCCTTGCCGCTTCATCGTTTTCGCCCTCCTTTCACTCCTTTTCACTTCGGCCTATTCCCAGGGCATCACCAGAGAAGAGTATCTGCAAGGGTTCAGAGAGAGAGGCCGGTTTGTGACCTCCTACTTCGATACCACCCGGGACCGGAGCTTTGCCTCTATTATGGCTCGATACGCACATTCGGTGGACGTGGCAGGAGCCGACAGCATGTTCCTGGGGGTCCTGAAGGAGCCGGCCGGAGATATGTTCTGGATGTTTCCCGTCCTGAACATCTACATGTTCGGGAAAGAGAACATCTCCCCCGCCGCCAGGGAGGCGGTCAGGCGGGCCTGGAAGACATACATGCCCTACCGGGGAGACACCGAAAACCACTGGGCGATGTACTACGCCTCTCTCTTTATCGCGACAGAGCAATGGCCCGGGGAGCCGGGGAGCGAATGGTTCAACGGGAAGTCATCGGAGGAGAACCAGGAAGAGGCCAGGGAGTATCTGATTGAATGGATCCGGATCACCACGACCATAGGACAGGGTGAGTTTGACACGCCGGATTATCTTCCCGAATACCTCTCGGCACTGCTCCTGCTGGCCAACTTCTCGCAGGACCTCCAGATGAGGAAACGGGGGGAGATGATGATGGATTACCTCCTGGCGGATTTTGCCGTGGAGCATCTGGAGGGGCAGTATCTGGGAGGCTTCAGCCGCGTCTATCAACCCGGCGTCTACATTCCTCTCAAGTCGGGGGCTTCCGCCTTTGCCTATCTCTACTTCGGGACGGGGAGGCCTGTCCATTCGGGCTGGCTTGTTCCCGCCGTCCTAGGCACGTACCGCCTGCCTCAGATTATCTATAATATTGCGACAGACCGGAGCCGCCCCTACGTGGAGAAGGAGAGGAAACGGGTCCGCAACGTGATCCGTTTTGGGAAAGAGAAAAACCCGCCGGTCTACAAGACTACCTACGTGACAAAGGATTACGGCCTCGGTTCGCTCCACGGTGGCATCCTCCAGCCGATTCAACAGCATACATGGGGTGTGCGCTACACCTATGGTGAGCCTTTCACGACCATCTTCGGGCTGCACCCATACTGGTCCAGCCTCGAGCTGGGGATGTTTTTCCCCGAGGAGTTGAAACCGCTCATTGCAGATGTCGTCTCGAACAAGGGGACATACAACGACCCCGACAAGTGGACCGGCTCTTCTCCATTTGAACGAACCTATCAACATGGGAACACGCTCATCGTACTTTATGATATTCCGCCCGGGACAACAACTGAACACATCGACGGGTTTTTCCCGGGAAACCTGGAGGAGCGGATCGTGGATGAGTCGGGGTGGATCCTCTGCAAGGCGGGTGAGACCTACGTGGGGTGGTATCCCCTTCAGGAGTCCGAATGGATGGAGGAGAAAGTGACCAGCGGCGTGGAGAAGCTGGACATTGGTGTCCCTGCGGATATGGCCAGACCAGGGCAGACATACTGGAGGTTGCGAAGCCACAGGCTCCAGAACGGATACGTTGTCGAAGTCCGCTCAAGGAGTGAGATCGGATCTTTTGAGAAGTTCAGCAGTGAGCTCCGCAATCGCCTTCCCGATGGGGGTCTTAAACCCGGGGCGGTCTCCGTAAGCTACCGGACACTCGGGGATGATTTGATGGAGTTCAATTTTCCCGAGGGGCGGGTACTGAACGGGGAGCCGGTTGATCTTGACACCGGCAAACTCTTCGACGGGCCGTTCCTCCGGGCCGATGTGGGAAGTCAGAAGCTGACGATGATGTACAGGGAGAAGAGGAGGGTGCTTGATTTCACTACATTGACCGTCACCGAATAAAAGTCGCAACAGACGCGTATGCTAGAAAACATAGATCTCTCCCGAAAAGTCTCCAAGGAGGAGTACAAGAAGGCGAAAGGGGAGCTGGATCTGAAGCTTGGGGCGCTGCAGCGCCGCGTGAAGGAGCTGCAGATACCGGTCATCGTGTTGATCGAGGGGTGGGGAGCGGCGGGCAAAGGGACCTTCATCAACGAACTCATCCTTCCCCTGGATCCTCGGGGGTTCAACGTTTACACCACACTGCCTCCCAACGAAGAAGAATCCCTCAGGCCGTTTCTCTGGCGTTTCTGGAACCGCACACC
>JBATTW010000028.1:0-25659 GCA_049670805.1 Bacteroidota bacterium
GTGATGCCCCCGACCCCCACAGAACCGGTGAAGCGACTCTCAAGGCCTCTTCCTCTGATCGCCGCCGTTGCAGGAGGGATCGCCGTTGTGGCGGCGGCCTTCTTTCTCTTCTTTCCACAGGAAAAGGCGATTGACTCCATGGCAGTACTTCCGTTTGTCAATGAAAGCGGGGACCCGGAGCTGGAATTTCTGAGCGATGGCTTTACGGAGACATTGATCAACCGGCTTTCTAAGCTCCCGGGCATGAAGATGATGTCCCGCAGCTCCGTTTTCCGATTCAAGGGGGGCGACGTGAATCCCGCCGAGGCAGGTCAATCGCTTGGTGTCGATGCAGTGCTGGCAGGCCGCATTATGCAACGTGCTGACCGGATTACGGTCGGGGTCGAGCTGGTTGACGCGCGGGACCAGGCACATATCTGGGGGGAACAGTACACTCGCGGGCTATCCGACGTTCTTTCCCTTCAGGACGAGATTACACGGGAGATTTCGCGCCAGTTGAAGTTGACGCTGTCGGGTGAAGAGGAAGACCGGTTGTCGCATGCTCCGACAACAAACGATGAGGCATATCAGCTCTACCTCAAGGGACGTTTTCATTGGAACAAACGTACACCGGAGGGTTTTCAGAAGGCAGCAGAGTACTTCCGCTTGGCGATCGAAAGCGACCCCGGGTATGCTCTAGCCTATGCGGGCCTCGCCGATGCTTATACTCTCATGGGTGTCTACTATGTTTTGCCGGCAAAGGTGTCATCAAGCAAGGCGAAGGCGTCGGTGCTGAAGGCGCTGGAGCTGGACGATCAGCTTGCCGAGCCGCATGCGACACTCGCGGCGATCTATACCGAGGATGAATTCGAATGGGAAAAAGGAGAGGAACAGTTCAAGCGGGCGATCGAACTCAACCCGAGCTACGCGACGGGACATCAGTGGTATGGTGAGTTCCTTGCCGCGATGGGGAGGACCGATGAGGCATTCAGGGAGTTGCGGATGGCCCAGGAACTGGACCCCCTCTCGCCCATCATCCCAACTTCGCTCGGCCTTGGCATTGCTGCTTATGGTGACTATGATGAAGGTCTGCGTCAGATTGGGAAGGCCCTGGAGCTGGACCCGACTTTTTCCCGGGCAATTTCCAATCGAGCCCTGATCTACCTCCTCCAGGGAAAACAGGACGAGGCGGTTGCCGAGGGGAGACGAGCGGTGGAAGTGAGCGGTGGAGGGATCGAATACCGGGCATACCTTGCCTACCACCTGGCTCGGACCGGGGGGAAAGAAGAGGCAGAGGAGATCCTGCGAGAAATCGAAGAACTGTCGAGGGAGAGGCATGTCTCCCCCATCCTCTTCGCTGCCATCTACACAGGTCTTGAAATGAGTGATGAGGCTTTCACGTGGTTGAACCGCGCTGTGGATGAGCGGTCATCAGGGGTCATCTACCTGAGGATGGACCCGACCTTCCGGTCCCTCAGGCCCGATCCCCGCTTCGAAAAGCTGATGGCGCGGATTGGTCTGTAGCGTTGCCAGTGGACATGGTGCTAAACTGGGAAGGCTAGCTGCAGGGCCGTTGAGCTGCAGGGCCCGAGAGCAATCGAAATGCAGGCAGTCATGGGATATCGAACAGCAAACCACAGAGAAGAGGGCCTTCTGACGTGATCGGGAAGACCGTATCGCATTATCACATTATCGAAGAAGTCGGGCGGGGAGGCATGGGCGTTGTCTACAAGGCCGAGGACACGCGTCTGGAGCGCCTGGTTGCGATTAAGGTCCTTCCCCGGCAGGTTGCCGCTCAAGCTGAGGAACGCGAACGATTCGAGCGTGAGGCAAGAGCCGCGGCTGCGCTCAACCACCGGAACATTGCCACGGTCCACGCGATTGAAGAGGTGGGTGACGACGTGTTTATTGTAATGGAATACGTTGAAGGGGAAGAGCTCAAGCAGAGGGTGTCGCGTGGTTCACTCCCGGTCGCCGAGGCGGTTGACATTGCGGCCCAGATTGCCGGAGGGCTTCACGCCGCTCACCGCAAAGGAATCGTCCATCGGGATATCAAGAGCGGCAACATCATGCTCTCCACCGAGGGGGAAGTGAAGGTGATGGACTTCGGACTGGCGAAGTTCAGAGGCGGGTCGCAGGTGACGAAGGTAGGGACAACAGTCGGGACAGCGGCCTATATGTCTCCCGAGCAGGCACGCGGGGAGGAGGTCGATCAACGTTCTGACATCTGGTCGTTCGGCATCGTGCTCTACGAGATGCTTGCCGGGAAGCCCCCCTTCAAGAGTGACTACGAACAGGCTGTGGTTTACTCCATTCTGAATGAGCAACCGGAGCCGCTGCAAAACGCCCGGCCGGATGTTCCAGACGATCTCCGCGCGGTTGTCCAGAAGGCATTACAAAAAGATCCTGGCGACCGGTACCAGTCAGCGGGTGAGGTGGTAGAGGCACTCAGCGGAGCAGGCGGGCAGCCGGTTTCAGTGCGACAGGTCCAGGCGGGAACGCAGCCACAGGACGTGCAGTCGAAATCCACCGGCCGGGGCAAACTGAAGCCGATCAGTGTTGCGATCATGGGCGGTCTTGCTGTGGCTGTGGTTGCGGCTGTGTGGTTCCTCTTTTCGAGTATTATGAGTACTGATGGCGGGAACCAACAGCTCGCCGGTGCGAGCGGGCGAACTGTTGGCGTGATAGGATTCGAGAACCTGAGTGATCCGGAAGACTCAGAGCACCTGAGCCGGATGATGATGGGGCTCATAACGACGGACCTGGCGGAATCGGGAGGACTGCGGGTTGTATCTATGGCAAAAGTGCTTGATGCAATTCGCAAAGTGGAAGGAGCCTCAGGTGGAAGGTTTGATGCGTCCATTGCTACAGACGCAGCCCGGCTGGCGGGCGCAGAGGTAATGCTGGTAGGACAGGTTTTGCAGAGCGATGAGAGGCTGCTACTGACTGCGGAGCTCGTCGATGTAGAGTCAGGAGATGCACTCGGAACGTTGAAGAAAGATGTCGGTTCGAAAGCGGAGATGTTTTCTCTTGCCGAAGCGATCGCAGAAGAAGTCCGCTCGAGTCTCGGGGCCGGGAGTGAACAATGGTCAGCCGCGCCCGGAGACCTTGCGCGGAGGTTGACATCCTCACCTGACGCCTACCGGCAGTTTGTCGTGGGAGAGCTGGCGTTTCACCAACACCGCTTTGCGGAAGCGAGTGAACGGTTTTCCCTCGCCATCAAGCTGGACTCTTCGTTTGCGCTGGCATACTACCGGCTGGCCTGGGCCTATTCATGGATGGGCCGCGATCTTGCTGGGATCGATGTGCTCAAAGAGGGTCTTCCATACCTGGACCGCCTGCCGGATCGGTGGCAGACGGTCTATGTGTCATTGATGGCACTCGACCGCGAAAAGCCGGAAGAGGTGAGACGTGCATACGACATGTTGACCGCGCTCGTGGAAAGCGCGGAGGAGATTCCGGACGCGTTCAATATGCTGGGTGAGATCGCGATGCACAACAGCGGGTACTGGGATCCAAAGAGATCGCGCAATTGGTTCGGGAGAGCTTTGGAACTGGACCCGACATTCAGGATTGTTGGACTCCATCTACAGCAGTGTAATCTGCATGCTGATGATCTTGGGAGTGCAAAACAACTCGTGGACCGGTTGAAGAAAGAAAGCCCGGATGATCCAATGGTCCTCTATGTCGAGATTCTCCTCCTCATGGCGCAGGGTAAGATGGAGATGGCGGTTTCACTGGCGGAGGAACTCCATGGCAGGGATTCTCAGTCCGGTTCTCTGGTTTCGGCATGTCTCATGCGGGCGGGCCAGTGGGAACGGGCCGAGGTAATTCTTACGCGATATGTTACCGATGAAAAGGGCTGGATGAAAGGGAGAGCGCTGAAGGATCGGGCACTCGCCCGGCTTGGTCAGGGCCGGATCCGTGATGCGTTAGCCGATCTGGGTGAAGCACCCCGACACATCGAGGGGCAGAAATACAGGCTGGTGCTTGCCGGCAACTTCATAACACACGCGCAAGTTCTCGTAGCGATCGGGGAAGTTGAGCCCGCACTGGCGGTCGCCGGTCGAGCTGCTGAGGAGGATCCTGATGCCGCATGGGCCCGATACTGGTACGGGCATTATCTCTTGCTGGCGGGTCGGACCGGAGAAGCTGAAAATGTCCTTGATGGAATGGAAAGCCTTGAAGATCGGGCGGTCAGTCCTGCTGCCAGGTTCTGGCGGTTGCTCCTGAGTGCTGAAGTGCTCCTCTCCAGGGGGGATTTCACCAATGCGCTCCGGAGGCTGGAGGAAGTGAGGACGATGCCGGCTGAGTACAGGGAACCGACAACCGAGACCATTGTCCTTTCTGATGTTCTGGAGGCAAAGGGTGATTTCCCCGGAGCAGTGGCAGCTCTCCGTGAAGTCGTCGGCTCCCCGGGTCTTCTCGCAAAGGATCCGTGGAGTGGCATCGGCACATTTCATCTTTCGACAATTGAAGCGTGGTACGAGCTTGCCCGCCTCGAGGAGGAGGCAGGCGATCTTGACAATGCACGCGAGCATTATCAGAAATACCTGGATTTCTGGGGGAACGCTGATCGCACCATTCCGTCAGTAAAAAAGGCGAAGGCTCGTCTGGCCCGCCTTGCGGTCTGAACCGGCAGTCTATCTGTTATTAATCAGCCGGAGGAAACTTGATGAACTTTGAACAATACTGGGAAACAGCCAGCGAATGGATGCTGACGACAGGGGCCCAGCTCCTTCTCATTCTTGTCCTGGCGTTAATAGCAGTCCGGTTGATCCGGGTCTCTCTGAAGAAAGCATTTGGCGCGGTCAGCCGCGGCCAGGAGACAATCGAGTCTAAGAAGCGGACGGAAACTGTACAATCGGTCATTCGGCACACGCTCAACGTCGTTATTTTCGGAGTGGTCCTCATGATGATCCTGGACAAGCTAGGTATCGACATCGGACCCATTCTTGCCGCAGCCGGTGTTGTGGGTCTAGCTGTGGGATTCGGTGCACAGGATCTGGTCAGGGATGTCGTGAGCGGGTTCTTCATAATCGTGGAGGATCAGATTCGGGTTGGGGACGTCGTGCAGCTCGGTGACAAGGGCGGCCTGGTGGAGAAGGTGAATCTGAGAATGACGGTTCTGCGGGATCTGGAGGGGAACGTCCACTACGTGACGAATGGTTCGATCGGTGTGGTGACAAACAAGACCAAAGAGTATTCACGCTACGTCTTTGACATCGGGGTAGCCTACCGCGAGGACGTGGATGAGGTTATAGAGATCATGAAGAAAGTGGATGAGGAGCTGCGACAAGATCCCAAGTTTTCGACCAACATCCTGGAGCCGCTGGAGGTTTTGGGGCTCAACGAGTTTGGCGATTCCGCTCTGGTGGTCCGGGGAAGGACAAAGACCACCCCAGGATCGCAGTGGGGTGTCGGGAGAGAGTTCAATCGCCGGCTGAAGAAGGTGTTTGATGCGGAGAATATCGAGATCCCGTTCCCGCATGTCACGGTATACATGGGACAGGACAAGAAGGGTGAAGCGCCACCGCTGTTTCTGGCGGGCCAGGCCGCAAAGAAGGTGAAGAAGCCAGCGAGACGGTCGCGCAGAGGGCGGTGAGGATCATTGAGGATCCCGGGGCACTCAGATCATCGTGGTCAGTAAGGAAACAGCTATGATTGACAAGATCGTCGCTCAATACAAGATCCTGGAGAAGCTTGGCGAAGGCGGGATGGGGATTGTGTACAGGGCTGAGGACATGAAACTGAAGCGAACAGTCGCCCTCAAGTTCCTTCCTCACCATGTCTCTGCCACAGAGGAAGAGCGCGCCCGTTTTCTGCAGGAAGCCCAGGCGATTGCCACGCTGAATCATCCCAACGTCTGCACGATCTTCGGCATCGAGGAGCACGACGGACAGCAGTTCCTGGAGATGGAGTACGTTGACGGCGTAACGCTGCGGGAAAGGATCGCCGGCTCCGGACTTCCATTCGGCGAGGCTATCGACTACGCAATCCAGATCGGGGAAGCGTTGCAGGAGGCACACAGCAAGGGGATTGTCCACAGGGACGTGAAGGCCGAAAACATTATGGTCAACAGCCGCAACCAGGCCAAGGTGATGGACTTCGGCCTGGCCAAGCTAAAGGGTGCCCTGAAACTGACGCGCACCTCGAGCACAATCGGAACGCTGGCCTATATGGCGCCGGAGCAGCTTCGGGGGGAGGAGATCGATGCCCGCTCAGATATCTTTTCGTTTGGTGTGGTGCTCTACGAGATGGTGACGGGACGCACTCCCTTCCGCGGGGAGCATGATGCTGCCATGATGTACTCCATCCTGAACGAAGAGCCGGAACCGGCTCAGAACCACAAGCCGGATCTTCCTGGAGATCTTATTCATATCCTGAACAACGCTCTGGAGAAAGACGCGGAGGACCGGTATCAAACCGCCGTAGAGATGGTGCGGGAGCTTCGCCGGTTGAAGAAACACTCGGGTCGAGTCTCGCGGAAACAGATCCCGGTTGTGCAGAATGTCGAGGATCCGCCTGTGACGAGGGATGCCCCAACTCCGGCAGCTGAAAGGTTACCTGTTGAGAAGAGAAAAGGTATCCCGGCCTGGGCGAAGGTGGCGGCAGGAATCGTCATGCTTACGATCATTGGTTTGGGGATCTGGGAGCTGGTAGCGCCACCACCGGGGATCTCGGAGAACATGATGTTCAGGCCGCTCAGCATTCCTTTCAGAACCATCTGGTACCCTGCGCTGTCGGATGATGGAAACTGGATCGCGTTCCCTGTGACGGACGATAACAATGTAACTGAGATATACTACGCGAACGCTTCGGGTGGGGAACCGAAGAAGCTCACGAACGATTCGCTCTTCAAGTATACTGCCGATATATCTCCGGACGGGAGTCAGATCCTCTACTCCCGGGGTGACTCGCGGCAGGTCCGATTCTTCGGGCTGAGCCTCTGGACGGTTTCCACCCTGGGGGGGGTGCCAAAGAAGATTTCTGACGCCGGTATGGGTGGTCGGTGGAGCCCGGACGGGAGGATGATTGCCTATCTTGGGCAGTCGACAACCACGGGTCCGTCTCTCTGGGTCATGAACTCTGACGGGAGTGACAAACGGACGGTACTCCAGGATAACCTTGGAGGACCTGGATCCAGGATAAGTCTGTCGTGGTCCCCTGATGGCGGAACTGTTGCCTGGCTGCGGAACTGGAAAGGCCCGGAGGGAACGTATCAGGAGATCATCCTCAAGAATCTCGAGACAGGCGAAGAGCGACAGCTTACATCGGACCAGAAAAACATTGACGAGGTCTGCTGGACTGCGGGCGACTTCATCGTCTACTCGACAAACCTGGGGGGAGCCTCGAACCTCTGGGCGATTCACGTAGACGGTGGAAACCCCATCCAGATTACCAAAGGTCCGGGGCCTGACCTTGCGGTGAGGGCTTCCCGCGATGGCCGACGGATCCTTTATATGCAGCAGGTCGAACTGGGTTCCCTTGCCATTGGAGACCTGGATGGACTCAACGCAAAGGAGATCACTGCAGGAGACCAGGCTGTGCGGTCACCGCAATTCTCTCCTGACGGCGAGACCATTGCGTATGTCGGGGATGATCCCGATCCCATCAAGCCGGCCTCATCGATATACCTGATTGACCGTGACGGCGGGAATCGTCGACAGCTCGTTCGGTCCAAAGACGTCATTCAGTATCCCTCCTGGTCACCGGATGGCAGGAGCATCGCGTACCCATACCGGGATTCTGTCTGGAAGACGGCAGTTGTGGATGTTCGTGATCCGAACAACAGAAAAGATTTCGGGCCAGGATTCGTTAACGGCTGGCTGGAGGGAGGGAAGGCAATCAATCTTGCACTCGCCGGCTCCTCCTGGAGAGTGCCCCTGGACGGTGGTCCGAGAGAACAGATCTCGGAGGACTCCACGCGCATGATCTTCTCCCCCTCCGGAGATGGAGAGGTGATGCGTGATAGACGCGGTGACAGAATCCACTGGTTCGTCCGTCGGCGAGGTGGTACGTTCCACCCGTTCCACGAAGGTAGATTACGCGGCGGACTGCTCTGGCATCCCGACGGGAAGCACCTGGTGCTCGCAACACCAGGGAACATGGTGCAGGTGTCGCTGGAAACAGGGAGTATTGTGCCGTACGTATGGAAGAACCCGGAAGCGGTATACTTCAACCATTTCAGCCCCGATGGGAAACAGACACTCTTTCTGAAGAACCGGACGCGATCCAAACTCACCCCCATTGACAATTTCATGTGATACCCGGTCCAAGACCCATGATCGAGAAGACGATTTCACACTACTGTATCACCGAGGAGATCGGCCGCGGCGGGATGGGTGTCGTCTACAGGGCTGAAGATACAAAGCTGAAGAGAGACGTGGCATTGAAATTCCTGCCGGAGCACTCTGCTGTAACCGAGGAGGACCGGGCACGATTCAGCAAGGAGGCGCAGGTCGCAGCCACTCTGAACCACCCCAACATCTGCACAATCCATGCAATTGATGAATCTGATGAGCGGCTCTTCATCGTCATGGAATATGTTGACGGTGTCACGTTGCGGGAAAGGATTGCCGGAGAGCCTCAGGGCCTGAAAAAGGATCTTGCCGTTTCTCTGGGCATTCAGATTGCCGAGGCGCTTCAGGAGGCACACGCCAAGGGAATTGTCCATCGTGATATCAAGTCCGAGAACATCATGCTGAACGCCCGGAACCAGGCGAAGGTGATGGATTTCGGGCTGGCGAAGCTGAAAGGTTCTCTGCGGCTCACGAAGACGTCCAGCACCATCGGAACGCTCTCCTACATGTCTCCGGAGCAGATCCAGGGTGAGCAGGCTGATGCGCGCTCTGACATCTTCTCCTTTGGCGTCGTCCTCTACGAAATGTTGACCGGAAGGATGCCCTTCCGGGGCGAGCATGAGGCGGCAACGGTCTATTCTATTGTGAATGAAGACCCGGAACCTATCGAGAAGTACATTCCCGAAATCTCAGCAGAGCTACGCCATATTCTGGCAAAGACACTTGAAAAGGAGCCGGAGGACCGGTACCAGTCGGCGACAGATCTGGTGGTGGACTTGAGGAGACTGAAAAAGCACTCCAGCAGAGTCTCAAAGATACGGCGTGGGCAGGTGGCAGGAGCGGGCGAGGTTGTGGCCGGGGATCAGTCGGAGTCGATGGCCGCTGACGCAGAGGCCAGGGATGCGGGAGGAGAGCGGACTGTTCCGGCGCCAGCTCGACCCGGAGTCGGCCGTATACCCCCAAGAATCACTCTTGCATCGATGGTTGTTGCCGGTGCGGTCATTGGTCTTGTTGCGTATCATTTTCTGCTTCGTCCTTCCCCGGAACCGCAGCTGAAATTGTCATTCACCCGGTTGACCGACATGCCGGGATCGGAATGGTTTCCGGATATCTCGCCAGATGGCAACTTCATCGTCTTCACGAAGGAGTCGACGGACGGGAAATCAGATATCTACTGGCAGCGCACCGGGGGCGGGAATGCCATCAACATCACAGAAGGATCTGGTGCGGAGAACTACCAGCCCGCCTTCTCGCCGGACGGAACCCAGATTGCATTCCATTCGGATCGTGGCGGCGGAGGCGTTTTCATCATGGGAGCCACCGGCGAATCAGTGCGGCGGTTGACCGATTTCGGCTACAATCCTGCGTGGTCTCCCGACGGGAAGCGAATTGTTGTTGCGACAGAGTCGGTTATCGGGCCATATTCACGTGGCACCTTCAGCCAGCTCTGGGTCATCGATGTCACTGCGGGTGAGAAGGAGAAAATTTTCGATGGTGATGCTGTTCAGCCGCACTGGTCGTCTGGCGGGGATCGGATTGCCTTCTGGGGTTTGCCTGAAGGGACCGGGCAGCGGGATATCTGGACAGTTGCGGCAGACGGGAAGAACATTGTGCGTGTTACGGATGATGTCTATGTGGACTGGTGTCCGGTCTGGTCCGGTGATGGACGGTACTTGTTCTTTGCCAGCGATCGGGGTGGCAGCATGAATCTCTGGCGGGTCAGGATTGACGAAGCCTCGGGTGAGGTCCTGGGCGAGCCGGAAGCCGTTACCGCTCCCTCGGTCTTTGCTGTTTTCCCGCGTGTGTCTTTGAGCGGAAATCGGATTCTGTATGCTTCTGACAATACGCGGATGAATATCCACAAGGTGGAGTTCGATCCTGTCCGAGAAAGATTTGCAGGTTTACCAGTGCCGGTCACAGGGGGATCCAAGTACGCCCTCACCCCGTCTGCCTCACCTGACGGCGAGTGGATTGTGTTCCGCGAGGGGCGTACACAGGAGGATCTTTTCCTGATAAGACCTGATGGCAAGGGGCTGCGACGGCTCACCAATGACATCTACAAGGACAGGGGGCCGTCGTGGTCCCCGGACGGGGAACGCATTGTCTTCTATTCGAATCGGCCCGACCGGTATGAGATGTGGTGGATCCGCCCGGATGGGAGCGGGCTGGAACAGCTTACCACCACGACCGGGAATTCGACCTTTTACCCCCACATCATGCCGGACGGGTCCCGGATGCTCTTTATGAGTGACAGCAACATGGTCCAGACGGATCTCAGCAGGCCGTTTGAAGAGAGAGAATATGAATCGCTTCCGGTAGTGTCTGAATCCGGGGCTCGCTTTGTGTTGAGTTCGGTCTCTCCGGATGGTCAGTGGCTGGCGGGTCACAGGATGAGAAGTGACGACTCTCCTATTCCCGGCATTGTGATCTACTCCATGGAGCGTCAGGAATACAGCGTCATCATCGACCGCGGGATCATCCCATTGTGGCTCAGTGACAGCCGAAGACTGATCTTCTTCGATAGCGGGCAGATGTATCTTGTGGATCGTACCACGGGCCGGATGCAAGACCTCGGGTTTTCGGATGAGGATTGGACCGTAGGGGAGGGCTACAGCATTTCCGCCGATAACCGGACCCTCTATTACTCAAAAGCAGACGTCGAGTCTGACATCTGGCAGGCGACAGTACACTAGGGAGAAGGTAACACGAATGATTGGCAGAACAATCTCGAAGTTCAGGATTTCGGAAGAGCTGGGGCGGGGTGGAATGGGGACCGTCTACAAGGCACAGGACGAGAAGCTGGACCGTGCCGTAGCAATAAAGATGCTTCCGCCGCACCTTTCGGCATCGGACGAGAGCAAAGCGCGGTTCATGCAGGAAGCGAAGGCCGCTGCTGCGCTGAACCATCGGCACATCCTGAGCATCTACGAGATCGACGAGCAGGATGACTCGATGTTTCTCGTGATGGAGTATGTCGAGGGAGAGACGCTGAGGGACCACATTGTGAGAATGCAGTCAGGTACAGGGGTCTCAGTAGACAAAGCCCTGGATTGGGCCGAGGAGATTACCCGTGGTTTGAAGGCGGCACATGAGAAGGGGATCGTTCATCGTGACATCAAGTCTGAAAACATCATGGTGACTGCTGATGGCCACCTCAAGATCATGGATTTTGGACTGGCCAAATTGAAATATGGAACGGGGGTGACCAGGCCTGGAACTTCCCTGGGAACGCTGGCGTACATGTCCCCGGAGCAGGCCCAGGGTGTTCCGGCAGACCATCGTTCCAACATCTGGTCACTGGGAGTGGTCCTGTATGAGGCTCTCACTGGAGAGCTTCCCTTCAAGGAGGAACACGAGGCAGGGCTTCTCTACCTTGTCGTCAATGAAGAACCGCTGATGCCGAGTGTTCTGGATAAGAATATACCTCGGCCGGTTGATGCGCTTCTGAGTACACTGCTCGAGAAGAACCGCGACAAGAGGTTTCAATCCACGGATGACATAATCTCGGGCATTGAAGCAACACGGAGTGAAATTGCATCAACCACGGTCGGGGCCAAGACGAAAGCCATCGTGGTTCTACCGTTCGGGAATATCAGCCAGGAAGAAGAGAGTGACTACTTCAGTGACGGATCCCTTCTCCTCCTCAGGTGGAGAGGTGTCTCCCTCACGTGTTACACTTGGTGAAGGGAACGACGTCAACATCAGTGTTGCCCCGGGAGGGAACACGGTTGCATTTGCCACGCTTCGGAATACTCCGGACATCTGGGAGCTCACGATCCCGTCCGGGGAGTTGCGGCAGGTGACCTCGGAGACAGGTTATGAGGATCAACCAGATCCATCGCCGGATGGGAAGACACTTCTCATTGAATCTGACCGCGCTGGCAAGGAAGCACTCTGGGCCGTGGACATGGAGGGGAGAGTACTTTCCCAGGTCAGCTCCGGCGAGACACGAGAACCATTTGCGAGGTGGTCGCCTGACGGCTCGCGCCTGGTATACACCAATCAGGAAACAAGCATCGTCGTTCAGAAGTACGGCGACATCAGTGCGAAGAAGATCGTTTCTGTTGGAGCACAGCCCGCATGGTCACCGGACGGCTCACGCATTGCTTTTGGAAGAATCGATGGGGAGGGATCCAATATCTGGGTCTATTCTTTCGACACCGGAGACTCGAACCAGATTACCTTTGGCGATGGCGGAAAGGGGTTTGCCACATGGTCACCGGACGGCCAACAGATTGCCTACCAAGTGCAGTCTGGAGATGTCAGGGATATTATGGTTGTCCCCTCTGCAGGAGGGACACCTGTCCCCGTTGTCAAGGGGGACAGAGAGAACTCGCATCCAAAGTGGTCCCCAACGGATCCGGATCAGATTCTCTTCGTCCGCGATCACAAGAACCTCTTCCTTGTATCAGTAAGCGCCGGTACGGAACACCAGATCACGCATTATGTGGAGGCGAACCTCATTGTTGATTACCCCAGCTGGGCCTTTGACGGGAAAAAGGTCTATTTCAGCCTTGCCCGGAAGGTGGGGGATCTCTATATCCTGAAGGACTATTGAGAATATGCATCAGTCTTTCTGGCGCATGCAAGACGGTATTGACAAAGCGATTATGCAATGATCGGCACCATTATAGGACAGTATAAAATCGTCCAGAAGCTTGGCGAGGGTGGAATGGGTGTTGTCTACAAGGCGGAAGACACCAATCTGGATCGCCTTGTCGCCCTCAGGTTCCTCCCCGAGAAGCTCACGGCAACGGAAGAGGAGCAGGCGCGGTTCGTTCAGGAGGCCAAGGCCGCTGCGACACTGAACCATCCGAATGTCTGTACGATCCACGACATCAAAGAGCACGAGGGTCACCGATTCATCGTCATGGAGCATGTCGAGGGGGCGACCCTGAGGGAACGGGCTCCGGGATATCAAGTCCGAAAACATCATGATCAACTCCCGGGACCAGGTGAAAGTGATGGATTTCGGGCTGGCAAAACTACGGGGTTCGATGCGCCTGACAAAGAGCTCGAGCACGATCGGGACTTTGGGGTACATGGCGCCGGAGCAGATTCGGGCGGAAGGGGGTGATGCGCGATCGGATATCTTCTCGTTTGGTGTCGTGCTCTACGAAATACTGACCGGCAGAATGCCGTTCCGTGGCGAACACGATGCAGCCATGATGTACTCCATTTTGAATGAAGATCCGGAACCGCTGCAGAATCACCTGCCGGACGCATCCCCGGAGCTCATTCATACACTGAACAGGGCTCTCGAAAAGGATCCGGGCGACCGGTACCAGTCGGCTGGGGACATGGTGATTGACCTGAGGAGATTAGGAAGGGATACGGGCAGGGTGTCGCGAGTCGGAGTGTCCAGCGTGTCACAGGAGCTCCCTGGGAGGGGAAAAGAAAAGATTGGACGACAATCCGGTCCAGGTATGTCCCGGACGCAGAAGGTTTTGATCGGGGTTGCGCTTCTGGTTATCGCGGCGGTGGCTGTGTGGGCGATCTTCCTCGGCCCATCCACAGGTGGTCCCCCGGCAGGAACCTCTGAGCGGAAGATGCTCGTGGTTCTCCCCTTCCAGAATCTGGGTGATTCTGAGATGGACTACTTCGCTGACGGGATCACCGAAGAGATTACGAGCCGGCTGGCTGGACTCTCTGGTCTTGGAGTCATCGGTCGCTCCAGCGCGATTCAGTACAAGAACACTTCCAAGACGCTGAGCGAGATCGGCGAGGAGCTTGGAGTGACCTATGTGCTGGAGGGAACAGTGCGTTGGGAGAAGTTGCCTGAGGGTGAGACACGGGTCCGTGTAAATCCCCAACTTATCAAGGTGGAGGATGCAACACAGGTCTGGGCACAGCCCTATGAGGCGGTTCTTGCCGGTGTCTTTGAGCTTCAGTCGGAGATTGCCTCGAAGGTAGCACGGGCGCTGGACGTGACTCTACTTGCTTCCGAACGGAAAGAGCTGGAGGATGTGCGAAAGCAGAATCCTGAAGCGTATGATCTCTATCTTCGGGGGAACACGTATGCTGATCGGGGATATGCGGAGGAAGACTTCAAGATTGCTCAGGAACTCTACACGAGGGCAATCGAACTGGATCCCGAGTTCTCCCAGGCATATGCCAGAGTTGCTACGTTGCATTCCGATGTGTACTGGTTCCACTATGATCGGACGGCGGAACGCCTGGAGCTGGCCCGTCACGCGGCGCAGAAGGCGATTGAGCTGGAGCCGACCCACCCGGACGGTTATGAAGCGATGGGCTGGTATTACTACCATGGGCTTCTCGAATACGAGCCCGCCCTCAGGCAATTTGACGAGGCTCTCCGGCGTAGGCCGCAGAGCGCTCATGTTGTCTACGGGATTGCGGCCGTCAAGAGGCGTAAAGGGGAATTCACCGATGCTCTTGTGAACTTTGAAAAGGCGTGCGACATGGATCCGCGCGATCCGACGCTGTTGTTTAATACCGGTGAGACGCATGCCCTGATGCGCAACTACGAGGCTGCAATACGGTATTTCGACAGGGCAATCATTCTGAGCCCGGATTGGGGTGGACCGTACGCCTACAAAGCGGAAGCGGTATTGCGGCAGCATGGTGATGTGGCTGCTGCCCGGGCCCTTATGGTCGGCACACCAGCGGCAAGCCAAACGGACTTTGCACTCTTTCTCGCGGAGCTTGACCTCTACGAGCGCAAGTATGGAGAAGCCCTGGAGTCACTGGATAGGGTATCGCAAAGAACCTCCGAAAGCCAGTTCTACTATGTACCTCTGAATCTCGTACGAGCGATGGTGTACGCAAAGATGGGAAACAGCAGAAAGAAACGCGTCTACTATGATTCTGCCCGGACATTCCTGGAGGCCGAGTTGGCAAACCATCCTGATGACCCCCGATTGCTCGTCTCGCTTGGCATTGCGCATGCCGGTCTTGGGCAGAAAGAGGCTGCGATTCGCAACGGTCATCGGGCAGTTGAGGTTCTACCGATGTCAAAGGAGGCGTACCGGGGAGCGTATCTGGTCGAAGATCTTGCTCGCATCTACACTATGGTGGGGGATCACGAAGCGGCACTCGAAAGGCTGGAATTGTTGTTGTCGGTACCCTCCCAGCTTTCACCTGCACTGCTGCGCATCGACCCGGTGTGGGATCCGCTGAGGGAGTATCAGCGGTTCAAGATGCTGGCAGCCAAGGATCATTGAAGCATTGAGCAACAGGGACGAACAATGAGTGAACTGACTGGCCGAGAGATACTGCACTACAGGGTGGTCGAGAAGATCGGTGAGGGCGGAATGGGAGTTGTGTACAGGGCCGAGGATACGAAACTGGACCGTACTGTTGCCCTCAAATTCCTGCCTCACCACCTTACTGCATCCGAAGAAGAGCACGCCCGGTTTCTTCAGGAGGCGAAGGCTGCGGCTACGCTGAATCATCCCAACGTCTGTACCATCTATGGTGTCGAGGAGCATGAAGGGCAGCAGTTTATCGAGATGGAGTTTGTGGATGGCGTGACACTGAAAGAGACTGTCGAGGGCGGGGGATGGAAGATGGAGGAAGGAGTGGATTTTGCCGCCCAGATCGCTGAGGCCTTGCGCGAAGCCCACACCAAGGGGATTGTCCACCGGGATATCAAGTCTGAGAATATCATGATCAATACCCGAAGCCAGGTAAAGGTCATGGATTTCGGGCTGGCCAAGCTGAGGGGTTCGATGAAGCTGACGAAGGCCTCGAGTACCATCGGCACGCTTGCCTATATGGCACCGGAACAGATCCAGGGCGAGGCTGTTGATGCCAGGTCGGATATATTCTCCTTCGGCGTGGTCTTCTACGAGATGCTTACCGGGAGAATGCCGTTCCGGGGCGAACATGATGCGGCAATCATGTACTCTATTCTAAACGAAGATCCTGAGCCGGTCACCAGCTTTCTCCCTGATGCACCTGCGGAAGTCCAGCACATTGTGAACCGGGCCCTTGAAAAAGATCCGGCCGACAGGTACCAGTCAGCCGATGATCTGTTGATCGATCTGCGTCGAATCAAGAAGCGGACAGGACGGGTGTCGCGGGTAGCGCCAGTCGCTTCCTCTGTCCAGCCAGTCTCTGAGACATCACAAGCTCCACCGGAACAGGCGCGCAAAGCATCGTTCAAGCCCCTCCAGATTGTCCTCGGTGCGATCCTTCTCGTCGTGATTGGGTTCGCGGTCTGGACACTCTTCCTGAGCCCCGGCGAGGCGCCGAAGCCTTTCCAACAGATGACGATATCGCGGCTGACGAATGTCGGGACGGCAGCGTACGCAAGCATTTCGCCGGACGGGAGGTATGTTGTCCATTCTGTAAGGAACGGAGGGGAGATCAGCCTCTGGGTGCGGCAGGTTGCGACGGGAAGTGATGTCCAGATTGTGGAACCGTTTCAGGGCGGTCTGAATGGCACGACATTCTCGCACGACGGGAATTTCATCTACTATGTGCGCAGGGACAGGTCTGAGAACCGGCTGGGGGGCCTCTACCACATTCCGGTGCTCGGGGGAAACCCGCGGAAGGTCCTGTCAGATATCGATGGACCCGTTGCTCTTTCGCCTAACGGAACCGAGATTGCCTTCATTCGCGCTTTTCAGACTCAGGGTGAGGAGGCACTCATGGTTGGCAACGCTGACGGGAGCGGCGTACGAAGAATGGCAAGCAGGTTCGGGCCCCACGATTTTTTCATCAGCGGTGTGGCAGCCCCCTCGTGGTCACCGGATGGAAAGCTTATCGCCTGTGGTGCCGGAACGACCAAGGGGGGTTGGCAGATGGGAGTTCTTCTTGTTGAGGTCGAGTATGGAACTCAGGAATGGCTTGGCCAGCCTGAATGGGAGGATGTAAACAGAGTAGTGTGGGTGCCTGACGGGACCGGGGTGGTCTTTTCAGGTGGAAAGGGCGGAACGGTTATGCAGCTCTGGCACATCTCATATCCGGGAGGTGACGGAGAGAGGGTTACAAACGATCTCTACGATTATGGTGCGTTGAGCCTGGGTCTGACGGCGGATGGAGCTACCCTTGTGGCCAGTGTCACAAACTCGCCCTCGAACATCTGGGCGATCCCACGGGGGGATGCAGGTCAGGCTGAGCAGCTTACCCGGGGAACGGGGGGTCTTGAGGGGCAGGGGGGTGTCTCGGTGGCACCCGACGGTCGGATTGTCTTTACGTCGACGGAGAGCGGTAATCGTGATTTGTGGATCATGGAGTCTGCCGGAGCAAAGAGAAGACAGCTCACCACACATCCAGAAGACGACTTCAATCCGTGTGTGACACCGGACGGCCAGTCAGTCGTTTTCGCATCGACCAGGAGTGGTGTGTCGAACATCTGGAAGATCGGGATTGACGGAACCGGGCTGAAACAGCTTACGGAGAACGAAGACTACCACCCCCGCTGCACGCCGGACGGGAAAGAGGTTGTCTATTTCGGTTGGGGCGGTGGGACCGCAAGTGTCTGGAAAACCTCGATGGAGGGTGGAGATCCGACGCTTCTTGTGGAGAAACCGTCCAGATTCCCCGAGGTCTCACCGGATGGGAGATCGCTGGCCTGCGCGTATCGCTATGAACAGGGAGCTCCTCTCAGGACGGCCATCATACCTATTGGAGGAGGCGAACCCACTGCCATTCTGGATATACCGGCAGCTGGGAATCGAGTGGTCTGGGATCGGGAGGGGAGTTCGTTGCTCTTCATCGATCTCCGAAGCAATGCAGGCAACATCTGGAGCAAACCCATATCCGGCGGTCCGCCTGCGCAGATTACCGACTTTTCCTCTGGAAGGATCTTTGATTTCACGCTGGCGCCGGACGGTGAGACCATTGTCTGCTCCAAAGGGACGACGTCCACTGACGTGGTCCTCATCAAGGATTTTAGATGACGGTCGCGACTGACGCGTCTGACATGAGATACCTTGCCGGTATCTGTCTCGTGGCCTCCCTGGGCGGACTCCTGTTTGGCTTCGATACAGCGGTCATCTCCGGGACGTTCGGTTTTGTGGAGTCGCAGTTCGGGCTGAGCAAGGTGGAGGTCGGCTGGTTTGGCAGCGCGGCGCTCATGGGATGCATAATGGGGGCCGCCCTGGCCGGGACACTTGGCGACCGTTTTGGTCGGAAGCCCGTCCTGATTGTGGCCGCGTTTCTATTCTTTCTCTCGGCGTTTCTTTCGACTATCCCGCAGAGCTTCGGGATGCTCATCCCCGCCCGAATCATCGGTGGGATCGGGGTAGGGATGGCTTCGGTGCTTGCGCCTATGTATATTTCAGAGTTCGCGCCCCCGCGGCTTCGGGGAAGGCTGGTGGCATTCTATCAGCTCTCTATTGTGGTCGGGATCCTTGTTGCGTATTTTTCCAACTGGTCTCTCCTGGGGTTTGCCGAAAGCAACGGGGCCGCATTCGGAGGGTCTGATATCCTGCACTGGGTGCTTGTCGCGGAGGTCTGGCGTGGGATGTTCGGGGCAGAGATGCTTCCGGCGGCCCTCTTTTTCCTCCTTCTCTTTTTCGTGCCTGAGAGCCCGCGCTGGCTTGTGGAGGATGGCAAGGAGGAAAAAGCGTTTGGTATCCTCGCAAGGGTGAGCGGACACGATGTGGCGCGACGGGAGGTAACGGAGATCCGAACGGCCATTGCACGCAAGGAAGGTACTCTCCGTGAATTGTTCAAGCCCGGGCTTCGGTGGGCTCTCATCGTGGGCGTTGGTCTCTCGTTTTTCGGACAGCTCACGGGAGTCAACATTGTCGTCTATTACGGGCCCACGATTCTGAAGGAAGCGGGGCTGGAGCTCGGGAATGCACTGCAATATCAGGTCGGTCTGGGTCTGATAAACCTTGTTTTCACCATCATTGCCATCTGGAAGATTGACACCTGGGGGCGGAGACCTCTTCTTATCGGTGGCATGGCAATGGTGGCTGTGGCAATGGGCGCAACCGCTCTGTTGCTGCTGTTCGACGTCCCCGCGCTCTGGATCGTTGTTCTGCTCGGCGTCTATATGGCCTGCGTTGCTGTCTCCATCTGCGCCGTTATCTGGGTCCTGACGCCGGAAATATTTCCCAACCGCGTACGCGGACGGGGGGCTTCGATATCCACGTTCACGAACTGGAGCACAAACGCCCTGAGTGCGTTCCTCTTTCCGTGGTACGTAGCAGCACTCGGACTGCATACGGGGTTCTTCACCTTTGCCGTCGTCTGTATCGTTGCCACGGTCTTCTTCTGGAAGTTCGTTCCGGAGACGAAGGGAAAGACACTGGAGGAGATCGAACAGCACTGGATGCAGGAAGGCCAGGTCCCGGCGGGTCCGGAAGGGCTGGAACCCCACCAAACGTAGCAATGGAATTACGCAAGACAACATCATGATCGGTTCACGCATTCGACACTACAATCTCATCAAGGAACTCGGTTCCGGGGGCATGGGAACGGTATACCTTGCAGAGGACACCAAATTGAGGCGGAAAGTGGCGCTGAAGTTTCTCTCCCCGCAGGTGAGCGCTGACGCTGAAACGATGGAGCGGTTCGAGCGAGAAGCGCAGGCTGCCGCCGCGCTGAATCATCCCTCCATCGTGACTATCTATGAGATTGGTGAGTCGGAAGGGCAGAAGTACATTGCGATGGAGTACGCGGGGGGTGAAACGCTTCGCACGAAGATCGCCGTCGGGCAGATGCCCATGGACGAAGTCCTGGCGATCGGGAAGAAGGTGTGCGAGGGCCTGGGCAAAGCTCACGAGAAAGGGATAGTTCATCGTGATATCAAGCCGGAGAATATCCTCATCACGGAGGAGGGTGAAGTCAAGATCCTGGATTTCGGGATTGCGAAACTGAAGGGCGCGGCCAACCTCACCAAGGAGTCGATGACGGTGGGAACGACCAGGTATATGTCCCCCGAACAGGTGAAGGGAGAGGGGATTGACCCGCGATCGGATATCTGGTCTGTGGGAATTGTGCTGTATGAAATGCTGACGGGCGCTTCGCCGTTCAAGGGGGATTACGATTCGGCAATAATGTACTCGATCCTGAGTGAGAAACCGGAGCCGATTTCCGATTACAGAAAAGACGTCCCTGAGAACGTCCAGGCGGTGGTTCTGAAAGCCCTGCAGAAGGAGAAGCGGAAACGCTACGAGACAATGGATCAGCTCGCTGCCGCACTCTCAGGGGCGGCGGTGCGATCGGATGAAGAATCCACCGTGACGATGGTAACACGTTCCGGCAGGCCGAAGGCCTGGGTATGGGTCCCCGGTGTCGTTGCACTGGTGGTAGCTGTTGCGCTCTTCACCCTCCTTCAGCCATCCGCTCCACCACGGCCCAACGTTGCATCCATGAAGAAAGTAACGTTTGTAGGCGATGTAGCAAAGTATGCCTTCTCTCCGGACGGATCTTACGCGGTGTATGTTTCGGCGATTGCTGATGGTGTCCCCCGACTCACGGTCCAGGATCTGACGGGCGGATCGACGATACAGCTTCTTAGCGCCCGGCTTTTCGGACGACCGGCGTGGTCGCCAGATGGCTCCACGATAGCAATCTCCGCCGTTATCAATGATTCCACCTCTGGCGTTTACATTCTCCCCCGTCTGGGCGGGACTCCAAGACGGCTGCTCGCCTTCCCGATGCCAGAGCTGGCGTGGTCACCGGACGGCAACCACATTGCCATGTCTGACGGTGGAAAACGGGTGTTGTTTGCCAGAACAATCAGCGGTGATACCACATCGCATGTTCTGGGTGACCAGGTCGGCAAAGTGTTGTCCATCGACTGGTCTCCGGACGGGGAGGCCTTGCTCGTTCATTCACTGGGCGATCGGTACACCTCTATCTGGGAGCTCGGTGTCGGGTCGGGTATCGTAGAGCCACTCTATCACGAGACGTTTGTGCGGAATACAATGTTGCTGTCACCGGTCTGGTCTCCGGACGGGGACGCGATCTATTTCATCCGGCAGGACTTTTCCACCCGGGCTGACGAACTCATGAAGCTCCCTCTCGACAGTAACAAGAGCCCGGCAGGTGATCCCTACCCTGTGGCTGTGAATTTCAGGAATATTCAGTCGATCGATATGACCAGGGACGGGAAGATGCTGGCGCGCAAAGAGAACGCTGGTTCGAACCTCTGGCTCGTGAGACCGGGTCCCTCCGGCGTCTCACAGGATCAACTCACACGCGGCACGGCCAGGCGGACCCGGGCAGCCCTCTCACCCGACAGGAAGCGCGTTGTCTTTGGGATGATGGATGCTGAAGGGTACAACATCTACACCATGCCGCTCGACATGCAGGGGGAGAAGGTCGTTGGCGGTTCACCGCGCAAACTTACGTCTCTTACATCTCTGAACATATCACCCGTCTGGTCTCCCGATGGAAAGGAGATAGCATTCCTTTCCAACAAAGGCGGTCGGATGCAGGTCTGGAAGGTGGGAGCAGGTGGGGAAGCTCTAAAGCAGTTTGACGGCACGGCGGCACATCCTGACACAAAAGGCCTGGTCTGGGCCCCGGGCGCAGAGGTGATCTTTGCAGGTCCTGAGAATCACAGGCTCTATGCGCTGGATCCTGCCTCGGGAGAGACACGTGTCCTTCTGGAGGACCTTTTGATGGAGTCCATTGACTCACCGATATGGAGCCCGGATGGTGGAACGGTTGCTGTGCGAGTCTTTTATGGATGGGATGACCCCCTCACAGGTATCTGGCTCATGTCCGGTGAGGACTCCAAGAGACAGTTGAGCGGAGAATGGGATCTCGTCCCTCTCAGCTGGTCGAAGGAGGGGAGTCGCATCTACACGTTGAAGGTGGGGACCGGGATTATCCACACCATCGACGTGCGGAAGGGATTGGTGCGGGAGTACATCGAACTCCCGTTTGAATCGGTTGACCACAAGATGCTGACCATGTCGGCCGATGGCACTTTCTTTCTCTACAACCATCTGGATATCCGGCGCGATCTGTGGCTTGTCGAGGATTTTGACCCTGAATTAGAATGATCAGTTTTTTTTGGAGGGGATGATATGTTCCTACGTCTTGTTCAGGCAAAGGTGGACCCGGCAAGGAGTCGGGAATTCGGGAAGGTCTATTCGGATGAGATCATTCCTGCTTTGCAGGGGGTCAAGGGGTGTCTCTATGCGGGGTTGTGGCAGAGCGTGCACAACCTGGAGGAGATGGTCTCCCTGACGCTCTGGGCCTCCCAGAAGTATGTCGATCAGTACGAGCAGAGTGGGCTGTATGAGAAGCTCCTGGGGAAGTCGCGCCCGTATTTCCTCGAACGGGACGAATGGGAACTCCACCTTTCGGAGGACCTTCGACTCGAGTACGGCCCGGTGAGCGAGGGCCCGGTGGTGAAAACGTACGATGATCCCTCAAAGAGCCGGAAGGCGGTGCCAGAGCCCATCCATGCTGTATGCCCCTTCTTCAGGATAGTCTCCATGCTCGCACAACCCGGACGTATCGATGATTTCAAGGCCGTTTACTATAACGATGTACTGCCAGCGCTGCGGGAAGTCCCGGGGTGCTGCTTTGTGCAGCTGGCACAGAGCGTGCGCGAACCGAACGAATTTATCTCCTTCACGGTCTGGAAAAGCGAACGGGATGCCGAGGCATACGAGTCGACCGGTATGTTTTCACAACTGCTCGGGATGTTGAAACCTACGCTCTCGGCGTTGTTCCAGTGGAAAATGGAAGAGGGCGATGAGTCGGGTCAACACACCGCGACGAGTGAGGACCTTCTGGTGCATGGCTACCGGATCGTGACCGGGATGGCTTTCTACGGTTGAACGCTATTCGTCTGCTTTGACCTCAAGGAGGACGATCCGGAGGGAACGTATAACATCTGTTGCGGAGTAGAGAATTCCCACGAAAACAGCAATCATGCCGATGATAAACGTGATCAGGGGGGCGTCGCGCAGTGCCGAAGTCGTGACAAACATGTTCACGCCGATGAGGGCAGATGTGAGGACGAACATTCCGATGGCAGATTGCATGGAGAGGATTGCATTGCGCAAGTAGGTGCTGCGGCGTAGAAGCTCCTTCCCCTGGTTCACAACGCTCATGTACCTCGTCTGATCGGTGTAGTTCAAATCTCCCTGTTCTGCGATAATCTTCACGAGTCGTCGTTTTTCCTCGTTCAGGAGCCGAATGCGATTGATGAGGGTCGAGTATCTGTTCGTCAGAGCAAGAAGAAGAAGCCCCACGGCCGATATGCCAACTGCCGGGGCAAGCATTGCCTGGATGGCCTCAATGGCTGTAACCGGTGCATCGTTCACTGTGTGAATCTCCTGGCGTGTTGACTGGTCTCTAAGGTACGGGAAATTTTCATTAAGATAAAATGGCGGGCTGCGACGGAGAGAGTCTCCGGGGGCGCGCTGTCCTTGCTACTGGAGGAAGAATGAAGTATCTGGTTGTTCTCGTTGTTGCGCTCACATCGGCGGTGATCGCTCAGGAGGAACGGCTGACCGCCCCTTTTGAAAGCTTCACCCTGGTGAACGGGCTGAGAGTGATCCTCCATGAAGATCACACGACTCCCATGATCAGTGTGAATATGCTGTATCACGTCGGCTCTGCCCGGGAAAAGAGCGGACGGACAGGCCTTGCACATCTCTTTGAACACATCATGTTTGAGGGTTCGGCAAACGTTCCTGAGGGGAAGTTCGACGGGTGGCTGGAGGCGGCGGGTGGTGAGAACAACGGCGGGACAACTCCGGACAATACCCGATACTGGCAGGATGTTCCCAGCAACGCACTGGAGCTGGCGCTGTTTCTGGAATCGGACAGGATGGGGCATCTCCTCCCGGTGCTGTCTCAGGGAAAAGTCGACGGACAGAGAGACGTGGTGAAGAATGAGCGCCGGCAGTCCTACGAAAACCAACCCTACGGGATGGACCACTTTGTGATATCGGAAAACCTTTATCCAGCGGACCATCCCTATCATTGGCCGACCATAGGGTCCATGGATGATTTGACGGCAGCCAGCTACGAGGACATCGTTGAATTCTTCAAGGCATACTACGGTCCAAACAACGCCAGCCTCTGTCTTGCGGGCGATTTCGACCCGGACGAAGCGAGGGGTCTTATCGAGAAGTGGTTCGGCGATGTACCCGCTGGCGCACCTGTGGGCCCTATCAATCCACCACCCGCCTCTCTGACGGGTGAAAGACGGCTTGTTCTACAGGATGCGGTCCAGCTTCCTCGTCTCTACATGGTGTGGCATTCTCCGGCGCTCTACGCACCCGGGGACGCGGAAATGGATATCCTCGCGAGTGTACTCTCCGATGGCCGCAACTCCAGGTTGTACAAGCGATTGATCTATGATCTCCAGATTGCCCAGGACGTCAGTGCTTTTCAGGCCTCCTCACACCTCGGGTCTTCGTTCTGGATTGTTGTGACCGCCCGCGCCGGGCACGCACTCGATGAGATCGAGCGGATTGTTCTGGAGGAGATCGATCTGTTAGGGAATACCCCTCCCTCGCAGTGCGAGGTGGATCGTGCGGTTCATCAGTATGAAGCAGACTTTCTGGTCCGGATGGAACAGATTGGCGGTTTCTATGGTAAAGCTGACCTCATGAACATGTACTACTACCACACGGGCGACCCGGACTACTTCGAAGAAGATCTTGCGCGGTACCAGGTTGTCGAACCTCCCGATGTGCGCGCGGCGGTCCGCCGGTACCTCCTTGTTGACGGACGTCTGGTTTTGAGTGTTGTTCCGGATGGGCAGAAGAATCTGGCTTCTGGAGATGGGAGGGAGGTGACACCACGATGAAGATCGGCCTGATTCTTTTCTTCCTCGTTTTGGGTGTTCCGGGTCTGGCGCAACAACCTGACAGGAGCACTCCCCCGGAACCGGGCCCTCCCGCATCACTGACTCTTCCCGCGGTTCAGCACCTGTGCCTGTCCAACGGTCTGGTAGTGATGCTGATGGAAAAGCATGATGTCCCTCTGGTCCATGTGAAGCTGGTCGTTCGGTCCGGCGCGGTGATGGATCCGGAGGGAAGGGCGGGGGTGGCCAGCATGACGGCTTCCCTCCTCACCGGCGGGGCAGGGTTTCGGGATGCGCTGCAACTGTCGGACGCGATCGAATACCTTGGTGCAAGCCTTTCTGCGGCTGCCGGAAACCATACCTCGGCGGTATCGTTGTTCACGCCGCTCGCCCGGTTTGATTCGGCGCTCGTGCTGATGGCTGATGTAGTCCTGCGGCCGTCGTTCCCCGCATCTGAACTCCAAAGAGAACAGAAGCAACGACTTACCACGCTTATCCAGTGGCGAGACAATCCCCGGTCAGTTGCATCGGTTCTCTTTCATCGGCAGCTGTACGGAGAGGATCACCAGTACGGTCGTGCAAGCGTCGGAGACGAACAGAGCATCACGGCCACGACGACCGATGACGTACGGAGATTTCATGACAGTTTCTATCGACCCAATAATGCTGGCC
>JBATTW010000029.1:0-2901 GCA_049670805.1 Bacteroidota bacterium
CTTCGATACAGTTCGCTGATCAACAGGCTTCCCGGACCATCATCGTAGTGTTCCTCAAATCTACTCAACAAGCCTATGAGAATCAATCAGCCGGGCTGCTTTCAAACGAGAGGTTTGTTAGTCACGAGGCAGATTACGCGCCCCTTCCTCCCCACGGCACAGTAGAACATGTAGTAGGTGTCATTCGTCTTATTGTAGACAACTGACGTATTATGGGCATGAACGCTGTCCAGGCCATTCGGGTGCCCCCCAGCCTTGAGAACCGGTTCAGGATGTGAAGACCAGTCTACCAGGTCCGTGGAGAACGCGACCAGGGTGTGCGCATGGACTTCTCCGTCCGGGTTGTTTCTCGAGGCGCCGAAATAGAACATAACCCAATGATCGCGGTCGCGATAGACGTCGGGATTGGCAGCCAGGAGAGCATCGTACCCATCGGGGTTGTTCCGAACCAACGGGTTCCCATCGTAGCGTCTCCAGTGCACCAAATCGAGAGAGGTCACCAGACCGATCTGCTCCGTCCCTTCTTCCCCTTTTGCGTTGTAGAAACTCCAGAATTCGTCTCCCCGCGGAACGACACACGGTGAGTATATGACCCGGTTTTCCCACTCCGCCCCACCTTCGATCGAAAGAACCGGTCTCTCCCTTGAAGACCTCACCCAGCTGAGTCCATCCTCACTCCAGGCGAGTCCCTGTGCCCCGTCTCCCAACTCATAGCCTCCCTGTTTCGGGTAGCACCCATAGAGAACCCAGAACTTGTCGCGCCACCGACGAAGTTGCGGAGCGGCATGGAGGTCAACCGTTTCATAGAGAGGACCCACCAGAACCACGCCACCACGGTCAAATGCGCCCGGCTCTCCATAGCCCATCACCAAACCCCGCGGCTCCCACCGAACAAGATCATCCGAAACAGCACGGCACGACTGATACCCATTGCCGTCGAACCCGAAGTAGAGCATGTTCCATTGGCCATCGTGCCAGTAGACATTGGGTCCATCCACCATAGTGAAACCCAGATCCGGTTCAAGCGATGCAGAAACGAGAATATCTGGGTAGTAGTGCCAACCACGGAAGAATTCCGACCATCTGTCCAGTCGCTCCACGGAAACGACCTCACCTCCCCCTGACTCCTGACGTGCCTGAGGTTCGCAGCACAATGACAACAGGCAACCGGATATCAGCACCAATCCCGGCATCAAGCGCATTTCTTTCCCCAGTTCGAAGTCAGACAGTACTCCAGAATCCTCTCAACGTAATCGCTGAAGATCGGGAACGCCAGGCCGCTCCCCTCCAGCAGTTTGTCTGTGTTGGTGGAATCAAAGATTCGATCTATCCCGATGTATGGTAGCAGCATTCCCAGCTGGGACATGAGAGCCCGCTCCCGACTCCGCATCTCGTGAAGTCGCCGGCCCCAAACCTCCGGGTTTACAAACTCCACAGACCGCGGTCTTTCGAGAGGGGAGTGTTTGTCAAAGTAATCGGCTGCGATTCGTGTGAGATCGCCAAGCTTTGTCGCGCGCTCCGGGCCCGACGTGAGATGGAAAGCCAGCCCGACAGACTCGGGCATCTGCGTGATTCGGGCTATTGCATCGGTCACCCAGTTCACAGGAACGATGTCAAGGAGAGCTTCAGGTCTCGCCGGGAGGACCCGCAAGAGTCCCCGGTGCAGGAGCCGCAGAGGGACATAGATGGCGTTGAAGAGTGTCGTGCTCCCGGTTCGGGAATCGCCGATGATAATGCTGGGACGGAATATCGTACAGGGGAACCCATCAAAATGCTCCCGGACGAGTCGCTCGGATTCAGCTTTCGACTGTTCATACGTATTGAAAAACGTCTGCCCCATTTCAAGCTGATGTTCGTAGACTCGGCCTATGCGTTGCCCGGACACCGAAGAGGTGCCTACATAGACGAAACGCTCGAGGGGGCCGTGCTCTGCACATAACCGCGCGAGCTCGAGCATGGATTCGGTCCCCTTGAAGTTGACCTCCCGGGCCTCCGGAAGAGGTCGATCGAACCTGATCATTGCAGCACCGTGGATGAGATGCGTTGCGGATCCGACAATCTCGTCCCACTCCCCGGCCTTCAATCCGCAGCGGGGAAGGGCCACATCCCCCCGAACCATACGTATTCTGCGCGATGCATCGGCAATACCGAAGACCTTTTCGATCCGGAGCGCCAAGGACCCCGCACGCTCGAGCATCTTCGTCTCATCGCTTCCGCGGAGAAGGAGGGTCACCCTCGATTCGGGAAAGATCCGAAGGAGACTCGGCACCAGATTGGTGCCAACCAGCCCCGTGCCACCGGTGACGAACAGATGTTTATCCATGCCCTCTGATAATAGTCATTCAGAAAGATGCTTTCAAGCTCTCCTTTTCTTGCCCTTCCAGGATAATGTCACTACACTCCGTTATTCAGACGACCGTTGGACCTTGGTAATGAGAGTCCCTGCACTGCTGTTCGCATCCGTTCTCCCCTCTCTGCTGGCGTCCGCACAGACACTCAGGCTCCCGCCACGTTCTCCCGAGGCTCCCACGGGTTCCGCCTTCGCCGCATCCGTCATGACTCTGCCGCGTGAAACGCGAGAGGAACAGATACTCGTTCAGATCTCCATGGGCAATGTTCCTCACCATACGAGGAACCTCGTCCCCCTGACCCTCACTGAAACAATCGACAGCGTGGAGCAGACTATTACGTATTATGTCCTCCCCGACTATCTCTCCATTGGTTCGGACGATGACCACGTCCTCATACCGATGACCCCGCTCCTGGCACAGGCTATCGCGGACACTGCAGGCTGCATCCTCCCCACGAGAAAAATGGTCAATGACATCTATCACGCGTCACCCCTGAAATTGCGGCCTCAGCCAATCCCCCCCAGCGCTGCAATGGTTACCGTCCCTGTAT
>JBATTW010000030.1:0-3320 GCA_049670805.1 Bacteroidota bacterium
GTTCTGCGTAGCGGAGGTCTATGGTGAAGTCACCATCGCGGCTGAGCCGGCGGGTATCCGGGCCGGTGGACAACTGCCGGGCTGGACCTCCGTTGAGCGAATAGGAAAAAGAGTTGAGTGGCCCGGAAACGTGTCCATGGATATTAGCATCCCGCTGTGGCGTCCCTACCGCCCCGAACGACTGCGTCGGGCCGTGCCAGACGTCGATCGCCGGAGGAATCGCGGGTGCGCTGGAGACGGATGTAACGGTCGAATCCGATTCCTGCGCTCTTGCATTGGCCGGCAGCGCTGCCCAGATCGCAAGTGCAACAAACGGAAGGATGACGTTCCACTTCCTCGAGGAACGACCGTATTTCACTGATGCCATTGTCTCTGCGTCACCCTGCTGTTAGTTGCTACTAGCAATAAATACTCTCACCGGACAAGAGTCAGCTTCTTTGTTTCAACAAACGTGCCGCTTTGGAGCCGATAGAAGTAGGTCCCGCTCGGGAGCCCGTTCGCATCAAGGCGGATTTCGTAGGTGCCGGCCTCCTGCCTCTCCTCTACCAGCGCCCTGACCCGCTGACCTATTATGTCATAAACCTCCAGTATCACCATCCCGGCATCCGGTATCCCATATCGGATCATCGTGGACGGATTGAACGGGTTCGGGTGGTTCTGACTCAAAAAATACTCAAAAGGCACGCCATTTCCGGCGACGCCCGTCACATAATCGACGCGGACTGCATCCGAAAAATGGACAGAATTGTCCAAATCGATCTGTTTTAGCCGATAGTAGACAACACCCGTCAACGGCTCAGGATCCTCAAAAGAATACTCCTGGGGTTCGATGGTCGTGCCGTGGCCCGGGACGAAGCTGTTGGGGATAGTCTGGAAACTGTCGGAATTATCCAGGGACTTCTGAATTTCGAAGCCATAGTTGTTCGTCTCGCTGATAGTTCTCCAGTCCAGCCGGACACCCCCTTCTGAAAGAGCGGTGGCAAAGAAGCTGGCGAGCTGAATGGGCACGGGAGCGCTGTAGGCGACCGATATTGCCGCACCCGGCCAGAGAATCTCGATCCCGTGGTGAACGGTGTTCGTGAAGAACTCAACCGTGTTTGTGCCGGCGTAGAGAACCGAGGAAGCGCCGGAAATACCGATGACGTCGTACTTGTAGTAGTGGTTCGCACCATGTTCCGGGGCAGTCCAGCTTCCATTCACCTGGAGGTGTTTTGACTCACCCGACTCCATAGAGCCGTTGATACCGTTCCAGGTCCTGGCGTGAAGAAGCCCCCCCGTAATCCCGCTCCCATTTGAAATCTCGACGTTGTTCTCTTTGTACTGCTTGTCCTCACGGACCCAGTAGTTTTCGGGAACGTTTGAGGGTGTGTAGAGAACAAGTGAGCCGCTGGTCCTGGCGAAGGTAACGCCGGTCACCTCGTCGGTGACATACCAGAGCCCGTTGTTCCCCTTGATGCGGGCGATGAATTTGACCGCGCCCGGCTGATCGGGGACCTGGTCGGTATACCAGGTGACGTTGTAGGGTGATCCATAGGCTGTGCCCACGTGATTCATGACGTTTACCGTCCCGTCCCCCTCTTCCACATGGTAGTCTCTATGCCACTCCGTGAAGACGCCGTCCCCGTCCGTGTCAAATCCGTAGTAATATCCGAGGAAGTCCACCTGCGCAATCCCGCCGCCACCGCTGGCCGTGGCTGTGATTGTCGGGTTCTCGTTAACCGTACCGCCAGAGCCGGGAGAAGTTATCGACCCTGTGGGATTGTCTACGCTCGAGGGATCGTAGTAGACCCGAATGATGATAGCATACCATCCCCACTGCCCCCAGTTAAACGAGTAGCAATCCTGGTCCCCCGCGTTCCCTTCCAGCACGTTTGTTCCGCCCGAGAGATCAGATAGTGGAACGTCAACCGTCACATTGTACTGGGACATGTAGCACTGGCCCGATGACGGTGTGGTCTCGATTTCCGGAACGGTTATCCAGTCATTGTAGTTCAGTCGGAAGAGTTTGGGGTTTGTCCCGGTGTGCCCGCCCCAGACAGAGATGACGACCTCGGCGCTGGTGGCGTTCGAGAGGTCCACTCCCGGAAGATCAATCTCCGGGTTCGGAAGCTCATCGGCGGCGGCTTGGAAGTAATTCGCCGCATCAGGGTCGGTGACCCTCCACTGGTTGTTCGGATGCATCCTGTACGTGTACTCCCTGTAGACGCTGCCCGAAGGCGGTGGTTGAAAAATCTGTGTAAAGGCTTCCTGTCCGGTCAGCCCCACGGCGATTGCCGCGTACGCACAGACGTGAAAGATACTTCTGGGGAGGTTCATCACGACTACCCCCTTTTCGTTGTGATGGAGGAGTTATGGTAACTAGTGAAAAGTTTGATACACCCTCACCTGCCAATGGCTCATCCCCTGACAGGTGAGGGCTAGTTGGAGTTTACTTGACCAGGAGCATCTTGCGGGTGATGACTGACTCAGCGGCGGTCATGCGGTAGTAGTAGATGCCGCTGGGCAGGTCTGATGCGTTATACCGCACGGTGTACGCGCCCGCACTCATGTGCCCGTCGATGAGCGTTGCCACTCGTTCGCCCAGGAGGTTGTAGACCTCGAGCAGAATGCGCCCTTCTCTCGGGACACCGAACTGAATTTGCGTTGATGGATTGAACGGGTTTGGATAGTTCTGACTCAATGTAAATCGATCCGGTATCTGTGTCTCCTCTTCCACGTCAGTAATGATCACCGAGAAGTTGCGCACCAGACTGAAGGGACCCCATTCCGAGAGATTTCCACCGCGTACCCTCCAGTAGTACGTCTTGCCGGTCATCAGCGGACCAAAGACCTTGACCGTATCGGTGAGGAGCGAATCGATGTTCGTGAACATGCCGAACGTGGAATCGATTCCTATCTCGAACCAGTATCGATTCGTCAGTCCGCCAGGATTGAACCACTGGAAGACCGCGCTGTCGGACGAGACCGTTGCCTGGTGCGCGGGTGAAATCAGCTCGACCTGACCGGGGAGGGGCTGATAAGTCCGGAAGGACCAGACCGGCGAAAACGGTCCGGACCCGCCATCGTTTCTCCCCTGACCACGCCAGAAGTAGAGGGAGTTCTGCTGAAGTCCGCTCACCACGCGCGTCGTATCGGTGAGCGTAGAATCATTCTTGACGATCCCCGAGGCAAACGTTGAATCAGTCGCAAGTTGGAATCTGTACCAGAGAGCCCCCTCTGCGGAACGCCAGCCCAATGTCAGGCCCGTCGTCGGCTGGTTTGTGGAAGCGTCGGTCGGAAAGAGAAGCGAAAGAGGCCCCGGCGGTGCCACAGACGTGGTA
>JBATTW010000031.1:0-2436 GCA_049670805.1 Bacteroidota bacterium
ATATTAGACTCCGAAACGTCAGCCTCCACCTGAAGGGAAGACATGTCAGCGATGGTGACAACCGAGCTGCGAGAGTTCACAGATGCGGCAAATGGAGCCACGATTTCACCGATGTCGGCGTGCTTCATCAAGACCGTTCCGTCAAACGGCGCTCGAATCCTTGTGTTCTCGAGTGCTACTTCCGCCTCCTGAACCGCAGCCTCCGCCGATGCAATCAAGGCCCGGACCCGTTCGTACCGCGCCTGCGCGGCGTCCAGTTCAGCCTGGGAGATCAGGTTTGAATCGAAGAGCAGTTGCTGGCGCTCCCGGGTACGTCGGGCATCTTTCAGGTCAGCGCGGGCGACTTCGAGGTCCGCCCGTACACGTGCCAGCGTAGCCTTGACATCGTCGTCCTCTATGCGGGCTATGATCTGGTTCTGCGTGACCTTGTCACCTTCCTCGACGCCGAGGTACTCCAGACGACCGGTTCCCTTTGATGCCACTGCCGCTTTGACCTGCGCGACAACGTAACCGTTGGCGGTGAGGACTGTGCTTGCCTGAGAGGGGTATGTGAGTGTGGCTGTTGCCAGCTCGTATTCGCGTCCACCTTCGACCCCGCGCATCACCAGGAGAGCGACCACCACAACGGCAACGACGAGAATCACCCCAAGGAGGACTTTCCAGGGAAAAGTCTTCCCGTTCGCATTCTCTCGTTTGTCACGCGATATTCTGAGGCCGGAGAGGTCGCGCTCTTCGACAGGAGACATCGATTTGCTCCTTACATGCAGTTCTTTAGGTGTAACGCCTCAAAGGAGGAAAAAGTTTCAAAAGGGGCTCAGTCGGACTCCGGCGCTTCCAGCGACTTTTCATACGCCCACTCTATGAAGGGGAGCTCCAGGATAATCCTGTCGGCGACGGGTCTTGTCGCCTTCGGGGCTGCTCCGAAGCCAATGCCACCTTTGCGTTTGCCCGAAGGCTCTTCCTTCCTTGGCGGGGGGGTGTCAGGGGAGTAGAACATCGGTTCCCCGGGATCCCGGGAGATGAGAAAAGTGGCGCCGTCCGGATGATCGGCCGTCATGAGTGGGACACTGTAGATGGCGTAAATCCCTGTCCAGATTCCAAAAACCATCCAGAGAAGAAGAGCACCTCCCACAACAGCCAGGAATGTGATGAACTTCCTGATCATATCTGTAATATCTTCGGGAATCCGACACAAAATATCGACAAAAAGAGACCGAAGGTCAATACTGCGGGGCCTATTCTCCAAGGAGGTGAATCATCACCTCCCTGCGCCGGGGCCGGTTGTCGAAATCCACCAGCACGATCTGCTGCCATGTGCCCAGTGTGAGTTGACCTTCCACGACAGGGACCGTGAGGGATGGCCCCAGGAGGGCAGCCCTGACATGCGCGAAGCCGTTTCCGTCACCCCATCGTGCGTCGTGGTCGTAATGGACGTTCTCGGGGGCCAGGCGCTCAACGGCCTTCCTCAGGTCTGCGACCGCTCCTGATTCAAACTCAATGGTCGTGATCCCTGCAGTTGATCCCGGGACAAACAGCGTGGCGATCCCTTCCTGTATCTTGGACCGCTTCAGCTGGTTCCGTACTTCAGCGGTAATGTCGTGGATGTCACAGAAGCCTTGCGTGGAGACAGAAATGCTATGTGATTGGGTAACCATAAGATCTCATCGAGCTATGTAAGGTGGAAATGGGTATGCGATTCAGTTATGAGAGTTCCTCCAGAATGGCACGCGCCTTCTTCAGGTCATGAGTCTCAAATCCCTCATTGAACCAGGAGTAGATCGGTTCGAGTACTGCACGCGCTTCCTTGCTGTCATTCTGTTCTTTCTTCAGTCTTGCCAGATCAATGGATCCTTTGAGTTCGAGTGATCGCGCGCCGGCGTTACGTGCGATCTCGATTGCGGTGCGGTAACACTCTTCTGCTCGTCCGGGATCGTCCTTGAAGACGATCTGAAAGACCTCTCCCCTCAATCGGGAAAGCTCAGGGTAGGAATCTTCCACCCCCGCACTCCTGGCAGCGGCATCCGACTCCGCCACCGACTCCAACGCCTTTTCAAACTCGCCCATCCGGGCATACGCCCGCGCCTTGATCATGTCGCCGCCCCATTTGCCAACCCCTGAACCGGTTGACCGGAAACCTTCGTACGCTCGCTCTATCTCCTTCAGCCCCTCCTCGCGGTCACCCTTTCCGGTCTTCATGAGACCTTTCATGTAGTCACCCATGACTGCCCAGAAACGGAAGTTGTGTTTTGTGGAGATTTCGACAAGGGCCGACACCTGCTCCTTCGCTTTTCGGAAGTCGCCGAGGAACGAGTTCAGCTGGACAGCGTGGTTCAGGGCGAGCGCCAGGGAGAACGGCTGCGACAGATCCTGGGCTCGTGCAAGGGCTTCCTCGCATCTTCGTTTGGCCTGGTCAGGATACCCGAGGATCCAGAGTAC
>JBATTW010000032.1:0-3358 GCA_049670805.1 Bacteroidota bacterium
CCGATCCCCGCCGATCACTATGTTCCAGCCCGCCTCTTCCACACCCAGCAGCCTCAGAAGTGTCTGGAGATAGAAGCCACCCGCCCAGAGGAACGACGGCTTGTCAATCATACCGTACAGCGGAGACGCCTGGTCTGCATACCTGTACTCGTACATCGCCGGGAGTCCCATCGGACTAGAAGATATCCCGTCAACGGTCATAATCGTCCGAAAGAGGGGCCACGCATCCTCCACCCTCCCCACACTGTGCATAGCCATCAGGTACCAGGCATTCGCGTGGGGCCAGATTCCGCCGTTGGCGTAGAAGAGGGAATCACCCGCCTCGTTTCCCTTGAAATTGAAGAGTGCCCGTACGGAATCCTGGTGAAAATCAGCCGGATGGACGTTCCGGACACCGATCTGCGGGTCGAGCAGAAGCCGTTCCGCCGTCTCAACAAGGGCCTTCCCACGCTCGGTACCCAGCGTGCCGTAGACCGCCCCCAGAAGAGATCCCATATAGTAGTGCCGGTCCAGCTCTCGACCGTTGTAGTTCAAGAGGTAGGCCGCCTCCTTGTCCCAGAGTTTCCCGCAGAGCGCCGATTGCATGGATTCGGCCGCAGACTGCAGCCAGAGAAGATCTTCGTTTTGCCGGCGCAGCATGGCGTTCGTGAAGAGGTAGTCCTCGATCGCCCGGATGGTGAGGATGGTGAGGTAGGCCCTGGGGCCCTCCCACTCCCCGATGTCCCACCAGTCGGGTCTCCTCGCGTGCATCAGGTCGTCCCCCCTCCGCTGCGTCAGTATCGACTCCAGGCTCCTACTCAACATGGGATAGAGGCCCGCAACCGTTGCCGTGTCGAGCGTGTGACGCAGATATGCTGCCGAAACTATGATGAACCAGAGATGATTCCAGTTGTCCGGCGTGCACCACTCCGTAATATACTCCCCGTCTTTCCAGTAGTAGGCGTGCGCAAGGAGGGAATCGCCCGAAATCCTCTTGAGGTAGAGAAGATCCTTCCGAACCCGGTCCGCGTCAAACATCACCGCACCCAGATCGGTCAGGAGTAGATCATGCGTGAAGAAGAAGTGGTACTCCACGGGACAGGGCATCGGCACGATATCCCCATCCAGGTAATGGGCATTCGCCGCAAGAAGCGAAGTTGCCCAGCGTGCTGAACGATCCACCCATGGGTCACCGGTGGAAAACTCCGACCCTGCCGACCCTTTTGAAACGAGAAGTGAGTCATAAGCCGCAACCTCCGCCTTCCACCCCTCCTCCAGCCTCATCATGACGGCTGCCAGCTCCTCATCGCGGCAGCTCCCGATCAGCTGCCGGACTACGAGAGAATCGCCCGGATCAAGCGTCTGCCGGTAGACAAAGGCGGCAACCGCCGGGACCGGCCCCCCCTCGTCCACCGAGGGGCGCACAAGAGACTCGACCGGACCCTGGAACCAGAGAGAGAATCCGGTGTCACTCACACCCAGCCTGCCGGCGTTCGCGGTCCACCAGGATGGCATCTCCCCCACGTTTTGAACAAAAACCGATACGCTATCCGTGTCATCGTAGGGAAATCGTGCGGCAATGGATTTCCCGTCCGGCTCCGCCCGGCTCACGGCCGAATCACGCCTGGCGAAGGTGTGCGATGTCCTGAGCGAAAGGAGCAGGTGCGTGTAGATCTCAACCGGCATCAGCACGTCCCCATCATTGACAAGCGAGAATGAAAAGACCATGGCCGGCTCGCCAAGACAGAACTCGTACTCCATCCTGAATCGAACGCCCTGACGTTCGTGGCTGAAGACCACCCGGTGAGGAGTACGAGCATGCGACCACCCTTCCCTGCCCAGACGGAGAGGCGGACCGTCCCCCAGTTTCACGCCCAGCACCATAGGGAACGACTCCTCCCCGCGGTGCCAGTAATCGGTGCTCAGGTCGATGATGTTCGCCACGGGATAGAAGAACGCGATACTCGTCGGGAGTGGCCTGCTCCCGTGGAACTCCGCACCTGCATACGGGCCACCCACTTCGATCTGCCCGTAGCCTCCCGAGAAGCTGTACTCCGGAACCTGGGCAACGGCTCGGCTCGGGAGAATGCCGGTGAGTATGCCAGCGAATATGACAGAGAGGAGACCGATGGCCGCACTTTCTGGTCGGACGACAGCTCTCTGATATGGAGGATGCAGCAAGCTCATATTAGCGAAACGATTGCCAGCGATCGTCTATTGTGGGAAACGCCACCCGGGGGAATGTCCCACCCGGTCTGTACCAGACTACATCCACCGCACCGCTCTCCCGGGATACGGAGGCCGAGAGGGGACCCAGCACGTCTTCGTGGAACAGAATAGCATATTCCTTCCTGAGCCGGTCCAGTCTCTGTTGCAGGAGAGTGTTCTCCTGTTCGAACATCAGCTGGTAGCGGAGCCCCTGTTCCACCTCCTCAAGAGGGAGGATCTTCCCTTCAGCATCCCTGTATCTTCCATTACCTCCGGCATACGCCGCAAGAACAGAGGAATCGGTCACCTGGACCATCCGGCCGACATCTGCTCTTGCCGCCAGGTAGAGGAGCTTCGCGCGCCACTTCCCTGCTTCGTGCGCGACCTCCGGGACACGGTGCAGTCCCAGGTCGTACGCCTCGTTGCTGAGTAGCCTGTCCTGCGCCATCTTCCAGACAGACCGTTTTACGCTGGACGCAAACGCCTCGGGAGAGCGCCTGTCAAACTGAAACTGCCGGATGTCATACCAGCGGATGTAATCCCGGACGCTGATCTCCTCCCGACCAACGCGCACCAGTCCCCTGTCCAGGAACTCATCCGAAGAGGCGATCGGCATCGGACCCGCCTCTGTCATGAACGTGCGGGGGATTTCCCAGCGGACCTGTGTATCACGCGAGAGCCCCCGATCGGCGATGTGGGCTCGCAGAATATTGAACCCGTCCGCCTTCATGACCGGGTTTGCCGTCCGCATCTGCGCCCGGACGTAGGCTCGCGCCACGGCATCAGCCCGAGTTTCCACCAGAATCTTCCGGGCGGTGACACGCAGGTCACGCATCTCTGATTCTGTCATGAGGGGGTTCTGCCAGACTTCATCCAGGCGGACGATGTAAAAGCCGTCCGGACCCTCGATCGGCTCCGAGACTCTCTGGCTCCGGAGCGAGCCGATCCTGGAGGCAAACTCCGGATTGTCCCGCTCCAGCATCAGCAGAGTTGTCTCCAGCGACCTCTCTCCTGCTCCTTCCTCCTGATTCCGATCTCGTTCGTAGAGCGAATCGAAGGAGATCCCGTAGGCCAGCTCCCTTACGGCAGATCCCGCGCCAAGCCGGTCCTCCCGGTAGAGCCACCGGAGGCGGAGGTTCATCCTGGCCTTCACCATGGCGGTATCCACATC
>JBATTW010000033.1:0-3648 GCA_049670805.1 Bacteroidota bacterium
GTGCCCCACCTTCCACAGGGGCGAGGGGGTGCGGCAGTGAAAGCACTCTCTCTCCGTCATCCTGCGCCACGACCATGAGCCGCTCCCGTACGGCGCGGATGACATCCGGCCTGTCACACCAGATATGACAACCCGCTTCCCGGGCTAGCCACCTGAGAACCTGTATGGGGAGCGGTGCGGCTCCGACATAGACAGACGTCCAGCCCTCCTGCTGACAGGAGGCAAAGGCAGGTTTGCCCGTGTCGGTCCACCGTCCGAGTACAGTCACGTCTGGCCCCGCAACGGAAAATCTGGGGTAATACGGCTTTTTGAGCCCGAACTGCATATCTACAGGTTCCTGGTCGTCGGGTAATTGACAGTGAATGAGCATGGGGGCGGGCGAGATCTCCATGGAGAATGTGAAGCCGGTGAGGTGCTCCATCTGTTTCAGGTCCAGCTTCTTTGGAGTGACAAATCCCGGAGCGTAGTACCAGACGGCTGTTGCCCCGCTCTGACGAAGAAGTGCTCGAAGGCGATCCACCTCTTCTTCGGTGAGGTAGAAGAGATTAATCATAAAGAAGAGCTTGTAGCGGTCGGCGTCGTCATGGCGCAGGTCAAATCGGTAGAGGAAATCGACGGGCGCCCCGATTCTGTGCAGCGCACGCGCCTGCGCGTTCAGGAACCAGTGATTCACCATATCGGTGATGGAGATGCCGAAACCTCTGTAGGGCTCCTCCTGCGTCCAGTGATTTGTCACGAAGAAGGACTTTGCATCATACACGGCCGCAATACCTGACACCGAGCTGATGTCGGTCCTGAGATGGCCTTTCCCGATTTCGAGCACCTTCCGGAAGAGTTTGTGCATCGGTGGGTCGTCATACCATCCTCGATCCGCACTGAAACTCGCCCCAAGATCCTCCGGCAGTATGCCGAAATCCAGAAACCATCCCGCCGTGCCGAGCGCGAAAATATTTCCCATGTCACGTTCGAGGATCTTGAGGCTCCCTTCGACTGTATCATATCCGGAGCCACCTTCTGTTGTGCGGGTAGGTTCGAGGTAGGTCGAGGGGTCGCACTCGGAGAAGAAAAGTTTCCCGTGGCGCTTGAGTGATTCCAGGAGGATCCGGAAACCGCCGTCCCCTCCAACACCACGCGCGCGGCCGAGCCAGTTGCCGGAGTCGTCAACTACGTCGCTTTCCCACCGTTTTTTCCCGGGCATGTTGGAACGCATGTACGTGTAGGGAGAGGCGAGGTAGTCGATGTCAGGCGATCGCAGTACAGGCTCGGGAGCAAGATGTCCCGCCTCCTGGATCATGACGTTCTCCAGTAGGTAGGTATAGAATGTTCCGATTACGATCTTCCTCCCGGTGGCTTCCTTTGCGATGCGGGCAAAATGGAGAATTGTCTGTGCGGTGTTCTGGTGGTACCGGCGGTAGAAGTCGATTACCGCTTGCTCCCGAGAGGGGTCCCGCACCAGGCCAAACCCGGGGTTCATCCGCTCTTCCGGGGTGGGCGCAACTCCGACGTGATTCCTGAAGATCTCCGAGTAGTCGGGCAGATATCGGGATCCGATGTAATGCCACTCGGATGTCTTGGCGTGGACAAGCTCGTATCCGATGATCCTGCTCCTGAGGGGTGAGGCCATCATGCGACCCAGAAATGCGAGAAGGATGTCGCCCATTTCCCTTTTCCACAGAGCCGAAGCCAGCGAGACATCCTGGAGGTCTCGGCCGGCTCTCAGGTTGAACCCACCCTCGGCAAAAACCTCTTTCATCCGGTACTCCTCCTCAGGGTAGGGGAGACCGTATTGAACCAGCTGGTCGGGGTGAGCGTCTTTCCACCATTGCGGTACATTGAGCTGTACGCGGGGCAGAAAACGGGCCCGGGGGTTGATTGCCAGGAGTGCGGCCAGATACTCCTCGATTGGCTGGAAGTCGTAGACACCGGGGGATTCCCAGGCCGCGTTCAGTCCAATTATCGGTGAGAAATAATCGAAGCCTGAGAGGGTGTAGCCTTCCGCCGTCTCCAGGAGGCCGTCGGCGCTCATCCCCAGGACGGCAAAGATTTCCAAATCGTTAACAAACAGGCGGGGTCCTCCTCGTTCCACCCGGACTTCAGCCCGGGCGTCCGGCTCTCCCCTCAGCGTTTTCAGGGCTTCCTGGATTTGAGCGTCGCTTGCCATTCCACGGGCGCTGGCGAGCAGGTGGGGTGTCAAGATGAGAAATGCGCCTCCGCTCAAACCGAGCAGCTGGAGTGCCTGTCGTCGGTCCATTGGCTTTTTGATTCATACAGAGGAGGTGGGTTGAGCCGTCAGCGGCTCGAACAGCAGAAGATGTGGAGCGATGAAGAGAAAATCAAGCGACGGGTGCTGGATTCTTCGCCCCGGCCTGACGGACCTTCACTTAGTGATACAGAGACTTGAGAATATGGGAACATTTCTCGAACTTGTGGGGGGACAATGACAGGGTAACCAGCACCACACACCTCGGGAGTTCAAACAATGATTGTCGACACACTGGACAACGCATTGCTCTACTTCGGTCTGGGCGAGGGGATCAAGAAGGGTCTCCTCTACCTGGCCGGGACGGACTTCTCCAAGCTCGAAACTGGCAGGCATGATATCGAGGGAGATCAACTCTTTGCGATAGTTCAAGAATACCAGACAAAACCGCTCGAAAAGGGGAAATGGGAAGCGCATCGCCGCTACTGGGATATCCAGTACGTTGTGAAGGGGACTGAGCAGATACACTATGCGAACATCGAACATCTTTCTGCGGGGGAGTACGATGCGGAAAAGGACTTCCTCGGACTCGAGGGGAAGGGCGATCAGGTCACTCTTCGTGAAGGGATGTTCGCGATACTCTCACCGCAGGATGCCCACATGCCCGGGATGGCGCAGGGCCAATCAGTCGCGGTGAGCAAAGTAGTTGTGAAAGTCGCTTACGAGTAGTCTTAGGATACAATAACCTATTCGCGAAGGGCCACTCCCATGCTCCGTGATTTGGTACTCAAGAACAGGAGTTACAGACGGTTTCACCAGGGCGTCCGGATCCAAAGGCAGCAATTGCTTGATCTGGTAGAGCTTGCGCGGTTTTCGCCCTCAGCCGGCAATCTCCAGCCGCTCAAATTCATTCTCTCTTCCGACGAGGAGACCAATGCCAAGATCTTTCCTCATCTGCGGTGGGCTGCGTACCTGAAAGAGTGGGCAGGGCCCAGGGAGGGGGATAGGCCGTCAGCCTATGTTGTGATTCTCGGGGACACCTATATCAGCCCCGCGATCGGGCCCGACCATGGAATCGCGGCACAGAGCATTCTCCTGGGTGCCACTGAGGCAGGGCTGGGAGGGTGCATCATCGCTTCGATTGACAGATCGGGTTTGAAGGAGTCGTTGGCCATTGAGGACGGGCTCGAGATACTGCTGGTCATTGCCATTGGGGAACCCGCGGAAACAGTGGAGCTGGAGACGATCGGGCCGGGTGGCGACATTAGATACTGGCGTGATCAGAACCGCGTGCACCACGTGCCGAAGAGGAAGCTGGAGGACTTGATCCTCAAGTAGCCCTGGGATCTGCATCCTCACCACCTTGTTTCCCCCCTATTCCCTCGATTCAAGGGAGACGTCGTCGTCCCCGGGCGTGAGCCGGGGACTTACGTGGTCTGCGCCTGGTC
>JBATTW010000034.1:0-1712 GCA_049670805.1 Bacteroidota bacterium
GCTCACAAAGAGTCCTCCGTTGAGGGTCCCCGCAAAGAGGGTAGAAGGCTTTGACGGCAGGACGACAATAGAATGGACATCTCGGTTTGTCAGCCCCGAACCGGTCATCACCCAACGCTTCCCCCCATCGGTGGACCGGTAGACCCCACCGCCATGCGTCCCGGCATAGATGGTGGTCGGCTTCGCCGGATCAAACGCGACGGTGTAGACCGTCTGATGGTTCAGACCTCCGGCCATCCTCTCCCAGGAGCGGCCCCCGTCGGCGGAACGGAACGTCCCGTCGTCTTCCGTACCGACCCAGAAGATCCTTTCGTTGGTGGGATGCTGCGTGATGCACCTGATACCCAGGCCATGCGGCCCGGTCCTGACCCATCTGAGGCCTCCGTCCGTGGAGAGGTAGACCCCCTCCTCGGTCGCCGCCAGGACCCTCCGACTGTCTGACCAATCAACACGGACATCACCCGTAAACCGTGTCTGAAACCCCTGAGATCTCCTCTCCCAGACCTGGCCCCCGTCTGTGGTAGCGAAGATCCCGTACGCCGTTGCCGCAAACACCGTCGAAGGATCGAGCGGGTCCACCGAAACCTTCAGAACCTCCGTGACCTGCCAGCCTGTCGTCACCTTCCATGTCTTCCCCTCATCGGTGGATCGGAGAACACCGTTCCCGCAGGCCGACCAGATCGTCCCGTCCGAGCCCTCTTCCACGTAGAAGGTACGGATGTATTCCCTCCATCCCCTGTGCACCCAGGTCTCTCCGCGGTCGTTGCTCACAAAGATTCCGACCACCGGGTTCTGGATGCTGCCCCACCGGTGGACGCGTGAGTTCAGAATCGCCATGTAGAGGGTTTCATCCCCTGCGTGCCCCGCACCTGCGGCAAGCGCGCAAAGAATTCCGCTCAGGACAAGTGCTCTACAGCTCAATCTCGACCCCTTCCTGAAGTTCATTCCTGGTGTAGCGGCCAATCTGTCTTCCGTTCACGGACAAACGGTACTCCCCGAGCTCCATGGCGGCAAACCTCATCCGGATTGTCCGGGGGCTGTTCAGGATATCTTTCAGATCCACCCCGATCTCTTCACCGTCGGCCACGACTCTGGAGACGGTGCAGCCGTCGATCCCCACCCCCCAACCGTCGGCGACATGGACAAATGCGTCACCATACTCATTCCGGAGAATATGGATGGAGACCACGCTGCTGCCTGTTCCCCAGTGGAGACCGGTGACCCCTTCCAGCCTGTTGATCGCACTGTGGGCATAGTTCTCCGCGGTCCTTGGCGAGTCCGGAGATTCGAAGAGGGAAAACATCGCTCTCAATGCCGCAACCGCCCGCTCCAGGTATTCGCGTTCACCCGTCAGCGCAAAGTAGTTCGAAAGGGTGACGGCAAAGTAGCCCTGTCTGGCATCGCTCCACTCGCCATCGGTATTCTGCACGCCAAAACCCCCGAAGAGGTTGCGGGAGAGCCAGGGAGGATTCCAGACCTGCTGGTAGAGACAGAGATAGTCGATCAGATGCAGACCCAGTGTCCGATATCTCCTCTCCCCCGTAATGCGATGGAGGGAGAGAGAGGCTTCGGCCGCCTGATGCATCGACAGCGTATTTTGCGGATACTGCTGTGTAAATGGGTCAAAGAAATCAAGCGGCTTTCGGGAACAGGAGAAGAAGGTCTCAAAATCGAACCATTTCCGCTCCGGAACAATCTCCGTTCTGACGTAC
>JBATTW010000035.1:0-2452 GCA_049670805.1 Bacteroidota bacterium
CTATTTTGCGCTTACACATGGCGATAGTCCTCTCATAATGGTGAACGATTTTCCGGTCGTCACCTCAGAGTACTACTCGCCATGTCTGTTTTCAAGACCCAAGTTCAACTAATTCTGATACATCCCCTTTGATACTATTTCATCAATACCATTCTCTTCGTCTGAACATAGCTGCCTGCGTGGTAATTGAAACGACCGTTATTGTGTACTGGGCTTCGCTAAGTTTGACCTAATGGATTGGGTCCATAACGGTTGTCACCTTCAGTACCCTTGAGGAATCCAACTTCTACCAGATACCAAAGATTGACAATTGGGATAAAGGCGACTAAATAGAACCAGCCAGATTTGTCGCGGTCATGGCACCGCTTAACATTGAGTGCGAGAGTAGGCCAAAGACAGATTAGAACACCCATCCAGTAATAGCCCCCAAACTCACCAGTTGTCGATAAATCAATCATCAACCCTATAAGCCAAATGGGAGTGAGTAGTAGTGAATAAAGCCAAAATTTGGCACGATTAATCCTGCCTTCAAAAGCAAAAAAAGCCATCGCACGTTTTGAATATTGATAATCGGCGGTAACACCCTTGACCTGTTTGTGAGTTACGAAGACTATAGCGATTCCAATAATCATTGAGAGAATTGCTAAATCTAACAGGAGACCTACCAAAGCCCATCTTGGGGGGATTTCAAAATATTCAAACCCGGCTGAGAATCTACCATAGACAAGTCCTACGGCAAGCCATAACCCAAGAAAAGATACAACGGGGTATGAAACACGATTAAACTGACCCTTAATAATCTTGACCGCGCTCCATAGCAGAAAAAGGAGGACTACAGCTGCCCAAGGCACCCAAAGAAGGTCAGTTGGAGTAAATTCAAGATAATAAGCACCCTCTTCCACTGATACTGGCATAATAAGTCGGGCAAGCCAGCTGCCGAATACATGAGTTATGACTTTATATGGGAAAGCGATAGGCGAAGGTTCACCGAGCCAAAACATCTTCACTGCCAAAGACAGGCCCGCTCCTACTGCCAGTAGCTGGCCTCCCAATCTGTGTCTGTCAACTGCCTGCATGGTTTTCCTCCTTCGTCACATAAATGCAAAGAGAGTGGTAATGAGATAGTCAAGTTGTGAGGTCGGCGTGGTTCTGGTTATGCGGTTTGAGATTGTGTTGCTTGCGGTGAGCCTGCGGAAGAGATGAGAGTGCATTGAAGGGTTGAAGAGAGGATTGCATTCTCAGGTCTGGCGCGGGATATTCACCGCATTCGACCTATGTACGCGTACAGAAAAGCTACCGCGATGGCCTGCCAATGTCAAACGAAATCGGATGGATTCTGTCACCGATGGCCCGTCTCCAGCACGCGGCGGCAGATTCGGGCGGGACTCTCTGTGTCGCCCTCGTCTCGGCCCAGACAGGTGGAGTTGCTTCTACTTAGTTGCCGCTCGGGGTGAGTATGGGACCCATTGAAACTACCCACCCCCGGATTCTATTCGGTCAGTTCATCCCCACCGAGATCTTGTTGACCGTGGAGTGAAGGTGCTCTGGCTGGAGGTGTGCGTAAATCTCAGTGACCTTCGGGGAAGAGTGGCCCAACAGCTTTTGGACTTCATACAGCGTGGCACCACCCTGTACAAGCCACGAAGCATGGGTGTGACGAAGGCTGTGAAACCGCAAGCGGTCATCCTTGAGGCCAGCTTTGCGGACATACCGCTTGAACAAATGTGTAACCCAACTCTCGTTTACTTGCCTGTCTTTCAGAGTGAACACGTTGTTGGAGGTGCTCCTCGCTTCTCTTGATTTCAGAAGATACAAGGCAGCGTCGTTGAGCGGGATTGTCCTCCTTCTCCCCTGCTTCGTCTTGTATGAAGGACCTGTCTCGATCTGAACTAGGCGCCGTTTCAAGTCCACATTGTCCCACCGGAGGTTAAGGATTTCTCCTTTACGCATACCGGTGAGCACAGCGAAGAGGACGATCTCCCTAAGCCACCCTTCCTGAATCGAGTTCAGCAGCGTCTCGAAGTCCTGAACTGTGAAGAACGAAGGGGCCTTCTGCGGGACATCTGCAAGTGAAACCCCTTCAAAAGGATTGGAGTCAATTAGCTTCCACCTCCGGGCTGTGCCGAAGGCGGATTTGAGCATCCTGAGATCAACGTTGACAGAGACTGGACTGACCTCAGGCAGTCGCTTCGTCTTGTAGCGGTCAATGTGTTCAGGGGTGATCTCCCGAAGATAGGAGCCACGGGCAAGGCGTGAGAAACGGTTCAGGCACCCGCGGAAGAGTCGGGTTGTGTTCGCGGCATGGTTGGCCTCAGAATAGGCCATGAATCGTTCCACAAACGCGCTCAGAGAAACGATCTCCTTCCGACCCTCCGCTATCATGTCCTTGAATTGCGTCAGGGCCTTGTTGGCCTCGGACTTCGTCTTCGCGCCCGTAGATTTCCAACGTCTT
>JBATTW010000036.1:0-10268 GCA_049670805.1 Bacteroidota bacterium
CCGGCTGATCAATCGGCCGCACGGGAACCTGGACATTCACGAGATCATCAACGGTCTCGCAGCTTTTCGTGAGGAATACCGGGGTCAGATCTGGCTGGAGATCATGCTCGTCAGGGAGACAAACGACGGGCCCGAAGAGTTGCGGCACCTGAAGGAGACGGCCAGAAAGATCCGGCCCGACAGAGTACAGCTCAACACGGCCGTCCGGCCACCCGCCGAGTCTTATGCCCGGGCCCTGACGATGGAGGAGCTGGAAATTATTCGGAGATTCTTCGGAGAGAGGTGTGAGGTTGTCGCAGCGAACAAGACAGCTCCGATAACCGCCTCGTCGGGGGACACCGAGCATGCGATCCTTGGCCTGACGGCCCGGCGGCCTGTGACAATCGAGGAGATGTCTGAGACGCTCGGGCTGCACCGGAACGAGCTCCTCAAACACCTTGCACGACTCATGTCTGACGGGAAGGTTTCCGTGAGGACGCACAACAAACGGAAATTCTACATCGCATGAGAGCCGCGTCTGTCACGTGCGGACCTTCCCCCGAGCCAGGGAAGCGAACACCCCCCCAGAACAGAGAGCCGCGAAGATACCAAACGCGATCCTGACACTCGTGAGGAATTGGTCGTAGTACTCCGGCAGGATCTGCACCCTCCCCATCGCAAGGGCGAATATGAGCATCACGATCCCCAGGCTGAACATCTGTCCCGTCATCCGCATTGTGGCCACCGTCCCCGCAGCCACGCCATAGGAGTTCCTCTCCACAGAACTCATCACGGCATTCGTGTTTGGAGATGAGAAGAGTGCAAACCCGATACCCAGGAGAACAAGCGCCAGGACGATCATCCAGAGGGGCGTGGTCTCACTCAGGAATGTTAGAAACACCAACCCGACAACGATAAACCCCATCCCGGCCGAAGCGACAATGCGAGGCTCGATCCTGTCCGACAGCTTCCCTGCGAAGGGAGACCCCAAGGCCATCACGGCAGCCTGCGCCACGAGAACGAGACCCGCCTGCTGCGGCGTAAACCCCCTGATGTACTGCAGGTAGAGACTCAGCAGGAACCCGACGGCAAAGGTTGCGCTGTAGTTGATCAACGCGGCGAGGTTGGATAAGGCAAACGTCCTGTTGTAACGAAACAGATCCATGTTCACGAGCGGGCTTTCCGCCTTCAGCTCCCACCTCACAAAGAGGACCATACCCAGGAGACCGGCAGCCAGGAGAATCGCCCCCAGGGCGTGAGGGAGTTGGGAGAATCCATACATGATGGCCACCAGCGTCGTGCTGTAGAGAATGGTCCCGGGAACATCCAGCTTCGCGCCCTCAGCGTCCGCCCACTCACCCTTCAATTTCCGGAACACAATGATCACCATCAGGAGACCGAGCGGAACCATCAGCGCGAAGATGCTTCTCCAACCGAGCTGCTCGGTCAGGAACCCACCCACAAAGGGACCCACGGAGAGACCGATATAGACCGCCGCGACATTTATCCCCAGAGCCCTCCCCCGTTCCTGTGGCGGAAAGACCGAGGTCAGTATCGCAACCCCTGTCCCGAATATCATGGCACCACCGACTCCCTGAAGCGCCCGGGATCCGATCAACATGGTGGTCGACACGGAGAGGGCCGAAAGAAGCGAGCCCACCGTAAAGACCGACATCCCGAGGGCAAAAATCTTCTTTCGCCCCGCCATATCCGCGATTCTACCGAAGGGAACGACAAGAATGGCAGCAGCCAGGAGGTAGGCAGTGGGGACCCAGCTGAGAAGCACCGCGTCCATCGCGAACTCCTCGCCGATTGACGGTAGCGCCACGTTTATTGAAGAACCCATAAAGGGGGTGATAAACGCGGCCAGTGTCGCAACCAGAAGCGCAGATTGTTTCAGAGAGGATTCATCGCTCATAGACAGTGAGCAGCAATGCTGCCCTGTAGTTCAATCAACTGCGGGGGTGCTGCGTGACGGAAGAGATGTGCACGCGTCGTGCCGCAAGAGCCGACAAAAAGCGCCTGCCAGGCACATCGATGTGAGGGGGGGCGCACCTGCGACAGCTCCACAACGCTGAACTATCTGAAGCTCTGTTCCGCGTGATCGAGCGTATCGTGGATGTTCAGCACCTTGGTGAGCTTCGTGATTTCAAAGATGGTGTAGACCTGATCCCTGATCCCCGAGATTCTGAAATCCCAGTTCCGCCTCGTATAGGTGATATGGGCTCGGATCAGCTCACCGATCGCCATGCTGCTGAGATAGGTCACCTTACTCAGGTCGACTATGAGCCGCGGGTTCTCTGTGGATACAACCCGGGAGACCGCATCCCGCAACTCATCAACCTTGTCCATCCCAACGAACGAACCTTCCGCAGCAACCAGCGCCGCCCCACCGTCCAGTGTGGAGGTTATTACTGACATGTTCACCATCCATGCTGCTCAGTATCCGAGGGAATGATAGTGAACAGGGAAGCTAAATGCAAAGGCCCGCTACTGAATCTCCGGAAAGAGAGAGATCCCCCAGAACCGGTAGTCAGGAGGGGTGCCGTTCCATCGGTTGAACGAGTGAGAATCGTCTGATTTGTAGCGCAAACGGTACCGTCCCGCGGGAAGGGAGATCACCTCATCAGCCATCCGGTTCTTTCCGGCCCCGCCCGCATGCGTTGTCTCCGGCTCCCTCATCACCCAGAGCTTCTCGTTCCGCTCGGCATCTTCGATCCAGCCGAAGTCGTACATCTCGCCCCCAAACCCTTCCCCCAGGGCAAAAACACGAACTTCCTGTTCGGTTTCCAGAACAAACTCAAACATACGGTCTTCGTCGTCTTTCACATCCAGAATCTCCACGATCGGCTTGCGTGTACCCAGTTTCCCCGGCAGAGGCCGGGAGTAGAGCTCTCCGTAGAGCGCAAAGAGCCGCGTGGATTCCTCGCCGTTGCCAACGCTCAGGGCAACCATTGCCTGACTCAGAAGATCGGTTTGGAAGAGATCCCTGTACGGCTTCCCTTCCAGTTCATCCAGCCGGTGTTGAACCTCCGGCAGCCCGGCACTCCAGTCGACTTCCGGTACCTCATCTCCGAACTTCTCCGGAAAGAGAAACGTTCTGAGGAACGCCATCCCCATCGGAGAGACGAACAGATCACCGGCGCCCAGATTGGTGGGGCGGCTCAGGTTGTCTGTGTTTGCCAGGACGATAAACGTCATCTTCAGCTCGGGGATCTTGACTATCAGAGAAGAATTGCAGGTCCAATACCCGTAGTGCCAGACGAGCTTTGTCCCCAGGTAGTCCTGCACGAACCACCCGAGACCATATGGTAGGGTCTCTCCGTTTGTGGAGGTCGTGGCCGTGAAGGCCGTCTCCTGTGTCTCCGGCTCCAGAAACATGTTCCGGTCGATCGCACTGTCGTATCTGGCGATATCCACGACAGACGAGACCAGCCCGGCGGCTGTCCCGAAATAGCCGGGGTACTCGCCGGCAACGATGTTGAAATCGCTGTCAAGCCTGTACGGCCTGGCGATCCTTGCAAGGACTTTCTGGTACCGCTCCTGATATGCAATGAGGGAACCCATTGCATAGGAAGAGTGGTGCCCGTGGACAATCTTCCAGGCCCCATCCTCTTCCGCGAAGAGATACGTCGTGCGCCACGGACCCAGGGTTTCTGTTTCCCGGTCCGGTATCGACAGAAAACCTCCCATCGTGCATGTCACGACGACACCCTTCCCATAGACCGAGACCCTGACGTCATCCACTGAGAACTCCACTCCTCCCCCGGAACCAATCAGCTGACTCAGCTCCTGTTTGTCGAAGAATGTGGAGAGGGGTTCTCCCTCGGACTCAAACCCGGTCAGCTCCCGGGAGTAGCACTGGGCGACCTTCTCGACATCACCCCTGTTGTAGGCCGCGATCAGCGTGTCCAGACGGACCCGGACCGCCTCGACCGTTTCTCTTTCTAAGCCTCCCGGAGAAGGAAGCATAGGAGCGGGCGGCAGGTTGGGAGCTGTATCCTCCATATCCAGCGGAAGGATGATGCTGTCGGTCAGGAGCTGGGCAAATGTTCTGCCGGTAGAGGCGTTGATGACATTGTCCAGCCGGCCGAAGCGGTCTCCGTTGTAGCTGTACCGTTCACCCGGCACACCCTCCGATGTGTGAGAGAAGATGTGCTTCACCCTGATAACCCCCTCGCTCGGAAGCTCCACCGCATACCGGGAGACCGGGTCCTCCAGGCTGACTCTCCCCTCCTCGACCAGTTGGAGAACGACGGTTGAGGCAAACGTCTTTGTGAGCGACGCCAGGTGATACGGAGTGTGCGGAGTTGCAGGTAGTTTTGCCTCCAGATCGGCAAACCCGAACCCTCTGGCCCAGACCAGCTTTCCTTCCTTTACGATCCCGGCCGAGATGGCCGGTATCTTCAGCTCTTTGCGAAGCGCATCCAGCTGCTTTTCGAAATCCTTTATTCTAGCATCATCCTGTTTGCCTGTTTCAGCCATCCCTGCAACTGAGAGGAGGCACGTGAGCGTCACGGTGAGGAAGATTGACAGGGACCTGTTCTTCATTGTTCGCTCCTGGGTAGGTGATTCCTTCCCTTTGTACGCAATCCGGGAGGAGATTGTTGCCCGCCGGGCCAACTCGAAAGCCATGCTCCTTGATTTTCAAGAAGGCGCGTGGTAGCTTCAGACGAGAATTGGCGAAACATCCTTCTCCTGGTCAGATATGGACCTCCGATTTGACTGCTTCTTCTATCATGTCTCCGATATGGACCGGGCCGTCTCATTCTACCGGGACCTCCTTGGACTTCAACTCAAATCCCGGGACGTGGTGGCACGGTTTGAAATCGATGGGGTTCTTTTTGAGCTGGTTCCGGATAGTCCCCAACGAGGGGGAGGTGGGAAGCTCTGCCTCAGAACAGAGGATCTCTCCAGGACTGCAGAGGAGCTCAGGGAGCGGGGAGTCGCCGTCTCAGATCCCAGGACCGTGGAGAACGGGATACTGGCCTATGTCCAGGACCCCGACGGAAACGAGGTCTGCCTCTGGCAGTACCTGAGCGAGCAAAAGGAGTTGCCCTCATGAAGTGGTTCCTTGCGTTGTCTATGCTTCTCTCTGCGGCACGCGTCGCGCCTGCTCAGAGTGAGCAGATCACTCTTGATCCCTCTCGCACAGCTCAGACGATCCAGGGATGGGGCGGACACGTCTATCCTCAGGTCAATGCCTATCTGACATCGGACAGCCTCTTCCTTCAACGGATGATCTACGAGCTCTACACGACGGACATGCGGGTCAGGAGCGTCTGGTACCTGTTGGAAGCGCAGAACGACAACCTGGATCCGGACCTGATCAACTGGGAGGCGATAGCCGGGGGGGACACGGGGCTTGTCCACGAGGAGCTGCTTCTCCAGCAGGTGCTGCACGAGCGAGGGGTCAGGCTCTATTTTGCGGCCTGGCGTTTCCCCTACTGGATGGTTGGCAAACCGCACGATTGGCGTCCGAGGCCCGATGAAAAGCCGGAGCTTCCCCCCTCGATGGAGGCGGAGTTCATCGAGAGCATCGTCTCGTATCTGATCTATGCCCGGGATCGGTACGGGATCTTGTTCGAAGGAATATCGGTCGCAAACGAACCGGACATCGGGATCTACATTTCGGGGCTCACGCCGGAGCGCCTGCTCCGGCTCACGCGTGATTTGAAGCGACGGCTGGAGAGAGAAGCGTATAACACGCAATACTACATGCCCGACGTGGCCGCGGCGGACAGCATCGGACAAGCGTATACGGAATCATTCTTCCAGCTTCCGGGAAGTGGGGATCTCACCTGTTCGGTCAGCTATCACACCTATCGCCGGGAGCTGGATGTGATCCGGTTTTTCGCGGAGACGGGCAGACGACTGGACCTCCCTGTCTGGGCCATGGAGCAGAGCCACACACATCTGGCGGTGCCTGACAGACACGAGTGGTCACACGCGCTCGCCAATGCGGTCTGCCTGCATGACATACTCGTCTACGGGGACGTATCCCTCTCGCTCTACTGGAGCTATGCGATGTCCTCCAGCGGCGGGCTGGGTCTCTACATCCCCGAGCGGAAGGAGTGGGCGCCGGCCTACGACATGCTGAAGCACTTCCAGAATCATCTACCCCGGGGTTCCCAGCGGATCGCCTGCGAACCCGATTCCACAGAGACCGGCATCCGGTCGGTCGCCTTTCTGCTGCCGGACCGGAGCACAATCACGCTGGTACTCATCAACACGGCCGAGGTCTCCCGCAGGGTGAGCCTCAACCTGAAAGGCGGATCGGTTACCATCCAGCAGATCTTTCAGAGCGACCGGACCAGACGCCATGAGCCCCTCCCGGTCGGTCCGATCAACGAGGACGGCACGAGCTTGACTCTACCCCCCGGAAGCGTTTCCACGGTACGTCTCAAACAGAACTGATTGGACTTACCGTCCGTGCTGACTTGAGCTGTCGGTCCACCCTTCCGCCTCTTTCTCCAGTCGTTCGCGGTGCTCCTCCAGCAGTGAGCGCGCCCGGGACCGGGAGTAGTTCCAGCTCCGCCAATCCCCCTCTTCCAATCGGTCACCCATTCGGAGCAGTCGTGCGGCCAACTTTCCCCGCTCGGGCTCCGGGATTTCAGAGAGCGAGCTCAAGAGACGGGGAACCGCATCCGCGCTCAACCTGCTCATATACTTCGCATCCAGCTCCTTCCCTTCCCCATATCGGGCCACATTTGTCCGGACGATGAGATCGTCGGGATTGACCATGTGGAGAAGAAGCAGGAGGACAACACCGCTCGCAAAGGCACCGAAAGCAAACCGATCGCGCCTGCCGCGCATGACCGTGAGCGTGAACCAGACAAACACCACGGCCAGCCAAAGAAGAACCGTGCTGGCATAGACCCGCAGCTGCGTCAGCCCGAACTCCATCTGGTAGAGATAGAGCCGGTGCATTGCTGAGAGCATTATAATGAGGAGAAGCAACAGCTCTGCCCCGGCCAGAATCCGGAACCAGCGAATATGGGCGGGGTTTTCCTTCCGGAGAATCCACTCTGCCAGGAGCAGGACCGGCAGCGTAAGGCCTGAGACAACCACCAGCTCAAAAAAGCCCCTCCGGGCATATTCCGCAACCGTAAGCGCTTCCGCCCCGAGCACGTACTGGCTCCCGCCGAAGAGGTAGACGAACTGTGTGAGGACAAACGCAAGGGAGAGGAAGACCACCGAGCCGAGGATGATCGCAATCTCGGTAAAACCGAGTGAGAACCCCTTCCGTGGGGTCTGGATCGACCATGACCGGGTGCCTGTCAGGAATCGTTCGCGAAGGATCCCTCCCATCACCCAGGTCACGAATGCGATCGTAAAGAAGTGGCAGAACAGTTCGGCGAAGTTGATGTTCAGAACCTCCAGCACGACATGCTCAAACAACGCGTCCGCCGCAACAAAGAGGCTACCGAACAGGAGAATTAGCGGAAGGGCCAGGAGACCACCCCGCATGACCTCCATCCCTTTCTTCCCAGTTCGCTCCGCTCGGGGAAGATCGGTTTTGAGGTCCGAGAAGATCAATCCGGCCGCTCCCAGGATTGCATCGATGAGGCTGCCGATAGACCCGATGATGAGGTCCGTTATCTGGACCCTCCGGAGGTCCATCGCCGGAGTCCGCATCGTCAGGAGGAGACCTCCTGCAGCAGCCGCAAAGAAATCAAAGACCGCCAGCATCGGCGCGTCCCGCCAGGCAATGGTCACGCCACAGAGTGCGACCACAACGAGCGCGATTTCCCATCCGGCGATGAGTTGTGAAGTGGCAGACCTCATAAGTATGAGGATCACTCCCGCGAAACTGAGCGCCCAGAGGGCGGCGTTGAGCCCCCATGGGGTTTCGCGCAACAGGAGGTCGGCAAGGACCCCCAGCCCCAGAGCCAGCCCGAGGAGCATTGTCGGTCCAAAACGGAATGCCTTCATCTCTTCTTCCTTCTGTGTTGAACGTGCAAAGTACTTTGTATGACAAAGTTATGGATCAAAAAAAATCACTTCCCGCCCCGGATGAGCCGCTCCAGAGCGTCAACGTGCTTTTTGAACGCTTTTCGTCCCCCCTCGGTGATCATGTACCGGGTCAGGGGCTTCCTGTCAACGAAGCTCTTCGAAACCCGGATGTATTTCGCACGCTCCAGCACCGCGACATGGGCAGCCAGGTTCCCGTCAGTCACATCCAGCATCGATTTCAATGAGGTGAAATCGACGCTCTCACTCACGGCCAGAACCGACATGATTGCCAGCCGGACGCGGTTCTCCAGGAGCTTATCCAGCTGTTCGAGTGGTTGTTTCACGTTCATACTTGAAGTACATGACGATTCCGTATACAATATGCAGGAGACCGAACCCGATGGCCCAGAGAGTGAGGCCATGCTCGATCCAGAAGCCGGCCGCGACGCCCAGGAGGATCTCCAGGAGACCGAGGTAACGCACCTCGCCCAGCGTAAATGTGGATCCGTTGACAAGCGCGAGACCATAGAAGAGAAGCATCGTTCCGGGTATCAGGACATAGAGCCCGTGGGCAAGGAGAACGATGCAGAACGCCCCGCCGGCGCTGAGGGGAATCATCATCGCGAGGACAAGTTTCCGGGCTGTTGCGTTCCAGAACGGAAGCCCTTTCTTCTTCGCCATTCGGCGGGAGAAGGCCAGAGAAGTACCCACCGCCAGGAGAAGAACAGCCAGAGCCAGAAGGACCAGCCACTGTACAGTGGACTCCCCCCCTGATGAGAGAATCTCCTCCGCAATCCAGGCTCCAGCCAACGCAATCAGCCCGGCGCTTATCCCAGAGAGACTGCTCAACGAGAGAAACTTTGTCGCCGTCTCCATCATGGAGCGGATCTGCGAGATGTCGCGTAACCCGTTATCGATGTCCTGCATGGCCTGATTCCTCACGATAATTCAAAGTACTTTGTAGTGCAAAGTTAATACATTTTTCCTCTCGTGTCAAGCCAAAAATCTAGCTCCGTACTGTTCTGTGACGCCCGGCAATTGGGTCACGCCGCGAGAGGATCAGAAAGCACGCATATAATTCGGCCTGAGGTAGGCAACGCGAAATCCGGAACGAAGCGTGTTTCGGTAGGAAGGGGCTGACCGCTCCGGGGTGTCTTCTGCTGTCTCGACCGCTATCCACCTGCACCCCGTGGGTGCAGCATCCCGGATCCGGGTCTGGAGAATCGCCCCCTGAGCTCCCCTGCCCCGGTATTCGGAGAGGGTCCCCGCCATGTCGAACCAGGCGTATTCACCCTGAACGAACATCGCCCCGATAGCCGCCGGTTTCTCGGAATCGTATGCGACATAGTGCCGCCAGCCCCCACGTCCGATTGTGCCGGCAAACCACTTTCCCATGATATCCGGCCGTTCAAAAGAGGTCGTCAGCACACGGCCGAAAGTTGCTGCCTCCCCGGGACCGATCTCCCTGACATGCAGGTCTGTCCTGGCGGCAACCGGTGTCTCCACGTTCCTGTAGAGCTTGACCCACCGGTTGTAAGGTTTGAGGCCCATACTTTCCAGATGCCGGGGAAGCTCTGTCGGGGTTCCGAGGGGACTGAGTTGAAAGAAAAAACGGGGTGATCCGGCGTCTCGGAATCTCTGCACCACCGCCTGGAGTTGATCCAGATCGACCTCCCCCCCTGTCCCGACCCCGATCACGCGGTTCAGCGCGAGCATGTCAATCTTTGACGCCACAAAAACATGTCCGGACCCGGCCCTGTGCACTTCTATGCCGCACTTCCGGACAACCTCCTCCGAAGCGCTCCGGTAAAGATCGGCCCAGGCCTGGATCTCCACCTCCTCCAGACTCCGAATGATCTCCTCCGGTATCACTTCATCCACTTCGTGAAACAGACATCACCTTCTCCAAAGACCTCGTCCTCGAGGAAGAACCCACGCACCTGACCTTCGATGTCCCTGTAGAAACTCAAAAATCCGGGACGCCCCACATAGAGGTCAGTGTCCACATACTGCAGCATCCTCTCTCCCATCCGACGACGTGAGAGGACCAGCCCCTCCTCCCGTGACGTCAGCTCGTACACGACTCCCAGCGCATCACTGTAGTATTTGCCGGCGCACTCAGCACTCGGAATCTCCATCGTCGTGTCCGGCTCGATTCTGGCAGCCCGCATCCTTTTGCCCTTGAGGTCTATCTGCACCGCCAGAGCCCGGCCCGTGTCATCGGTCTGGACTGTCACTCGAGACTTTCTGTTCCGCGTGGAGAACTCCGTCTCGCTCAACGGATAGAAGGAGTCCATCCCCACCCCTGAGATCGCCCCCATGAGGCGGTCGCC
>JBATTW010000037.1:0-9134 GCA_049670805.1 Bacteroidota bacterium
GCGGGCATTACTATTTTCTTCTTCATCATATCTTCTAAGGCCAGTATTATTTCGCTAGGGTCTATTTCGAATATGCGTTTGACAAAATCCATGTAGGCATTGGCATGCCGAGTCTCATCAGCAGCTATGATGCCACACATCTTTGCCAGTAGATCATTTCCAGTGTTTTTGGCTAATGTTGCTACTCGTCGGTGCGAGAGGTTCGTGGCCAATTCTTGAAAACTGGTATAGATGAAACTTCGGTACGGATCTCTTCCTGTTTGAATATCAAATCCATCATTTAATAGGTGCTGAGTAGAAATTTCCATTTCTCTCATGTTTACTCGTCCAGACAAATAGAGAAATTTGTTGAGTAAATCACCATGACGGTTCTCTTCCGCTGTCCAAGCCCTCACCCATTTCGACCAGCCATCCGTGTTTTCCTGGTCAATACCTTCTATGTCCATTAGCCACGCCTCATAGCTAGGCAATGCTTCTTCAGTAATTGTATCACCGATCAGTACCGCCAGTAGATCATAACTCAATTCTTTAGCTAGTGCCTGCATCTCTTTTATCTCTTCAAAAAAGTCGGGTGCTTTCGAGTCAGGCAGCAAATCTGATGGTTGCCAATTTTCTTCAATCGGCCTAAGATATTTGATGAGCAATCCATCCATCGATTTTTCAATGGTCCGCATTACTTCCAGGCGAAGATTTGACAATCTCATGCTATGGCTCCTAAATACGATTGGTTGGTATATGTACAGTATACTAGACGTACATTCTGGCGTCCTTAGTGAAACCAACATATGATTACAGGGGCGCAATTCCAATTTGTTTCCACGGTCTAATTCGAGACGCTTGCGTATGAGGGGAAGAATTCGTTTATGTTGATTAATGTGCTATAATGACGGCTTCTAGTCGGACCGTTTCAGGTCTTGGATACGTAATGACCTTACAGATCGCCGCGGCAGAGGTCATCGAGCAGTTCGCAGACTGGTTCCTGATCCGGTATCTTTCGAGACTCTGCTCTTGAAATCTTCCGTCAATTCTCATAGATTTATTGGGCCAGTCATCAGAGGATGGACGTGCTCCCACGATCTTTCAACCCATGACAAGACGCATCAAGTTAGTCGTTGTAGAAGATAACCGCCTTCTTCGCGAAGGCCTGACCGTAATGCTCAAAGAGCAACCGGATATAGCAGTGGTTGCTTCCCTGAGTAACGGTGATGCTCTCATCCGGGGGAAAAGACTGAAATCCGACGTCATTCTCCTGGATTTCGTCCTCAGAAGCAGCACCAGTCTGCGTCTAGTCCAATCGATCAGAAAGACCAATCCCGATGCTAGAGTGATTTTGATGGACCTTGCCCCCACCCAGCCACCTCTTGTTGAATATGTACAGGCCGGTGTTGCCGGGTTTGTCCTCAGAGATGCGACCTTCGACGATTTCCTCCAGACGATTCGGGACGTCGCGCGGGGAAAGAAGGTCCTCCCCCCCACCCTCACCTCTTCTTTCCTTTCCGAGATTGCCACTCATGCCACCCGGCACGGAAAAGGCAATCCTTTCAAGTCGGTTCGGATGACGAACCGGGAACGGGAAGTGATCGAATTGATCGCCGAAGGACTGAGCAACAAGCAGATTGCCACCCGGCTCAATCTTGCAGTGGATACGATCAAGAGCCACGTTCACAACATCCTCAAGAAACTTGCGTTGCACACCCGTCTCGAGATCGCAAGCTATCGTCACGTGGGAGGCCCGTTTCCCTCCTCGTCACAGGACAGCCCTTCTTCTGAAGACTGATAATCAGGATCGGTCCCCCGGCGTCCTTTCGTACGACTCCACACTCTCCGGCCGCTACATCGGCCCTGCACCCTTCCCCCCCCCCAAAGGGACCACCTCTCTTTCCATCCCTTTGGTCGATTCCGTCTCAGTCACATTCTAGGTATACTGTTGCGCCGATAGCCACGGGAGCACGGCATGCGCCGTATCACCTGTACAACGGAAAGTGAGTCATGGTCGTGTCAGGAAAGAGGAAGTCACCCATTGGACAGGCACCGAAACGACGCTCAACGGCCCGGAAGAGAGCGACTTCAACTATTGACCTTGTCAGAGAAGGTGTCCGACGCTTCATCTTGAACGATGCTTCAATCGGCGACTTTCGGAAGACTATCCGGATTGCGGCCGAGAAGGGCGAATTGTCACACCACCCCCTGACGGGTACCGCATTTCGGAAGATCGTCAAACAGGCGATCGCCGAGCGGAAGCGGGAAGCGAACAAGCTATCACAGGGTTGAGAAGGGATCCAGCATCAGTTCACTGACATCAGGCTCTATCCAGAACACTCTGACTACGGATGGGGGGTTGAATTTCAGCGCATCGTCGAGGAGGCCGCGAGGCAGCGGACGCGGACCCTCGGGCGACAACCGAAGCAGCACCGAATATCCATCGAGGAGAGACTAAAGTGAAGAAGTTACGGATTGGGGTCATCGACCTCGTGAGTCAGGGTCCAACGCGGTCACTGTGGGCACGAATAATGAACGCAAACCTGGCGAGCATCATGCCGCAGGTAGTCGCCGTCTGGTGCAAAAGGCAGGGGCACGATGTCTCATTCCTTTGCTACACAGGCTTCGAGAATCTCGCCCGGGAACTCCCGCAAGACCTGGATCTGCTCTTCATCGGAGCATTCACGGAATCTGCGCAGCTTGCATACGCGCTCAGCAATCAATTTCACTCCCAGGGAGTGGTGACGGTCCTCGGCGGCCCCCATGCGCGCTGCTTTCCACAGGATGCCCGGACGTATTTCGATTACGTGCTCGGCTTCACGGACGAAGCGGTCATTCAGGATATCGTACAGGATTGCTCGCGTCATACACCGATGGGTCTCCATCTATCCGCTCCCGGGCAGCCAGCTCAACTGCCAGGGATTCGGGAACGGTGGGAGTTCATCGAGCCAACGGTTCGGAAGGCTCCACTTATTCAGATTGTTCCAATGCTCGCCAGCATCGGGTGCCCGTATTCATGTGGTTTTTGCATTGACGCCACGGTCCCGTACCAGCTACTTGATACCGACGTGTTGAAGGATGACCTCCTGTTTCTGTTGACCAAGTTCAAACGTCCTCTTGTCGGATGGCATGACCCCAATTTTGGGGTCCGTTTCGATGAAATCATAGGGAGTATTGAAGACGCCATCCCACCAAACAGCATCGACTTCATCGCAGAAAGCAGCCTGTCGCTGCTGTCGGAGCCGCGTCTCAAACGACTTCAACGGAATGGGTTCAAGGCTCTCCTCCCTGGAATCGAATCATGGTTCGAACTTGGCGAAAAATCAAAAGCCCCCAGCCTCGAGGGAATAGAAAAGGTGAAGCACGTCGCCGAGCACGTGAATCTGGTCCTGCGCTACATCCCGTACGTACAGACCAACTTTGTTCTGGGGCTTGACGGTGATGCAGGACCGGAACCGTTCGAGCTCACGCGTCGCTTCGTCGATTTGGCACCCGGCGCATTCCCGGGCTATTCTCTCCTCACAGCCTTCGGGGAAGCGGCACCGATCAACCTCCAGTACCAGCGAGAGAACCGCGTCCTCGGCTTCCCGTTTCCTTTCCTGAACAACAACGGCGCGATGAACGTGCGGCCGAAGAATTACTCCTGGCCAGCGTTCTATCAGCACGTGGTGGATACGACGAGATACTCATTCTCTCCCCGGGCCATTGCGCGACGTTTCAGTGCAACCCGGAGCCTGATTCCCCGATGGATGAATCTTGTTCGAGCAATATCTTCCGAGGGGTACGGAAGAATACGATACCATGGAGAGATCCATCACAGGCTCCTCCAAGACCCGGAGTTTCGGGGATTCTATGAGCAGACAACAGATGTCCTCCCGCCGTTCTTTGAAGACCGGGTGCGGAAGGCCCTCGGACATATGTGGCACTGGCTGCCCCCGGGGGCGATGCGGCATGATCCCAATGCCTACCTCAAGGCACAGGCGGCAGCAGATCCAGTGACGGCCACCGCAACAAGAGCTGTGGCGTAGAGCAGCTCTTCCGTCTACGGGCTGGTGTCCCCAAATCAGAAGCTCCCTATCACGCCCGATAGATCATCAGCAACGATTTCACGAACAAATTCGGTGTCTTCTGGTTGAAGGACATGGGGGGTACTGCCCGTCCTGCGCTGGCCTGGTTCAGGATTCAAATCTGCAACACCAAGAAAACAGCAACTCCACACTGCAACCCGCGATTCCATCTGTTACGGTTCCCTCAACAGTCCCAGGCTCAGAAAGCCGACTCGATCTGGACCGACAACCGGGAGCAGTCCGCGGGCACGATGCCTTTGACTGCCAGAGCCCGTGCTGATAAGGGTATTGATCCACTACGCTGTATAGGTAAACGCTCATAAACTAGATCTCGGAGGCGCTCTCTTTCTGTTTTGCTTAGAGACATCAAATATGTAGGTGCAGGCCCTTGACCACCGAAGAAAGGCTCCCAGTAATCATCGAAATCTGCGAAATGTGTGTCGATCTCGACCGGCGCTGTCATAACCTGATCAAAACCTGCTTCTGTAAACGATTCCACAAGCGCTTCAGAGCCGCAATCTGAGAATCGATTGGCCTCGCTCAGCGCGGACGCTTCACTTCTTAGTTCTGCTGCTGCTTCCCAAAACTTCTGAAGAAAGTCCATCTTGCCGGCATAATCCCAAACGTAAATCACAACCATGCCGCCGTCTGCCGTTACTCGCTTCATTTCTGCAAGCGTACTGCCTACATCTGGGATGAAATTCAAAACTAGACCGGATACTGTCAGATCGACACTACAATCTTCGATTGGCAGATCGATGGCGTTCCCAAGTTTACAAATAGCTTTACTACCCAATCGCCTTTGAGCGGTGAGCACAAATCCTTCTGATTGATCTATGGCTATCAGGTTTTCTGGTCCAAATCCAAGCATAGCGGCTTCACTCAGAGCACCGGGACCGCAGCCAACATCGAGCCATTTCAAGCCATGACCGGGAGAAAGCCAGTCAAGAAACCCCTGAACAACCAGACTGCTCCAACGACCCATAAAGTATTCGTACGGATCACCAGATTTCCATGAATCTTTCATATCTAATGTCACCCGAAGTCTTTCAGTTATCCCTGGGGCTGATTCTCCGTAGCCTAGACAGCTTTGTGGCCCGAACTGGTCGAATCGCAGCGGCATATGGTAGCCAATCAATTCGGTTTTTGCAGGGTTTACGGCATGTAAGCCCACGCGTCCGGATTTTGCTGACCTGAACCCCTTGAACGAGTCCAGTAATTGTATTAGGATGTCGAACAAATCAGGAAGGGCGGCCGTGTCAGAACAACGACACACACGATAGTGTGTTGGATTGTACATTGAAACAAGGACATAACGATGCACTTGATTGATCAGTCAATTATTCTTGTCTATCTAATTCTTGTTGTTGTAACAGGGGTTGTTCTCTCTCGTCGAGCGTCACGAGATATGGACAGCTACTTCCTCGGCGGAAGATCGGTTCCATGGTACTTGCTTGGCATTTCCAATGCGTCGTCCATGTTTGATATCAGCGGAACCATGTGGCTGGTATACATGGTTTTTGTGTACGGCTTGAAGGGTATCTGGATGCCCTGGATGTGGCCGACGTTTAACCAGGTGTTCTTCATGGTCTATATTGCAATTTGGGTCCGCCGTTCCAATGTCCTGACGGGAGCAGAATGGATCAAAACGCGGTTTGGCAAAGGGATAGGGAGTGAACTCTCGCGCTTGAGCGTCACCATATTCGCGCTGGTTAGTGTGATCGGACTCCTCACCTATACCTTTCAGGGGATCGGCAAGTTCGCGACGATCTTTCTCCCCTGGGGTCTATCGGCTAACACATACGCAATCATTCTGATGTCAATTACCACGATATATGTCCTCCTTGGGGGAATGTACAGTGTTATATTGACTGACCTGCTACAGTTTGCACTCCTCTCCGTTACATCGGTGATCATCGGGATCATCGCCCTCACCAAAGTATCACCCGAGATGTTAGAATCTGTCGTGCCCGAAGGATGGCTTGACCTTTCGATTGGATGGCATCTCGATCTTGACTGGTCCGAGCTCATTCCAGCTGTAAACGACCAAATCAACTCCGATGGATATTCCCTCTTCTTTATATTCTTCTTCATGATCGTCTTCAAAGGAATTCTCAACAGTATGGCAGGCCCGGTTCCGACATATGATATGCAGCGCATGCTGGCAGCAAGATCACCCAGAGAAGCCGGCCTCATGAACGCAATCGTCTCTGTGGCGATCGTGCCCCGCTGGATTATGGTCCCTGCCGTGGCCGTACTGGCAGTGGTGTTTTTCGGTCCTGAGCTCGATGCGATGGGACATAACATCGACTTTGAATTGGTGCTGCCACACGTCATCAATAAGTTTGTCCCGGTGGGTGCGACCGGGCTGTTGCTCGCAGGTTTGCTTGCGGCATTTATGTCCACGTTCGACTCCACGGTAAATTGTGGGGCTGCGTATGTCGTAAACGATATCTACAAGAAATATATCAATCCATATGGCAGGAGTAGGCAATACGTAATCGCAAGTTATGCTGCATCCGTCCTGCTGGTGTTGCTGGGAGTGCTATTCGGACTCATGCCACACTCAATCAATGCTATTACCGAGTGGATTGTATTTGGATTGGCGGGTGGATATACAGCCCCCAACATCCTTCGGTGGCACTGGTGGCGTTTCAATGGACACGGTTACTTCTGGGGCATGATAAGTGGTGTTGTTTTTGCCATCACATTTGGACAGATCCTGCCGGATGTTTCCGCCGTCAACAGCTTTCCCTTGATCCTTGCTGTCTCTGCAACCATCAGCGTGGTCGCAAGTCTGGTCACAAAGCCAGATGATGAAGCGACGCTGATAGGTTTCTACAAGCAAGTGCGTCCGTGGGGATTCTGGCGGCCCATATATGAAAAAGTAATCATTGATGATCCTCAGTTCAAAAAGAATACCCAGGCTGCTCGCGATCTGAGTAATGTTGCTGTCGGTATCGTCTGGCAGACATCACTGCGACTGATTCCTGTGTTCCTGGTTGTGTTTCAATTTACCTCCATGTGGGTTGCGGTGGCACTGGTGATTATTACAACGTTTCTGTTAAAGAGGAACTGGTACGATAAGTTGGAAGATGCTTAGTGAAGGGTCAGTAGATCATGCGGCTTCAGAGATTGCACCATACTAGAACGTCTATATCCATTTGGAGCCTCAAATGAAATCAATGTCGATCTTGGCTCTGCTTCTCACCGGCAGCCTGTTGTGCTGTAACAGGAATGATGCGTATCTCCCCCATAAATTGGTTATCACGAGCGATTTCAACAGCGTGCGGCGAGGCAAGACTATTGAGGATGTCCATGCGGTTGCACAGATAATGATTTCCGCCAAACCCGATATCCTGGCACTGGATGCGACGGCCTGCGGGCTCGTCAACTACAGAAGCGAAATTGGTTTTTTGATTCCGTGGAGTAACTTCGACGCGCTATTTGAAGCTGGTATCGAGCCATTCCGTATGATTGTGGACACGCTTCGAAATCATGGTATCACGGTGTTGGCGAATGTCCGAATGAACGACCATCACGGCAGATTGGTTCAGTGGACACCCTGGGAACGAGAGCACAAGGAATGGTCGCTGGCAGAGGATACCGGTGCCCGTGATTGGAAATCCATTGGTGCGTTGCGGCAAATGGATTACGCTATTGAGGGTCTCCGAAACTACCGCTTTTCCATTCTGGAAGAGATCCTGGAAAAGTTCGACATCGATGGATTGCAGCTTGATTTCGGTCGGACAGCCCCCTTTCTGTCAGAACCAAAGGCTGAAAACGCGCGGTTCATGACAGAATATGTTCGAGATATTCGTCAATTATTGGACGAGACCGCACGTAACCGTCAGCGTGAGAAAATGCTGTTGGGTGTTATTGTGCCCTAGGATATCGACTTCTGCACACGGGAAGGTCTGCAGGTTCAACAGTGGATTGAGCAGGAACTGATTGATTATGTGTCCCCGGGAGAATGGTATTACGCTGACTGGAATATTCCACTAGATCGTTGGCGTGCAATGACACAAGGGACAAACAGCAAACTCTACCCGTTCACACCGGGCAATGTTTCCCCGTATCAAGTGTTTGAGTATGGCCAGCCATCCCTGCTGGGTGAAAACAACATCCTTGATCCCCCGAAAATCCGTGCTATTGCCGACAATTTTATGTCCCAGAATCCCGATGGATTTGCTTTCTACAACTTCTATACTTTCGATTTTGGTGAATACTACCCGGAATTACGCACATGGACAAGCCCCCAAAGGACAAGGCAGATGTCGAAACACTACCTGAATTGCCGGAGGCTGATGTATCATCCCAATGAACGGGAAACATTCGATATTGGTGTTGCTTTTGAACGGCGTCTGCTGCAAGAAGCTGGTGATAGTGTCGAGCTGCCATTCCGGTTTTCAACGGACATTGTGAACTCCGGTGCCACGCTTCGATGTGCATTTGCACATATGCGCAAAACAGATGAAATCGTTGTTCGCGTAAATGGGCACATAGTTACACCGGATACTCTGGAGAGCAGAACAATTCAGTCGGAAGGCGACCCTGGATTTAGTATTCGATTCTGGAAGGGGGCAATTGCGATGCCGCCGTTACAACTCGGAGACAATGCAATTCATTGGGAATTGACAAAACGCGAAAGTGAGAACGGGAAAGCGATCGCGGTTGGTGAGTTTGACATTGTCGTTCACCCTTGACGTTTCCGAGCTCTCCTCCGTCGAAGACAGAATCTCACTCCTGCATTCTCTCGTCACGAAAGCCTTCTTCATCTCGGCCCCTTCCCTGGTGAAGGGAGAATGTAAGAATAAAACTCACAACCGAAATGCGCCAAGACACGGGGTTCACAACCCGCCGTCGAAGTGGGGGAGATCAAAAGGAACATTGCCTACCATGGCGATATTTTTGACACCGCCTCACGTATGCGATCCAAGTGCAAGGAATACAGATGCGACCTTCTCATCTCAGGCGAAATCGAACAGAGAATAGACTGGACTGACCGGTTTGAGAAAGAGTTTGTTGGCGCGGTCCCACTGAGATGAAACCGAGTCGTTATTCTGCGGGCTGAGCGCCTGCCCCTCG
>JBATTW010000038.1:0-3728 GCA_049670805.1 Bacteroidota bacterium
GAATACTACAACAACGAACGGTATCATGAATCACTGAACAACGTCACTCCGGCTGATGTCTACGGGGGAAGATACCAGGAGGTGATTACTCGGCGGGAACGGCTGAAGCAAGAGACGATGAAACACCGGAGGCTACACAATCTCAAACCACAACATTACGTACAACACCAACTTCACAACTTGACTATCTCAAAAAACCTCTCTTAACTTACATCAAGTTCTGTCCGAAACACTCTGACGACATACACGCCATCCGGGCTTCGAAGACAAGCCATTTTCAGCATCTCACTTGGCCACCACTTTCGAATCCTGCAAGAGATTGCAGAGACTTGGCAAGATTGAGCATCAAGTGTCAAGGAGTCTGACAACCTTGTGTATAGTAAATGTAAGAAGATTCCCGGGAAAAGCCAATCGCCTGGTTCTGAAGGCAACCTGAGTATCTCATCCTGAAAAGTCCTTGCAGGGAAGGACGGAAGTATATGAACGAGAAGGAGAAAGCGAAGTGTAGGGTCCCCCTGAAGGAACGCTATGGCGAGGCATTCAAGCGGAAGGTTGTGATGGAGGGAGAGAACGGGATATTGCGCATGGATGGTGCGAAGTACGGTAGGTTGCCGTATCCCAAGACACAGACGAGGACGGTGAAGGCGAAGAAGATCAGTGAAGAGACGCAGAAGCGGCTGGAGCGTCGAGTGAAGGAACTGGAGAAGACGGGAATCTACACTAAGAAAGACTTTAGTACGACGTTGTGCAGCGAGTCCGACGACGTTTGCCCCGGGAAACAGTCGTAGGTTTATGCGCAGTGGTTGGGCAGGGTAATGACCCGAACCCGCGCCGGATCCCTCTGGGAATATCTTCCTCCAGGAGGAAATAATGCTTGCGCTTTGTCCGGGATAGAGCTATACTAAACAAATAATCAATTGTACACCGTTGTCGGGCTTTTTCGGCTCCGGGTGACCGGAGCGTGGTTTGCTAGAGTTCTCAGTACGAACCCGCAGCAGAACAACAGAGGTCGCAGCCACAGGTGCATCGTTAAACGTGGCGGCGATTTTTCGTTTAAAGGCACACCTCCGGATGTGCATGACCGGGTCCGTCGGTTGCGGACAGACAGCAACTGAAAGGAGCTGTTCCATGGAAAAAGGAACGGTGAAGTGGTTCAATGAAACCAAGGGCTTTGGCTTCATTACGCGCGAAACTGGTGAAGATATCTTTGTGCACTTCCGGGAAATCGTCGGTGACGGGTACAAGACCCTCAATGAAGGCGAGATGGTCGGGTTTGAGGTCGCTCACGGCCCGAAAGGTCTTCACGCGACGGGTGTGACAAAAGCCTGAGGCATCTTGGGCTGATCCTGCCAGGCGACATCGATGCGCAATCGAGCCCCGGGCCCTGGCCCCGGTTCTGCAAAGAGAACCAGACCCGCGGGTTCAGACATCCCATCCCCCGGTCGTCTTTTGGCGGCCGGTTTTTTTGGGGGGTCACCAGCATGCTCACACGCGATCTGCACATGCGTTCAGACTCTGCCTCGAGGGGGCGCATCTGGGTTGCAGACCGCGCACCAGTTTCAAAACCCGACTCTTTGTTGCGGGTACCTTCGCCGGGCGCGGATGGGGCAAATCACGCCCGCCATTCAGACCCACTTCCAGAGAATCTCGGAGAGGTACGACCAACGATGACACGAGCGCGCACAACAGGCCCAATAGGGCCGACCATGACACGCCAGGGGTATGCTGAGTGAATACTCGTCAACCGGCGGGGAAAATTATGGCCGCTCTCCTCGGTCATTTCAACAGGCAATCAACGTCTGCGCTGCTGATACGGGGATATGCAACAATAATCATGGTCACAGGCGTGGACTATCTGACCGGGCCAGACCTGTCCTTCTTCATATTCTATTTCTTCCCCATCATCGTCGTCTCCTGGTATCTTGGGAGACGACAGGGAATTGCGATGGCATTTGCGGCTGCTTTTGCGACCACGATTCACGATCTGTTTGCCATGGATTCTTTTTCGGTCACAGCCCTTCACGATGTGCTCAGGTACTGGGCTTTCTTTCAGCGGTCCGGGGTGTTTCTCGTCGTGAGCGTTATTGTCGCTGCACTGAGGTCTTTTGATAACGAAAAACGGGAGGCGGAGCATAAACTTGCCGGGGAGGTCCAGTCATTCCTTTTTCCGCAGTCTTCACCATCCATGGATCACTTCACCTGCTTCGGGGCAAGCAGGTCGTTCGATCACTTATCGGGTGATTTCTTTGATCTGGTGCGCGTTGGTCCACACAAACTCGCGATCGTCGTCGGGGATATTTGCGGGAAAGGGGTCTCAGCCGCCTTGTTGATGGCGTATGTGCAGGGGGTGTTGCGCAGCCACATACTTCTGGATGGGCAGAGCTTGGGCAATCTGATAAGGACCGTCAATCGTTCGCTACACCTGTCGACAGCAGACGACAAGTTTGCCACGCTCTTTATTGGAGTGTACGATGATGAAAGCCAGGAGTTGACCTATGTCAACGCAGGCCATGATGCGCCTATTGTACTCCGCTGGAATGATCCGCCCCGCGGAACAGGCTGGCCCCTTGCCCGACAGTTGCGTTCTGCAGCGGAGTCACCGCTCCCCGAGAATGGTGTGCCGACGATTATCAAGCTGAAGGCAGGAGGGTTGCTCCTCGGAGTTGATCCTGCTGCCGAGTACGTGGTGGATGTCCAGACGCTCCACTCCGGGGATATCCTCGTATGCGATACAGACGGCGTAAAGGAAGCGAGAAACGAGCTGGGCGAGATGTACGGGCTGGAACGACTGGCACATGTGGTGTCGGAACACCGGGAACGACCATCCAGGCGGATCTACAGCCAGGTGCTGGATGACATTGAGAGATTTGTCGGCACGGAGCCGCAGTTTGATGACATGACACTTGTCATCGGCAAAGTGGTGTGACAGGGACGCCCCTCTTTCCTGCCACTCTTATCGTCCTCCAGCCAAGAACCGCAGTGTCATTTGCGACCAAGGCTGAAGATGAGGTAATTGAGATAGTCGGGCTAGAGCGCTTGTCGTCAGAGAAAGAAGGGTATGGACCCGTTCCCGACCGGCCCATTCAAGATAACCTGGCTGCGCCGGTTTCGCTTTCGCCACCGGCCCAGCCCCACAATCCTGTAATAGCGACCAGAATCCCCGTTAATCAAGACCTGCACTCCGCCTCTCTGGCGTTGTCCCATCCAGACAGGTAACCACAGGATATTGAGGACATCATGTTGTCCTTCACCCGGTTCCTTTGTAAGTTATCAGCACTCTTGACGCCCTGAAAACCACGCAACGCAAGACCTGCTATCTCGGTTTTTTCGCAGGGAAGTCATGGCGTCATGCGCATTCAGCACAAACCAAGGAGGGAAAAATGTAATGGCCGAAAACGAAATGTTTGAACTTCGCCAGATGAGGATGCCAAAGATATCGCCAAAGTTGATTGGATATGGTGTAATCGGCTTTTTGGCGATCATTGTTCTTTGGTCGTCCTTTTTTACAATCGACCCGGAGGAAGTCGGCGTGATCCTGCGTTTCGGCAGGTACACCCGCACTGTTTCGCCGGGCCTCAATTTCAAGATGCCTCTGGGGGTAGAAGTATTGGAAAAAGTTCCCATTCAGCGTCAGCTCAAGGAGGAATTCGGCTTTCGTACGGAAGAAGCGGGTGTCAGAACTCGCTATTCGAAATCCAATCTCCTTGGTGAATCCCTGATGTTGACCC
>JBATTW010000039.1:0-12660 GCA_049670805.1 Bacteroidota bacterium
GCGCAGAGCCGCTCATGACTGACGGGATGTTCGACTCACAGAATATCGCCTTCTGGTCAGAGAGCGAAGACCGTTACGTCTGCTATTTTCGTACATGGACAGGAGAAGGTTACAGCGGGTTCCGGACCGTCACCCGCTCGACATCAAGAGATTTCCTGGCCTGGACCAAACCTGTGGAGATGGGATACGGGGGTACTCCTGCAGAACACATCTATACAAACGGGACGCACCCCTACTATCGCGCTCCCCACATCTATCTTTCGTTCGCAAAGAGGTTCTTCCCCGAGAAGGCCGCTCTTCCTCCAGAGGAGGCAGAGAAGCTGGTCGAGAATCCGAACTACCGTGTCGCCTCCAGTGACGCCGTGATCATGAGCAGCCGCGGCGGCAATCAGTACGACCGGACATTCATGGAGGCCTACATCCGGCCGGGCGCGGGGCTGCGAGACTGGGTCTCGCGGGACAACACACCGGCTCCATATGTAGTACCTGCCAACGAACGAGAACTCTACATCTACCGTATATCTCACTATGCTCAGTCAAGCTCACACCTCACACGTTACTCGCTCAGAATCGATGGATTTGTCTCAGTGCAGTTCCCCTATGAAGGTGGAGAGCTCATCACCAGACCCTTCACATTTGACGGAGAGGAGCTTGAGATGAACTTCGCCTCCTCGGCTGCCGGTGGTGTGAGGGTTGAGATACAAAAGGCCGATGGAACGCCCCGGCCCGGCTACGAGCTCAACCGGTGTCCGGAGATGATCGGGGATGAGATCGAGCGGATCGTGGTCTGGAAGAAAGGGAGTGACCTGGGTGAGCTGGCCGGGAAAACGATCAGGCTTCGATTTGAGATGAGAGACGCCGATCTCTTCTCTTTCCGATTCAGATCGAAAGGAGAAGTGCGATAATGTTCAAGTCAATTCCCCCCATTGTCTTGATGCTGGCTGCTTCTGTGACCCTATGTGCGCAAGAACCGGACTATCCGTATCCGGGAGGAGAGAAAGCCGATACTACAGCCTCTGTGTTTGCCCCCGGTATGGTCTCCGGGCCGGCGCAGGAGTATGGGCTGACGGCGGACCGCGCCTGGTCAGAGATCTACTTCACGAGGCTGGAGGGTGATCAGTCTGTTGTCATGGTGACCCTGCGTGCCGGTGGTTCGTGGTCAGAGCCTGTTCAGGCCTCTTTCTCGGGAGAGTTTATTGATGCCCATCCCCTGCTAACGCCTGACGAACAGCGGCTTATATTTGTCTCCAGGCGGCCATGCCCCGGCGCGCAGCAGGCGTTGAATGTCTGGGTTATGGAGCGGACACCCGAAGGCTGGAGCGCCCCCGAGTCTCTGGGGCGCCCCGTCACCGAACAGACGGTCCACGCTCCTTCGGTGGCTTCCAGTGGGAACATCTACGCGACCGGCCTTGTCCGATTGAGGTTTTCGGGCGACCGCTACACCTCCCCGGAGCCGCTGGTTCCCCCCGTTACGGGAAGCCATCCGGCAATAGCCTCCGATGAGAGTTTTCTGGTCTTCAGTGCGAGACGGGATGGGGGGTTCGGTTCAAATGATCTCTACGTGGTCTTCCGGGAGGATGACGGAACCTGGAGCCAGCCAAAGAACCTGGGAGCTGGTGTGAATACGGAGAGCGTCGAGAGCAGCCCGACACTCTCAAATGACGGCAAGTTCCTCTTCTTTTCGCGCCGTGATGATATCTGGTGGGTTGATGCTGAGGTGATTCAGGCGGTGCGTTAATCGACTCCGACTATGTTTGGGGAGGTCAGGATGCGGATTCCTGTTGCGGCAGATCGCGTGCGGCACAAGGTGTCACGGCTCTTCGAGTACATCGTTCCTTTTTCCCTGGTTCTCATCTTTGGCGGATGTCCTTCCGAGCAGCCGACAAGCCTGGAGAAACCACTTGCTCTTTTCCGGCAGAACAAGCTGGAGGAGGCGCTCCCCCTCTTCGAAAGACTCGTGGCTCAACAGGAGGAGAGCGCGGAGGCCCACATCTGGCTTGCCGAAACCTATCGCCGCCTCGAGCAGCCCGAGAGGGCGATTGAGCAGGCGGAGATCGCTCTCGAGCTGGAACCCTGCAACAGCTTTGCCCTTACAGTGCTGGCGGATGCGTCGGTTCCGAAGCCGGGCGATGCCGACCCGGCCAACTCGCAGGCCTCCTGGGATCACCTGATGGCGGCAATCGAATGCGACTCCGCCTACGGGAGCGCCTGGGTGAGTCTCTGGGGGCTCGCGATCCGTCGTGGAGAGATCGATATGCTCCACAAGTCGCTCCGCATGATCAGGGAGACGGGCTTTCTGACCGACGCGGCTCTCTCCTTCGGACGGTGGCTGCTCAGGACCCTCCCGGAGAACGCGATCCTCATAACCAACGGGGATATGGATACCTACCCGGCGATGGCCGTTCAGGAGACAGAAGGGTTCCGTACGGATGTCACAGTGGTGGAGAGGGGGCTTCTGAACCTCCCCTGGGGCCTCCGTTTCTTTCGAGACCATGGCGAGGTCCCGTTGCCCTTCGAGGATTCTGAGCTGGATCAGCTCAGCCCGTTGGAAAACGATGAGGGGGAGACCGTCTATCCTGCCGATCTCGTCCTCAGAGGATGGGTCTCCGGGATACGGTTTGGCTCCTACCCGCGCCCGGTGGCCCTTGCGGTTACCGTCTATGAGAGTTTCTACGAGGACTACAAGGAGTATCTCCAGTATGCCGGCCCCTATTTCCTTATCCATCCGGCACCACCTCCGGGTTCCCGGAACGTTGGCGCGCTTCGGCAATGTCTCCAGGGGATTGAAGAGAACGACTTCGAGGGTCCGTGGGTGAGCGGGCAGGACCACAGTCCGATCCGGGGTCTCTACACAAAGGAGATTGCCAAGAACATCACCTTTTCGGCCCTCTCATATGCGGAGGAGATGATTGGCGAGGGGAAGCTCAAGGCGGCGGAGAAGACTTTGGACTGGGCAGAGAAGTTTGAAAGGAAGACGGAGCTGGGGCCGGTCTACACCAGGCGGATCGCAGAGCTTCGTGACGCGGCGACCTCAGGAAGAGAATACCCCGAAGAGTAGATCTTCCGGAGACGCTGACATGGACTTCTATCTAGCATAGAGGAATCTCAATGCGAAATCTCGTCGTAGTCCTGATACTGATCATCATCTCGTTCGGTCCTTTCTGGCAGCAGGTACAGGCGCAGGGAGAGAGTCCCGTAGCCCTGGGTGACCGGCGCGAGCTTTTTGTGGACAATTTCATGATCGAAACGCTCAAGAACGCCGAGCTCCGGCTTCATCGCCCATACAGGGAGGGAACGGCACTCGAGTTCGATTCTCCCTGGGAGGGGGGCTTTTCAGGCTATGTCGCCGTCTTAAACGACGAGGGAGTCTACCGGATGTACTACAGAGGATCGCCTGGTTCTCCCCTTACGGCTACGGTCTGCTATGCTGAGTCCAGGGACGGGATCGAGTGGGAAAAGCCGAACCTGGGGATATATGAAGTGATGGGGTCAAGAGAGAACAACGTGATTCTGGCTGATGCCGAGCCCTACACACACAATTTCTGTCCATTCATCGACACGCGGCCGGGTGTCCCGCCGGCTGAAAGGTTCAAAGCTCTCGCGGGCGACGAGAAGAGCGGGCTCGTGGCGTTCATCTCCTCTGACGGTATCCACTGGAAGAAGCTGCGCGAGGAGCCGATCCTGACCAGCGGGATGTTCGATTCACAGAACGTAGGGTTCTGGTCCGAGGCTGAACAGCAGTATCTCTGCTACTTCCGGACCTGGACGGGAGAGGGGTACACAGGGTTTCGGACGATCACCCGTTCCACCTCCAGGGATTTTCTCAACTGGACCGACCCGGTGGAGATGACCTACGGTGACACGCCGCAGGAGCATCTCTACACCAACGCCACCACGCCGTACTATAGAGCACCGCATATCTATCTCGCATTTCCCAAGAGGTTCTTTCCGGAGAAGGCGGCCCTGACGCCGGAACAGTCGGAGGGTCTGGTGGAAAACCCCAAGTACAGGATCGCATCCAGCGATGCGGTCCTTATGAGCTCACGGGGTGGCAACGTCTATGACCGGACGTTCATGGAGGCGTTCATCCGCCCCGGGCCGACATTGCGCGACTGGGTGGCCCGTGACAACACTCCGGCTCTGGGGATCGTCCCGGCAAACGAAAGAGAGATCTTTCTCTACAGGATGTCACACTACGCGCAGCCGACATCCCATGTTACCCGCTATTCTCTCCGCGTGGACGGTTTTGTCTCCGTGCACGCGCCCTATGAAGGAGGGGAGCTCCTGACCAGACCGTTTACGTTTACAGGGGGCGAGCTGGAGCTCAACTTCGCAGGCTCTCCTGCGGGTGGTCTGCAGGTGGAGCTACAGGATGGTGAGGGGAACGCTATTGAGGGGTACAGACTGGAGGAGTGTCCGGAGATGATAGGTGATGTGATAGATCGCGTCGTCGTCTGGGGGAAGGGGGGTGATCTGAGTCAGCTTGCCGGAAAGACAGTCCGACTCCGATTCGTCATGCGGGACACGGATCTCTATTCATTTCGACTCAAATAAACCCGAGCGTGATACAGATCCCGGAATACCTGTCGCGCGAGGCAAAGGCTGCGCTGAAGGAGTACATCTCCGCGCAGCCTGGAGCGCCGCTCCCCGCGCCCGATGACATGAGGGGGTGGGCAAAGTTGCACAGGGAGAATGAGGCTATCTGGGAAAAGGTGAACCGTGCGGTTGTCCGAGAATACGGCCCGAAGATCTCGCGCAGAGAGATGGGGGGAGTCCCGGTGCTGGAGATCTGGCCGAAGGACTACACCGAATCTCCGAACGTGCTGGTCTATGTGCACGGGGGTGGATACACGATGGGGAGCGTGAAATCTTCGCTGGTCTGCTCCGTCCCGGTTGCGAACGACACCGGGCTGCGAGTGATCTCAGTGGAGTACACGGTGGCACCCCGGGGGAAGTGGCAGAAGGCCACCGACCAGGTTGTTGCGGTACTGGAGGCGTTGTCGGGTGATGGTCTAGGGCATGCGCAGATTGCGATCTACGGAGATTCTGCCGGTGGAGGCCTTGCGGCAGGGTCTGTCCTGAAGATGCGTGATCAGGGAATGGAGATGCCCGGGGTGGTTGTGCTCTGGTCACCCTGGTCTGACATTACTGAGACCGGGGACTCCTACCATACACTCAGGAGTGAGGATCCTCTGCTCGACTATGCCCTGAACCTGAAGAACTCAGCGGACGCGTATGCGGACCCTGAAGATCAGAAGCACCCCTATGTCTCCCCGGTCTACGGCGATTACAGTAGAGGATTTCCCCCGACACAGATCCAGGGTGGCACGAAAGAGATCTTCCTCAGCAACTTCATCCGACACTACCAGGCGCTGGACGATGCGGGGATCCCTGCCAGGCTGGATCTCTACGACGGTATGTGGCATGGATTCATGGGAATCAACCACGATCTGCCAGAGTCGAAGGTTGCGAGGCAAGAAATGGCAGAATTTCTTCTAAGAAGAGCTCTTTGAACCCGTTGCATGAGGTATGTGAGGGTGAAGATCACTTGAAAAGAAAGCTCAATGTTTTATATTCCTATAAATTTGTCATGACAATTTTATAGGTATATGAAAACTGACGGGGTTCGGTACCTGAACACTGAAATCGGCCGCCTGCTCCAGGAAGAGGGGAGGATGGCCTTTGTGGCCGGCCCCCGGCAGGTAGGAAAGACCACGCTTGCCCGCCGTCTCCTCGCTGATTCTGAGACAGAACAGCTCTACTTCAACTGGGATATCGATTCCCACCGAAAACTCATCGTGCGTGAGCCCGGAGATTTCTGGCAGCGACAGGAGGCTGTTCTTGGCCACCCGCGGCCACGCATGGTTCTGGATGAGATACACAAGTTCCCCCGGTGGAAGGGATTCCTCAAGGGTCTCCACGATGAACACGGCAAAAAAACCGAAATCGTGGTCGCGGGGAGTGGACGACTGGATCTGCATCAACGGAAAGGGGACTTGCTGTTCGGCTGCTATGGCCTCTACCATCTGCATCCATTCACGCTTGGAGAGCTCCTGGCTGAGGACCGCCAATCGGTTGTTCCACCCACGGAATTCTGGGAGCGTCTCAAATCGGACGCTCTGTCGGCGCAGGCAGAGGGGAGTCTGCGTGATCTGGAAACGCTGACCGGTTTTCCAGAACCTCTCTTCTCCGGCAGCCAGTCGCGACTGAACCGCTGGCGTCAGGCACACCGGACACTCGTGGTACGGGAAGATTTGCGCGACCTGACGCGCATTCGGGATATAGGCGTCGTAGATATGCTGACACTCCTGCTTCCCGAGAGGGTAGGCTTGCCTCTGTCGATAAACGCCCTCAGCGAGGACCTGGGTGTGAGTTTCGCAACGGCAAAGGGATACCTGGAGACCCTGTCCAGACTCTACTACCTGTTTGCCGTAGACCCTTACTCAAGTCGGCTTGCACGGACAATCCGGCAAAAAAGAAAGGTGTATCTGTTCGACTACACTGAAATCGAAAACCCGGGCACCCGATTCGAAAACATGGTCGCGCTGCATCTCAAGAAGCTGACCGATGCCTGGACAGACTTCGGGTACGGGGAATTCCAGTTGTACCACGTTCGGGATCGGGAGCGGCGCGAGGTGGACTTTCTGATTACCGAGGGAAGAAAGCCTTACGCGCTCGTCGAAGCAAAGCTCTCCGGACGCGATGTCGATCCGAGCCTATGGTACTTCGCGGAGCGATTGAAGCCCCGGTACACCGTACAGGTGGTTCGCAATCCAGTCGGACCGAAGACGGGAATGGAAATTGGTGGAACTCTGATTGTTCCTGCGAGCAAGATGCTGGCCCTGATGTGAAACCTGACACTGCCCGAATATACGACTCCGAAGCCGAAGCAACTGGATGGCTCGGCCCGGAGATTACGTTTGGGTTGACATACAAATACATAACTGCCGGCGATACCCTGCTGGACCTTGGAATCGGGACAGGGCTGGGTTCGGTTCTCTATCACAAAGCCGGTCTCCGTGTCTTTGGAATGGACAGCTCCGATGAGATGCTGAAAGTATGTGAGGAGAAAGGGTTTGCGGAAGCGCTGAAGCGACACGATCTGGGCGCTGCTCCTTACCCGTTCGAGGACAGCTCCATGGACCACGTCGTCTCTGTGGGAGTGCTTCACCTCTTTCGTGATCTGGCCACGGTGTTTCAGGAAACGTCCAGGATCGTTCGGGACGGGGGTCTCTTTGCGTTTGTGGTGGCTGACAGGGGAGATCGTGAGGAGGGGGAGATCGTGGTGGGGCCCGAGCAGACCCGTACAGGATCGACAATCACGATGTACAGGCACAGCGAGGACCAGATCGATTCCCTGTTGCTGGTCTGCGGCTTTGCCCTGCTCCGGTCGCTTGAGTTTCCCATCTACATGGACAGGGAGCGAACCAGGGAGTTCCGGGCCAGAGCATATGTAACAAGGAGGCAATGAAGGTCATATGAAATACGGTGCACACTGCTATCTATTCACTGAACGCTGGGCCGATGACCAGCTCCATCTGCTGGATGTTGCCGGGGAGATCGGGCTGGATATGTTCGAGCTCTCTGTGGGCGATGACGTGTCTTTTGATGCCCGACGGACGGCCGAGCATGCTGCCTCCCTGGGGCTGGACCTGATCATCGGCCCGGGGGGCCACTGGCCGGTGGAGTGCGATCTCTCGGCAGATGATCCGGCAGACCGGGCAAAGGGACTGGCCTGGCACAAGCGTCAGGTTGATGTAGCCGCGGAGCTGGGTGCTGTGGCATACGCCGGCTGCCTCTACGGACACACGGGGGTCATACAGCGCCGCCGCCCGCCCGCGGACGAGTACAAGCGTACGGCGGAGGGGCTTCATATGCTCGGCGTCTACGCGGCCCAGCATAACCTGGTCCTGGCCCTGGAACCGATGAGTCACTTCCGGACGCATCTGGTCAACACGCCGGAGCAGCTGATGCGGTTGATCGAAATGGCAGACCACCCAAGCTTGCGGGCTCTTTTCGATACCTATCATATTGTCACGGAGATCCGTGACTACCCCGGGGCTCTCCGGACGCTGGCGTCGCACCTCTTCTTGATCCACGCCTGCGAAAACGACCGGGGTACGCCTGGCGGCGGTCTGCTCCCCTGGGAGGAGATGTTCAAGACACTTCACGACATCGGATTTGATGGATACATCGGGCTGGAGGGATACAACTCCGGGATCGGTGATTTTGCATTCGAGCGGGGGATGTTTCACAATCTCTGCCCTGACGGGCCCGCCTTTGTCCGGAGGGGAATAGGGTTCCTCCGTGAGATGGAGGCGCGCACCGGCAGTGGTGAAGAGAGTGGGAAGTAGGCCAGGACGATCGGACACAAAGACATCAGTTAACAGATAAGGGCGGTATGATGAATCTCCCGTTCCGCAGTCTTTTGTTGGCGTGTGCCCTCTTGATGGTGCCGCTTCTCTCCTTTGCTCAAACCGATACATCACTCTCCAGAAGTCTCAGCTACTTTGACCCGCCGTATTTCACATACGGGAAAGGGCTCGGGATTACCGCTCCGGACAGCCTCTTCCAGCTGAACTTCAGATTCAGGATGCAGAACCGGATCGGTGTGCAGATGGAAGAAGGAGAGTTCAGCGATGTTCGGGCAAGAATCAGGAGGTTCAGGCTCAAATTCAACGGATTCGTCTATACGCCAAAGATCCGTTATGCCATCGAGATCGGGTTCTCGACCGAGGATGCCAGATCGCCCATTACGGAAGTCCCTTTCGGCCTCTTGCGTGATGTCATGATCTATTACAGCTTCGACGATCACTGGACTCTCGGGTTCGGGCAGACCAAGCTGCCCGGGAACCGTGAGCGTGTCGTCTCATCAGGAGATCTCCAGCTGGCCGATCGTTCACCCGCAAACGGCGTTTTCAACATCGACCGCGACTTCGGTCTGCAGGGGTACTACACAAACAGTATCGGGGGAACGGCACCCTACATGGTGAAGGGTGCGATTACCTCGGGTGAGGGGACCAACTGGATCAGTTCTCCCGGCGTGCACCTCTCCTATACCTTAAGGGGGGAAGTGCTTCCGTTCGGATCTTTCGCGAAACGAGGGGACTACTTCCAGGGGGACCTCACAAGGGAGGCATCGCCCAGACTCTCGGTCGGCCTGGTGTTCAACTATAACGATGGCGCCCTGCGTGAGGCAGGACAACGGGGCGATCTGCTCTTCGAACCCCGGACCATAAGGAACTTCATGGCTGATGTGATGTTCAAGTATAAGGGGTGGGCGTTCATGACCGAGTTCATGACGCGCCATGCCTCCGATCCCGTTACGTACAATCCTCAGGACAGTTCTGACGTTGTCTATGTCTTCAATGGCAGGGGTTTCACGCTCCAGGGAAGCTACCTCTTTCCGATTGACCTGGAAGTAGCGGCCCGGTACGCAAGCGTTTATCCCAACGAGGAGATCCGGGAGTATTCTCCGACACGCCAGAACTACTACACTGCGGGCGTCACCCAGTACATTCGCGGGCACCGGCTGAAGGTTCAGCTGGACGCGACCTATCTTGACAGCGCCGCCTTTGGCGATATCTCGGCTGTGGATACCTGGAGTTTCCGTTTCCAGGTTGAGCTAGGCATTTGAGTATTGAAGACCGTCACAATCCAATCATTTAGAAGGGGAAACCATGAAATACAGCTGCGAGGTGACCATCGAACTGCCGCGTGACCGGGTTGTGGCGCTGTTTGACAACCCGGACAACCTGTCCAAGTGGATGCCGGGACTGAAGAGTTCTGAGCATCTGACCGGGGAACGGGGTCAGCCGGGAGCCACGTCACGAATGGTCTTTGACCAGGGGGGGAAGCAGATAGAGATGATTGAGACCATTGTGAGCCGGAATCTTCCCGAGGAGTTCACGGGGACATTCGAGACCGAGGGAGTGAAGAACCATCTGGTGAACCGTTTCTACGAAGATGAGCCTCAGAAGACACGGTGGGTGACCGAGACGGAATTCACCTTTAGCGGGAAGTTGAAGTTGATGGCCCCCATGATGAGGAGCTCATTCCAGGAGCAGACCCAGGAGTACATGGATCGTTTCAAGAGGTTCGCGGAGACGGCAAGGGTCTGACACTTCAGATTTGAAATCCGAGGAGTACCTTTATCCTGCTGAAGACCATCTTTGAATCCCTTGTGACGTCATCCGGGCCCGGTGTCAGATCAATGTTGTTCTCAAATGTGTCGGAGCCGAAGGAATAGGCGAGACCCAGTGTGAAGTCGGATTTTCCCAGCGGGAATGTCACGCCGGCTGAGATGTGGTAAATGTCCCAGGAGCTCGCGGTCGAGAGATTCGTTTGCGTATCAGGGACCCGGGCGGAGAAATCTGTGACAAAACCGGCGGAGACGATGGTTTTCTCCGTTACAAAGAAATCCACTCCGAGACCGAAATTTGTAACACTCTTCGTTTCATGGGTGAGATCGTTCGTGAGGGTCTCCCCGCTCCCCTGCGCAACATAGGGTTCCGTGTCAAGCACGGTGTACTCCTCGATGGCCCCGTACCATTCCCCGCTCAGGTGGAGGTTCACCATGCCAAAACGATATGCACCCCCCACGCCGATGGCCCAGGGAGACCTGAACTGCGAGCTGACATCCTCCTGGTAATTGCTCTGGAAGATGGTCGAATCAACCCCGGCAAGGAATAGGTGTGTCCCGGCGGATCCGGTCCCGAGAATATGCATGCTCCCTGTCGTTACGGTGAATCCAAGTGTAAGGGGTTTGAGGTTTAGACCAACTCCGGCCTTGACGAGCGTGCGGAGATTGTAGAACCTGTAGTCGCTAATATCGGTGTATGAAGCAATATCGCCCGTCGACTGCAGTGCCTGGAGGATCGTCTGAGAGCCAAACCGGGAGCCGACATAGCCAAAGTACCAGGTGAATCCCAGCCCGAGAGACTTGCCCAGCTTTGTGGAGTATGTGATCCCTCCCCACACATCATCAAACCCTTTCTTTGTGTTAAACCCTCCTGCGAAGTCCTCTTTGCCCGGGGAGGAGCCGATAACGTCGATTGAATCTATGATGCGTGTCCCGAACTCGAAATCGGCGCTCTGCCGCGTCAGCACTGAAACGGCCAGCCTGTCGTTCCCCAGAAAATCAAAACCAAAATCGAATGCCACAAACGAGGGTGAAGGTACGAGATTCGTGAATGCGAGATCAAGGCCTTCACCGGCACCTTCTTTGACCGTGTAGGTGTCCAGCTGGTAAACCAGGGCGCTAAGTATGAACTTCGGGTCGTCGAAGAGGGCAACGGCACCGGGATTATAGTACGTGGCGCTCAGATCAGAGGCGCTTCCTATGACAGCCCCGCCCAGTAGTGTTGATCTCGTCCCATACTGGATGTTCCAGTAGTAGGTTTCCTGGCCCAAAGCCCGGGGGCTGAAAAGAATCAGCAAACCGGCCCATACGACTGTAAGTTTTTGAATTCTTGACATTAACGACCTCCATCAGCTTTAGAGCGAGGACCCCAGGGAAAGTGATGGAATAGCATAGGGAAAAACGGTCTCGACTGCAACATTCTTCCCACCGGGTCATGCGACTGAATAGGTGTCTTTGGTGATTTCGAGTTGGTTTTGGTATACTATGGAAGTGGTTCACTCGATCTCATCAGTACCCCACACCATGGAGACTTCTCAGACTATGAGAATCCCGGCTTACCTCTTTTTGATCTCGGCTGCGTTGCTGGTCATGCTCCTCCCCGGTTGTGGAACAGATCAATTGCCTGACCACTCGAAGGTTCCTGGCATCATTATCACATACTCTCCCGCATCAAAAGGGGTCTACCTCGGGTCTCCCGGTATCGCCATTCTTCCGGGTGGCGGGTACGTGGCGTCACTTGACTACTTTGGGCCGAGCACAGATATGACCACGAATGCTCTTTACAGGTCCACTGATCGGGGAGAGACCTGGAGAAAGCTCACGGAGATAGAGGGTCAGTTCTGGTCCACGCTCTTCGTCCACAACGGGGCGCTCTATCTTCTCGGGACCAGCAGGAGGTATGGGGCTGTTGTGATCCGCCGATCAAAAGACGGAGGTGAGACATGGACATCCCCCGCCGATGATTCGTCAGGGCTTCTTGTCGCCGACAGCATGTTTCACTGCGCCCCGGTGCCGGTCCTGATTCACGGCGGCCGCCTCTGGAAGGGTTTCGAGAGGCAGACGGGAGAGTGGCCCAGCGGGTTTCGGCCGTTTGTCGTGAGCGCGCCGGTCGATGCCGATCTGCTGAATGCCGAGAACTGGACCGTGAGCCAGAGCATCCCGTGGCTCGACTGGGAGCCATACGGTGGCTGGCTGGAGGGGAACGTCGTAACAACTCCGAACGGAAAGCTGGTTGATATACTCCGCGTCCATGAGATGGAGAAGGGGGGCAAGGCGGCGGTCGTTCAGATCTCTGAGGATGGAAAGAGGATGTCGTTCGATCCTGAAGACGGATTTATCGACTTTCCCGGGGGCTGCAAGAAGTTCACCATCAGGCATGATCCGGAGTCGGAACTCTACTGGTCGCTTGCCAACTGGGTCCATCCTGATGACGAGGGAGGCAATGTGGAGCGGACCCGGAACACAGTTGCACTGATCTCCTCAGAAGATCTAAAGAAGTGGTCGATACGCTCCGTTGT
>JBATTW010000040.1:0-4354 GCA_049670805.1 Bacteroidota bacterium
GTCCCAGTCCAGGGATCTGAACCGCGCGCAGCAGAATCGGTCCCGGGGTAACCAGAACTACAACAACTACCGCTCTCAGAGGAGCCAGCCCTCCTCCCGGTCCGGAGGTGGCCGAAGAAGATGACAGCCTGAGCGCCTTCTTGAGATAGCGCCTGCAACCACTTGACAAACATAACTTGGGCGTGCATATTGTAGATACAGTATCGTCCACAAACAGGACCGGTGCATGACCTAACTGTTACGACTCTTCTACAAACAGCTCGCATAACATATCTTCACTATCCACGGGTGGAGTGCATTTCGCACCCCCGTCCCAGCAGTACCCACATCGTGGACCCTTTACGAGCCGGCGGCGATTCTTCCTGGTGAAAGAGTCGGGCAGTGATGGGTGGGTCCCATGAAAGCGCGCGCGAAATACCCGCTGCTCGCCCTGAGCACTCCCTTCCTCCTCTGCGTTTTTGGAGACCGCGCAACCGCACAGATTCCTCCCAACGACGAATGCACCGGCGCAACGGTCATCACTGAACTCCCCTTCGCAGTTTCACAGGACACACGGCTTGCGACCCCAAATCCTGCGGACCCGTATCTCCCGTGTGCAAACGGAGGGGGGGGAAAGACCGTCTGGTTTTCCTACACACCTCCAAAAGACGAGTTCGTGCGTCTTACGACAGCCGGAAGCACACCCGTCTCGTATGACATCGCGATGGGCCTCTTCGCAGGCACATGCGATTCCCTTCACCTCATCGAATGCAACGACGATGTCAAGTATGGTGAGATTCGTCATGCGGAAATCGGACCGCTCAGAGTCCGGGAAGGGAAAACCTACTACATACACATCGCCGAATGGAACGGAGGGGGGCAAAACGGGGGAGTCCCCACAGGCGGCGATCTCGTCTTCAGCGCGTTGCCTGTTGCGGGACCACAGATTGCGAAGGGTCCGAAGATGGGGACCATCAGTGGGGGTGTCAGCCTCTCGACGGATCCCTACTCTCCGGTCTCGGAAACACCATCCACAGGAATAACCATTCCATGGTCCAGATGGAACCGGCCGGCCGATCCACGAAAGCCCGCGCCAGAGAACTTGCCGGCCCCAGCAGCTCCTGAGGGATCGAACTACATAGACGAGCGGTTCATTCGCAAACCCGGGTCTCTTCAGACTCTTCCGGTCATACTAGAAGAATTTCAGGGCATCCCCGACCAGGGCATATTTTCCCCGCCAGATCCTGACATTGCGGCAGGGCCTGACCATCTGGTTGCAGTGGTCAACAAACGGTTCCTCGTGTTTGACAAAGAGGGCGTAGTTCTGAAGAGCATCAACGCCTGGGACTGGTTCAACGGGATGGTAGGGGATCTCTATCCGAACTCTCTCATCACCGACCCGCAGATACTGTTCGATCATTTCGAGAATCGCTGGGCAATGACCTGGCTCTACCTCAGGACCTCAGATGCGTACATCTTCCTGGCGGTCTCTGACGATGAGAACCCTCTGGGGAACTGGTATGCGTGGGCGCTTCCGTCTCACCAGATGGGGGACTCGCTCGTGGGCTGCTTTGACGACTACCCTCAGCTCGGGATGGACAGGAATGCGTTCTACGTCACCGGGCGGGTCTTCACGCTGCCATCACCCAGCCGCCTCTATTCCCGCGTGAGAATCGTTCCAAAAGAGCAGCTCTACGCGAACACCGCAGGGCAGGCGTCGTGGTATGACATCTGGGATTTTCGGGATCCAATTGATACAACGGACAGACCTGACATCATCCAGCCGGCCGTCGTTTTTGGTGATCCTGGTGAACAGTTCCTCCTGACCGATGCCCCATCCCTCGGGGGGACATACGTTGTTCTCTACCGTATCGGTGGCCCGGCTGCGAGTCCCACAATGTCTGCAGTGCCGCTACCCGTGACGGAGTATTCATCGCCGCGGGATGCCCAGCAGAAGGGGGGAGGCAGCAGCATTGACACAGATGGAAGGAGGTTCCACGCCCAGGCGGTCTACCGGGACGGCTCGCTCTGGGCGGTTCATTCGATTGCCAGCGGCCCGAACAACGAATACTCGGCAGTGCGCTATCTCAGGATAGACGTCAGGACTGAAACGGTCATGGAAGATGTCGCTCTGGGATCAGAGGGGTTCTACTACAGCTGGCCGGGAATCATGGTGGATCAGAATAACAATGTCGTGATCACGTACACCCGCTCCGGTCAGACAGAGTACGCCGGTGCGTATGTGGCGGGGCGCAAGCAGGATGACCCACCGGGCCTCTCGCAGAGTGTGGCGCTGAAGTTGGGCGAGAGCAACTATGTTAGACCGGGTGAGGCCCGCAACCGCTGGGGCGATTACATGGGGCTCGCGCTGGATCCATCGGACCCGAACGCCATCTGGGTCCATACGGAGTACGCGGCCAGCCCCACGAATACCTGGGGAAACTGGATAGGACTCATCAAGATGGATCCGCTGGCGACATCCGTTGTGGAGGAGGGCTCCCTTAAGGTGCCGGAACAGTTCGCGCTCCAGCAGAACTATCCCAATCCGTTCAACCCGGCGACGACATTTGAGATCTCCGTCCCCGAGCGGGCCTTTGTGCGGCTGAGTGTCCACAACATATTGGGTGAGGAAGTGGCAGTCTTGCTAGGCGGGGAGCTGCCTCCGGGGCGTCACAAAGTTCGATGGGAACCAACAGGTTTTTCTTCGGGTGTCTATTTCGGCCGGTTTACCGTCCACGGGGAAAGCGGAGTCACATACTCAGAAACTCTGAAGACAGTGCTGTTGAGGTAGGGAAGAATGGCAAAACCACGGTACAACCTCAAAATCTTTCCCTTGGGCGCCGCGTTTCTTTGGTTGGCCTGGATGTCCGCCGCTGAGGAACCACGCAAAACCCCCCACCTCGAGAAACCGGAGATCTTCGAGTACGACTTTCTGGACATCAACCGGATCAATTGTACGATCGCTTCCGACGGACCCTATGCAGATTCCCGCAGGACGAGCGCGGCAGGGTTTGAATGGCCGAAGAGAAGCGGCAAGACCGCACTGTTCACGGCTGGAATCTGGATTGTGGGAATACACAGGCCGACTGACTCCCTCCGGACAGCCAATATGGACTACAGTACGGAGTACCAGCCGGGTCCGCTGCTGGAGACATTTAATACGACGACCAATAATGACGCGGGTCCGCGTGGCCGTGCGGGTGACCCACGCTATCGCCTCTACAAGATTCTCCGGGGAGACACGTTGAGCCCCGACTATCTGGAGTGGCCGGTGGACCTGGGAGCCCCATGCGAAGACCTGAATGAAAACGGGCTCTGGGATCCCGGGATTGACAGGCCGAAGTTCTACGGTGATCAGCAGATATGGTGTGTGATCAACGATGTGAACGTGGATCTTCACTCGAGGCTTGGTGCAACACCGCCCATGGGCCTTGAGGTTCGGATCCTGTACTACGCCCTTGCCAGAACCGATGTTCTGGGAAACACAATGTTCATCAGATGGGAAATCATCAACAAGAGTGACGCGGCGTATGACAGCGTCTACTTCAGCATGTGGAGCGACCCGGACCTGGGAGACGCGAATGACGACCTTCCAGGATGTGACACGACGCTCAACCTGGGGTACGTCTACAACGGTGACAATAGCGATGGTACCGCAGCTGGCTACGGCGCGACGCCGCCAGCACTGGGATTCGTCTACCTCGAGGGGCCGACACTTCAGGGTGTTCCTGAGGACAGCGGAGGAATCATGACTTCGTATGTTTCTTTTTCAGGAGGATCGTTCGCCAGCCTGGTAGACCCTCCCGACGCGAGCCCAAACTACGCACCTATCGCTTATGCCTATCTGAAAGGGATGATGGGTACCGCACAGAGATACCTGATGCGGTCTGATAGCTCGATCATCAGGTATTACTTCTCCGGTGATCCGATAAGCGGAACCGGCGACCTTCCCTCCAGTTTCCCGCTGGGGGAATTCGACCCCCAGGACATCCGGATGGTAGTCAATTCAGGGCCATTCACGCTGGCAGCTGGTGATACACAGGTGGTTGTTGCAGCACTAATGATCTCGCAGGGGACTGATCGCCTTACCAGTGTCACTCTTCTCAGGGAGGACGTAAGGTTGATTCAGAAGTACCACGAATCCCCGACGGACAGTCTCTCGGATCACTATGTCCTGGTCTCACCCGCGAGCTTGGAGTTTGGCCGTGCAGAAGTGGGTACCGGTGGTGATGTACTTGGAGTTGTGCTCATGAATTACGGGCGGGAAACCATGAACATTACGGGCTTGGACTACCCCGATCCGCCACAATACACGCCCGTAAACGTTCCCTCGCTTCCCATTACATTGCACACATACGAGACAGCATACATAGCG
>JBATTW010000041.1:0-11553 GCA_049670805.1 Bacteroidota bacterium
AACACGTCCTCGCCGCCTATGGTCGTGGGTGCTTTGCATGGTTCTACGAGCAATATCTTCATCTGTCATTTTCCTCTCTTTATCGCTGTTGCGAGTTAACCGGTACGGACGGTCACACACGACGTCGCGGCAAACCCTCGCGGGCTTCGATAAGCGAAAAGGGTCGTTCCGGCCTTCGTTGTTCTAGTACGGACAAAACCGCAGCAAAGTTGCCTGACAAGGACATCGTGAGGGCTGCCCTTTCAGCCCTGGCCACCCAACGACTAAAAACTGTACCTGAGTTTCAGCTGCACACGATCATTATCACGAAACACACCAAACAAGCCGTCCACGTTTCCTCCCAAGAGGTCCATTATGACATCCAAGGCAAGGCCGTCAGCGAGAGCCGAAAAGAACCTGAGGCTCACGTAGTGGTCCCCCTGTTTGATATTACAGGCTCCCTGCGTGCTGATCCTGCTGAACTTCCCCAATTCATAGTCCACCGTTGCCGTAAAGGACTTCTGGAACACATGATTCAAATCGTACGGGCCGTACGTGGTCAATTCCAATCACGTATTGGAAGTAGGGGTCGTCAACGTCGGGGTCAGTACCGTGGGGGTCGTCCGTCATGAAGTACGCGGCCTCTCCTCGAATTCCCCACGTGCCAACGGCTGTGGAAAAGTCTCCCCTCTGCGTATTCCAGAGCGAGCTTCTTACATTGGGTTGCCCAACGCTTGCCCATATCTTTGACCTCCTTAGTATCCCCAACAATCTAAGAAAAAATGTCTCAGAGGGTCTGGTATATGTACAGTTGTGGACGAGCGCGTCAATATCGACGCTACCACAATCCTCGTGACACCGGGGCTCATGGTCAAATCTGCCGGGCCGCACCGGTTGCCGGCCGGAGCCCGATGGACCAACTTCGGGACGTCAGCCGCATGGGACCCGTGATCCTTCTGGATGCCCTTTGGGCAGCTGGATATCGTTGTGCTTCCGGGGGAAGACTAGCAAGCAGGCTGCCAGACATACGGAATGAACATCTTCGTCCCCGCCATGTAACTCCGGTAGTCCTCACCGAAGTGCTCCAAGGGTTCCCGCTCCTCTGAGCGTCACGGGACGAAGAAGTGAAATAGTCCTTTTTTGCGTTGACTCTTGAGCTTCTCGACCGTAACTTAAAGCCGCCAGGGCGAAGAAGAGACGAAGCCGTCGCGGGCTTACCCACCCCACCGGAGGAGCCACGCACAGGCGGCATGAGGTCGGAGAGTCCCGGCACCCATTGAAGCGACCCGAAGGATGCCACGGGTCTCCAGCCAACACAAGATGTCTGCTAGCTATAATACGGAGAGCAGGTATGGCAGCTTCCGCAGAACACCCATCGCAAGAGAATCTCCGCGACCATCTGAACCAGCTGGACACACGTCTGACACGGATCGAAGACCACCTGCACTTGCCTCCGCTGCCTGGACCCGAGGAGGAGGAAGGCACCTCGGCAGCCATCTTAACCGAGCAGCGAGAGGAGGCACTGGAACTTCAGATTGGACAGAACTGGTTTGCCAGGGTTGGCATTGTGGTCCTCGCCATTGGCATCGCCTTTCTGCTCACGTTTCCATATAGCAACGTCCCCCCTGTATTACCGAGCCTCCTTGGATACGTCCTCGTTGGCGGGATTGTGCTTCTGTCCCGCCTGTTGCGACATTCGTTCGAGCAGGTCTCGCGGTATCTGCTCGGCGGAGGGATGTTGCTGCTCTATTTCAGCACGCTCAGACTCGCATATTTTTCCCCGGAAGCTGCTGTCACCAACGCCACCGTCGAAAATGTACTGCTCCTTATCGCAGTCGCTCTTACTCTTGCGGTCTCCATCCGTCGGGCTTCTCCCTACCTTACGAGCATGAGCCTCACGATGGGATATCTGGCGGCTCTCCTCGGGAACCACGCCTATTTTCTCTTCGGCGTGCTCACTGCTCTCTCGTTGACGGTGGTCTACGCACACCGCCGCTTTGCCTGGAATGGTGTCCTGGCTTTTGCAACTGTGATGACCTACTTCACCCATTTTGTCTGGGCCCTCAACAATCCTGTCCTGGGCAATAGACTGCAAATGATCACGGGGACTGAGGAAAACCTCGTGTTCGTTCTCCTGTATGCCTTGATCTTCGCGCTCGGTACTCTCGGGCGTAGCAAAGATAGGCCGGAGTCCGCCACGGTGGGTCTTAACAGCTTCTTGAACGGCTTTGCTAGCTTCGGCCTTTTGCTCATGCTCTCCCTCGGAGCATACCAGAGCCACATGGCAACATGGCAAGGTCTTGGATCGGTCCTCTTCCTGTCCCTGGGGATTGCGTTCTGGATACGGGAGCGAAGCCTCTATTCAACATTCGTCTATTCCCTGCTCGGCTATATGGCTCTCAGCGTGGCAATCATCGACTCCTTCCCGATGCCGAACTTCTTCGTGTGGCTCTGCTGGGAGAGCATCCTTGTCCTGGCGACAGCAGTCTGGTTCCGCTCCCGGTTTATTGTTGTAGCAAACTTTGGAATCTACGCGGTCGTCTTCTTCGCCTACTTGATCGCTGACCCATCCGTCAGCATAGTCAGCATCAGCTTTGGTGTTGTCGCGCTCCTCAGCGCTCGAGTATTGAATTGGCAGAAAGCTCGTCTCACACTGAAGACTGAGATGATGCGTAATGCCTACCTGGTGAGTGCGTTGTTCGTCATCCCGTATGCCCTCTTCCACTCCCTGCCAGCCGAGTACGTGACGCTCTCCTGGCTCCTGGTGGCACTCCTGTACTATATCGTGAGCCGCGTCCTAACAAACCGCAAGTACCGGTGGATGGCATTGGTGACGACGGGGTTTGCCGTGCTCCATGTATTTGTGGTCGACCTTGTTGGCCTTGACCCGATGTATCGGATTATCTCGTTTGTTGTGCTTGGCACCGCGTTACTGGTGATCTCCATGGTGTACAGCCGGCGGAAGTCATCGTCCAGGTCTTCGACCGGGTCAAGCGGAGCCGGAGAGTCGGGACCCGGAGCCTGACAGGGGACACCCACACCATCGTGCAGTTGTAATCCCAAGAGAAATCACGACCTTTTTTGTGTACTGCAATCATCAAAGGATGAACACATGCGTATATTCAGTGTAATCACCGCAGTCCTATTACTCGCCGGGTGCGGCAAACAGGAGAGCGCCGAGAGATACCCGCTCAGCAAAGACCTTGCGGGTCTTCATCGGGAGATAACCACCCAATCTCGGGAAACCCAGAAGTACTTTAACCAGGGGTTCGCCCTCCTCTACGGGTTCAACCATGACGCCGCAATTGCCTCATTCCAGCAGGCCGTGGAGCTTGACTCGACCTGCGCAATGGCATGGTGGGGACAAGCCTACGCAGCCGGCCCCAACATCAACAACCCCTTTATGGATAGTGCCGCAACCAGGTTCGCGTGGGAAACGGTGCAGCAGGCTGCAAGACTCTCACCCAACGCGTCTCCGGTTGAACAGGACCTCATCCACGCACTCACAGCCCGCTACGAATGGCCGCAACCGGAAGACCGTCAGTACCTGAACATCGCCTACGCTGATTCGATGCGCCGGGTGTGGCAGAAGTATCCTGACGACGTTGATGTCGGTGCGCTCTTCTCTGACGCGCTCCTGAATCTGCGCCCGTGGGATCTCTGGACACCCGATGGCAAGCCGCAGCCCGAAACCCCCGAGATCGTGGAGACACTGGAACAGGTTCTCACACTCGTCCCGGATCACCCGGGCGCGTGTCACTTCTATATCCACACGGTCGAAGCCTCCTCAGAGCCGGGGCGCGCAGTCGAGGCGGCAAACAGTCTCCGGAGCCGCATCCCCGGAGCGGGACATCTCGTGCACATGCCTTCCCACATCGACATCCGCATGGGTCACTACGAAAACGCCATGCGGGCAAATCAGAAGGCGATTGATGCAGACAGCGTCTGGATTGATCAGGGGGGCTTTTACACACTCTACCGCGCCCACAACTTTCACTTCCTCGCTTACGCTGCGATGTTTGACGGGCAGCGGGAAGTAGCCTTAAAGGCCGCACGTGAGATGGTTCAACAGGTACCCATGGAGCTGATCCGCGAGTACCCCGATTTCCTGGACGGGTTCATCTCAGCCCCGATCCATGTCATGGTCCGCTTCGGGATGTGGGACGAAATTCTCGCAGAACCCAGACCACCAGGCGATCTGATAGCGACCACGGCCTTCTGGCACTATGGCCGGACGATCGCGTTTTCGACTCTGGGACGAGTTGATGAAGCAACGAAGGAATTCAAGGCGCTTCAGAAGGCATACGAGGAGGTCCCGGAGACCCGGGTTATCGGGAACAACTACACACGCACTGTCCTCGAGGTTGGTGTACCGATGGCTGAAGGTGAACTGGAATACCGGCGGGGCAACTATGACCGTGCGTTTGCGCTGCTCAGAACGGCAGTTGAACGAGATGATTCGCTTCGGTATGACGAACCCTGGGGCTGGATGATGCCGGTCCGCCACTCACTCGGGGCGTTGCTGCTGGAACGGGGTCGTCTCGAGGAGGCTGAAGAGGTCTATCGCAAGGACCTGCGCATTCATCCTGAGAACGGATGGGCGCTCAAGGGGCTGGCCGAATGTCTCCACCGCACGGGTCGGCACGAGGAAGCCGGAAAGACGGACGCTCTCTTTCAGACCTCCTGGGCCAGGTCGGACATCACTCTCAAGGCCTCCTGCTTCTGCCGGACGGAATTCAAGATGTAGCCGGTTCGCTGGTTTGGAGAAGTGCCCCCAGCGTCAGGATGACGCCTCCCAAGAAGCAGCCATCGTGCGGCTGGAAGCAGGAATACTTCACCAGATGTACGGAATGAACATCCTGGTCCTTCCCATGAACTCCTCGTAGCTCTTCCCGAAACGCTCCAGGTTCTCCCGCTCCTCCACCCTGGCTGTCATGTAGATAAAGAAAGTCGTGACGGCGGCAACGGTAAGCGTCACCCAGGTAATCTCCTTCAGAAACGCACCCCACACCAGGTAGAAGAGCGATGCGTACATCGGGTGCCGAATGTATCGGTAGATCCCCCCGGTGACGAGCTGCGTTGTCCGCTCGAACCTGTAATCGGGGCCGGGTGGACTCTCATCACGTGGTCCCCCGGCAACACGCAAGAGATGAAAGCCGAGTATCGGGAGAACGGCCGACACCAGAAGCAGACCCCAGGCAATCAGCTGACGCAACGAAAGAGGATCCCTGAACCACGCATGCGCGTTCAGGAGCAATAGTATGAGAGCTCCTTCAAAGGCAAAGAAGCGGTAGAACCCGTGTGAACGCGGATGTCCAAGCGACCGCCAGGAGACGGCCACGATGAACCCTGTGGCCACCACGAATATGAGGATGGAGATTGCCACGGCTTGCCCCGATCTTGTTCGTCCAGCTGATTATTTCTTAGCCGCCACAACCACGGCGGTCCCGTAGCAGAGCACCTCGGTGACGCCGGACATTACGTCGTTGGCATCGTAGCGAATACCCACAACCGCGTTTGCCCCGATCTCCTCGGCGTGTTCGACCATCATGTCAAACGCCTCTCCCCGGGTCCTCTCGCAGAGCTCGGTGAAGAGGGTGATGTTCCCTCCGATGATCGTTTGCAGCGAAGCGCCAATGGTACCGAAAATCGAGCGGGAGCGGACTGTAATCCCGCGCACGACACCGAGCGACTCCTTTATCCTGTACCCGTCTATCGTAAATGCTGTCGTGGATAGCCGATAGATGCCTTTGGGCATTAGTGCCGCCTTCTGTTCGGCGGGGCTCAGCTTGTCGAAGCACTCCCGGCAGGTCGTTTTTGTCTTGAAGTAGAAGTGCGAGGGGTACTCTTTACCGCATCTGTCGCATCTCATTGCCGCACCCTGTGATATGTATGAAAAGACAAAACCCCGGCAATTGCCGGGGTTTTGCAGGAAATACATCTGAGGAAGGTGAATCCTCTACTGCTTCTTGGGTCCAAACAAGCCGCCGGCAAGACGGCCCAGGTCGTCAAGTATGCTACCATCCTTGTCTGAGTCCAGAAACGTGCTCAGAAGGCCTCCCGCGCTCCCAAGAGAAGACTGTTCACCGCCAAGGAGGCCGGCCAGACCGGACTGGTCCAAATTCTGGCTTCGCTGCTGACGGCCCAGAGCTCCCAGCACCATCGGGGCGAGCATTTCCAGTATCCCACCAATTGCCTGGGTGTTCATCCCTGTTGTCTTTGACAGTCCCTGCTCGACGTTCTGCCTCTTGCCGCCCAGCAGATGGTTGAGGATGCCGGCACCGTTCCCCGATTGGGGATTTGAAAAGAGACCCCCAAGATTGTCCAGAATCGATCCATCATGGTCCTTCTCGAGAGCCTTGTGAAGAGACTGGGCTCCATCCGCACTCTGGGAGTTTCGCGCCAGAGCGGAAACCAGCAGAGGCAATGCAGCTTCAACTCCGCCAGCAGCAGTTTTCTCGTCTACTCCCAGCGATTTGCTCATCTGCTTGATCCCGTCTCCCCCTAGGGATTGCATGATTGTGGAAAGAAGATCGGCCATTGGATGTTTCCTTTCGTGTTTTGTGAAAAGCCGTGGAGGTGAATCTCTTATTGCGCAGTCGTTGTATCGGTAGCTAGGCGCAGAGGAAGAAGCGGGTTACGCGGATACTGTAGTACAATATATACACTTTCGAAGTGACAATCAACCAGAAACTCATACTCGATGGCCCCTCACGCACTGCGCTTGCATTTGTCTCGGATTTTCCATTCACTGTTAATTCAGACTTGTTCACCCCGCGGTTTGGCCGCACCTGAACATAAGACACCCACCACGCACAATACCTCGAAAGGAGATCTGCTATGCTGAAAGAAAAATATAGCGATCTGATGAACCTCGCAGCCCAGCTCAAGATGCAGGGACTAGAGGCAAACGAAGAAGCTGGCAAGCTGAAGATCAAGGGAACCGCCACATACCAGTCGGACAAGGATCTCTTCTGGGACAAGATCAAGGGATACTCAAACTGGGAGAATGAAGTCGGTGCGAACATCCAGGTTGAGCGGACCGACATCTACGGCATGTACACGGTCCAGTCGGGTGACACGCTCTCCAAGCTCGCAAAAGGGCACCTCGGAGACCCGATGAAGTATATGGAGATCTTCAACCTGAACAAGGACATCCTGACAAACCCCGATCTGATCAAAGTGGGCCAGGTCCTGAAGCTCCCCAACAAATAAGGAGAACTCCCATGCCAAGTCCGATTGCGGAAATTGAGGGTATTGGCGCTGTGAACAGGGAAAAACTCGGCCAGGCTGGAATCACAACAGTGGAAGGCCTGCTGGAAAAAGGAGCCGCACGTCAGGCTCGATCAGAAATCGCAGATATGTGCGGACTCAGCGAAGGACAGATCCTGAAATGGGTCAATATGGCAGACCTCTTCCGTGTGAGGGGGATTGGAAGTGAGTACGCGGAGCTCCTCGAAGCAGCCGGGGTCGACTCGGTGAAGGAGCTGAGACATCGGGTACCTGAGAACCTGCATGCAAAGATGCAACAGGTAAACGAAGAGAAGAAACTCGTTCGACAGCTTCCTTCTGCCAAACAGGTCGAACTCTTCATCAATGACGCAAAGAAGCTCGATCCAATGATCACATACTAGTTCCGCAGGCTGCACGGTCCGCCGCTACAGAGAGAGAAAACGAGAGCCCCGGCCGTCTGGACCAGGGCTCTCTTTTTGATACCTGCTGGACCTCATTCCCTACGACTTGAGCACAAAGGTAACCTTCATGTTCACCCTGTACTCAACGATCTTTCCGTCTCTGACGACGACCTTCTGATCCTGGATCCACGCCCCCTTCACCTGCTCCAGAGTCTTGTTGGCTCGCTCGACCCCAGCCTGCACGGCATCCTCAAAACTCTTAGAAGAAGAAGAGTAGATCTCCGTTACGCGGGCAACAGACATAGCTTTATCCTTTCATGAAGTTAGACAATTTTTAGCTCTTGGCAATTCCAACAAGGGCCTTCAACGCGACGACGATTGCCGCCGGTGAAACGAATGCCAACAACGCGCCGTAAATCCGGCCCATGGTCTCCCCCACTTCGGGCAGACCCATGAGCTGGTCTGACCCGAAGGCCGCAACGATAACGAGGCTCACAGCGGCCAGGAGGAACGACTGCACCTCCTTTGCTCCGACGTTCATGAGACCGACCACCAGGCCCAGAACTGTAAGGGCCGGGAATATCCAGTTCGCACTGAAAAATCCGGCAAGAATGCTGACGACAACTCCCCCGATGAAAACGAAGCGTCCTACTTTGTCCATCATGAGTTTATCCTTTCATATGGTGTGGTGGGTTGGATGCGGCTGTGCGTGAAAGTACAGCAGCCTGCTCAGATTCACTTCCCGCCGAAGATGGTGCCAAGGATGCCGCGGCCAATCTTCCGTCCGAGCTGGCCTCCAAGGGAACGGAGGAGGCTCTTGGTCAATGCTTCCAGCGGCGTGTCCGATGTCCGGCGGCGGGCACTGGTCTTGACCGGCTTCCGCGAGGCGGTCTTCTCTTTCGGCACGACCTTCTCTGCCCGGCTTTTGAGTATCTCATAGGCTGAATGACGATCCACGGTCTTTTCGTAGTGCCCGTAGAGGACCGACCCCTGGACTACGACGCCACGCTGCTCCTCGTTGATGGAGCCGATCTGGCTGTGCGGAGGCCGTATCAATGTCCGCTCAACTACGGCGGGTACACCTTTACGGTCAAGACAAGAAACCAGGGCCTCCCCCACACCCAGCTGCGTGATTACCAGCTCGGTGTCCAGATCGGGGTTCTGCCGGAACGTCTGCGCGGCGGAACGGACTGCCTTCTGATCCCGCGGCGTGTACGCGCGGAGGGCGTGTTGAACCCTGTTTCCCAGCTGCCCCAGTATCTCATCAGGAATGTCCAGCGGGTTCTGCGTCACAAAGAAGACCCCTACCCCCTTTGATCGTATGATGCGGACCACCTGCTCGACCCTCTCCAGCAGCGGTTTGGGTGCGTCGTCAAAAAGGAGGTGGGCTTCATCAAAGAAGAAGACAAGTCGCGGTTTCTCACTGTCGCCAACCTCCGGAAGGGCCTCAAACAACTCCGAGAGTATCCAGAGGAGAATCGTGGAGTAGATCCTGGGTGAATGGAAGAGCCTGTCTGCAGCAAGGATGTTGACAATTCCCTTTCCATCAACGTTCGTCTGCAACAGGTCATCCAGGTTGAGCGCGGGCTCGGTGAAAAACCGATCACCCCCCTGCTGCTCGAGTGTGATCAGGCCCCGCTGTATCGCCCCGACGCTGGCTGTCGAGACGTTCCCGTACGTGGATCGGAATTCCGAGGCGTTCTCCCCCACGTAGTTCAGCATCGACCGGAGGTCTTTCATGTCCAGCAGGAGCATGCCGCTGTCATCGGCAATCTTGAAGACCATTGTCAGCACGCCGGCCTGGGTCTCGTTCAGATTCAGAAGTCGTCCCAGCAAAAGTGGACCCATCTCCGAGACCGTCGAGCGGACCGGATGGCCCTGCTCCCCGAACACATCCCAGAACGTGGCAGGGTACCCGTGAAACGGAAAATCCCCCAGCCCTATCTTCTGGACGCGCTCGGTGATCTTGGGGTGCGTCTTCCCTGGCTGTGTGATGCCGGCGAGATCCCCTTTGACATCCGCCATGAAGACAGGCACACCGATCTCACTCAATCCCTCCGCAATCACCTGAAGAGTCACCGTCTTCCCTGTCCCGGTTGCACCCGTGATGAGCCCGTGGCGATTTACCATGGAGGGGCGAAGATGCACCCGTTGCGTCCCCTTACCGATCAAAAGCCCCTGGCTGTCATCCTGCATGTATCTGTTTCCCCGATAGTTATTGTCTTGCGCGCGCCGGCGTCAGCGGCCTTCCCAGGGCAAAGATCTTTACGAGAACAGCTCCCGCCACGAATCCGCCTATATGCGCCCCGTAAGCCACTCCTCCACCCTGCCCCCCGAGCATACCCAGACCGCTAACAAGCTGAAAAACAAACCAGAGCCCGATAGCGACAAAGGCCGGGACCTCCTGAATGACCCTTATGATGAGAACCTTCACCCTCCGCTTGGGAAAGAGGACTACGTAGCCTCCAAGCACGCCGGAGATAGCACCCGAAGCTCCAAGGCTTGGGATGCGCGGGTCCGCATCAAAGACGACGGTCACGAGTATATGGGTGAACGAGGCTAGAACGCCTGTCAGGAGATAGAAAACGAGATACCGCCTGCGGCCAAGGGCGTCTTCGATATTGTCCCCGAAGATCCAGAGATAGAGCATGTTGCCAAACAGGTGCGCGAATCCTCCATGCATAAACATGGAGGTCAGAAGTGTGATGTAGACCGAGATGGGTGTTGGCTGGAGTCCCGGCACCTGAAACCGCTGGCCGGTCTGGCTATCCACGTAGACCTGTCCCTCGGTCACGAGATCACGGCCCGTGACAATCTCCTCGGGGACAGTGGAGAAGGCGTATGTGAATCCGACATCCGATCCACATCCCTGGAAAAAGACAAAGACGATGACGTTCAACGCTATCAGAACATAAGTCAGGGTCGGCGTGATGGTCCGGTCACGATTGTCGTCACCTACGGGGAACATACGTTGCGACTCCCTACTTGAGACGCTTCTTGTATTTTTTCCAGTGCTCCTGTTTTGCCCGCGTCACCCAGCGGTCCCGGCGGATCCTGCCGTGGAAATTCAGCTTGTCGTCAAACTTCTGTGCGTCACGGTCTTTCCACGTGGCAATCTGCTTGTACGTCCGGATGCCGCTTCGGTTCAACATCCGCTCCAGGGCAGGTCCGATACCCACAATCCTCTTGAGGTCGTCCTTTGTCGAGATCTGCTTCTTCGGCTTCCGGGCCGGCTTGGGTTGCCTCCCCTTCTTCAAAGCGGGGGAAGGACGCGGCCTCTTCTTAAGATCCGACCGAAGCTGTTCCAGCTCCTCCTCCTGTTCGGCACTCTTCTCGCGAAGGCGCAGCAGCTCGGCTGTGTCCACCGCCTCTTCGGGTGTCGGTGAGACCTCGAACTCTCTTGCCCTCATCGACGCCTCCAGTTGCCGGACCTGGCCGGACCAGTGGATATTTCGGAGAAGCCACGCTATGGCAAAGCCCAGCGCGAAGGCGGCAATCAGACAGAGGATGATCGCGGCAATTACGGTTCCTAGCATGGTTCACTGCCCTTTCCGAACGTGAAACTCAATTCTCCTGTTTGTCCGCCTACCTTCCCGCGTGGCGTTATCGGCCTGCGGCATGGAAGACCCGAGCCCAGCCGAGGTGATCTGGTCCCCCGGAACCCCCTTTGCGACAAGATAATCACGAACGGCATCCGCCCGCTGCTGGCTCAGATAGAGATTGTACGCCTCCTCCCCCAGCACATCGGTGTGGCCCTGAACCTGGATATGGAGGTCAGGGTGCCTCCCCAGAATTCCTGCGATACGGTTCAGCAACTCCGTCCCCCCTTCGCTGATGATCCAGCTATCCAGGGCAAACTCGATGGTCTTCCCCTCCACCTCCGCGTCTATCTGCCGCTGGACAGAATCCACCCTGGGTGATGGCGTCGTTTCTCCTGTCC
>JBATTW010000042.1:0-1923 GCA_049670805.1 Bacteroidota bacterium
CCCCTTTTCACTCCGAAAAATTCAAAAAGATTGTGTGCGCTCTATATGAATGACCCCTACCCCCTTGATGCGCTGCTTTCCGGAGGGTGAGACGTGGACTAGGCGGCCTCTTTGCCTGCCTCCTTCAAGTTCCGAAACTGTTTCGAGGGTTTGCCCAGCAGCCTCTGTATCAGATGTCTCTCCAGCTTTGCAAATACCTGCAGCTTCTCCCATATGGTTCGTTTCAACACGGGGGATTCTGCTGCCTGCTCGGGCAGGAAGTATACATTGACGTCAACCGTTCCAAACCCTTCACACTCCTCTTTCCTCTGTTCCGACACCATCCCCTCGACATCACCGGAGAGCCGGTGAAACTCCCCGGTCAGCAGAAGATACTCATCCTTCTCGATTGAATTCTTCAGGAGACGGTGGGCGAGTATGACATCCTCTCCGGCCACTTTGTTGAAGTGCCGTATCTTCTGGATGGCTGCTTCCCCGTGGTGGAGGATCGCCTTGATTTTTAGTTTTCCCACATTCCGGCAGGCCTCGCAGAAACAGATGCTGCAATCGCTGACCAGTTCGCTTTCCCTCGCACGAAAGGAAGTGATGAACCGTTGAACTTGCTGAAGGATGTCACGCGCCCTTTCCGGGCTTCCATCTGATTCCGCATAGAACGTAACGGCATCGCCTTCCAGTTCGTGCAGAATCAGGGGATGATCGGACTCTTCGATGACGCTCTCCAGCAACTCGCCGATGATCCGTTCGGCATGGAGAAGGCTCGTTTTGTGCCAGCGGATGAATCGTGTATAGCCGCTGATATCTGCCAGGACCAGGAATACTTTCTTCAGTTCCATCTTGTTGTCGCTGTCCATCGTCGGCGGTTATCTCCTCACTTGGGTTTTCGTTTCTGATGGATGGTGTATTACACGGCGTACTCTACAAAAAAGGGGCCTCAGTGTCAATCCTTTTTCACTTGCACATGATAGGGGAAAACCGGATTGTTTTTGATATCCCATCAAGGCAGAGATACATTCGCAAGCCATATCCGCCCCTGGAGATCGAATATGCCCGACGATGTGAAGAATTCCCAACCCCTTCACTGGAAGAAAGCCATCTGCGGCATCTGCCCGGCCGGCTGTTGGGTGGAGGTCGGGATGAACAACGGTACAATGGTGGACATCCGCCAGGACTCCACCCATCCCCTCGGGATGATATGCAGACGCGGTCAGCACGCACCGGAGATCGTCTACTCCGAGGACAGGCTCAAACATCCTCTGAAGCGGCTTGGCCCAAAAGGAACCTTCGAATTCGAAAGGATTTCATGGGATCAGGCTTACGATGCGATCGTGGAAAACCTCCTGGCCATAAAAAAGGAATCAGGGCCCGAGGCTGTCTCCATCTACACTGGACGCGGCGCATTTGAGCTTTCCCTTTGCGACATGTACCAACCAAAAGGAGTTGCGGTTTCGTCGGCGTCGAATATCCTCTTCCCTTTTGGTTCACCAAACACAATGGGAGTCGGCGCTCTCTGCTACGTCTCCTTCGCCATGATTGCCCCGCACGTCACAATGGGCCGTATGCTCATTGACATGTTCACGGACATGGAGAACGCCGAGATGCTCATTGTCTGGGGGGCAAACCCGGCGACCGACTCTCCCCCCCTTGACATGTACCGGCTGGAAGCGGCAGCCCAAAGGGGCGCGGGTATTGTCGTCATCGACCCCCGCCGGACAGAGACCGCAACCAGAACGGATGCCCGGTGGGTCCCGATACGTCCCGGGACAGACGGTGCTCTCGCCCTCAGCATGATCGATGTGATGATCACCGAGGAGCTCTATGACGAAGACTTTGCTGAGAACTGGTGCCACGGTTTTGATGAACTCCGAACATACGTGCAGCACTTCCGTCCGGATACGGCGGAATCCATCACAGGCGTGCCGGCCG
>JBATTW010000043.1:0-2660 GCA_049670805.1 Bacteroidota bacterium
GAGCCGCGAAGAGTGTCATTCGCCCTCCTGGACGCGTAGGAGCTCCAGCTCGGTGAAGTCAAAATCCGGGTTTGGAATAACAACCTTCAATTCAACGGGCTGGCCATGTTCGTTTCGAACAAACGTGACCCAGCCCTCGGGAAGGACCGGATCTCTCAGTCGTACCACAAAGGTATCGTGATACAGGTATCTCAGGTCGCCGACAAATGTGGGGGTGGGGAGAAAACGAACGACCAGCGCCCCCTCAGCGACTTCCACGCTGACGTCCCCGTACATTTTGCTCCTGTAGACCCCACTGTAGTCGTCGAGTTGTGCCCGACTCGTCTTCACCCGCTCCGGGGTCTCGCGCGGAGCTCCCTCCTCTCGCTCCTTGGCCGCTCTCCTCCGCCTGAGAGGTTCTGCCAGCCAGTCATTTCCCTCGACACCGAGACAGGCGTCAAGGAGGGCAAACGTGAGAGGCATCGTTGGGGTATGACCGCTGTTTGAAAGGAAGACAAAACCCAGGTCGTCTTCCGGAACAAGCACGATCTGAGAAAGCATCCCGTCCATCCCGCCACCGTGGCGGAGGACTTTACGCCCCTGGTAATCAAAGACGAACCACCCGAGAGCGGCCCCGTAGAAATGTTGTGTTGGCACGTCGCGGGTGCCAAGTGGACCCGCCGTCCGAGGCGTGTGGAGCGTGAACATCTCGCGGCGCGTTTCGGCTGTGATAAGCCTCAATCCCTCTTCATCGTCATCCCTCAAAAACATGGCGATCCATTTGAGGAGGTCATCCACACTCGAATTGAGCGAGGCTGCGGGCCCGACGTTGTCCACGTTGCGATACGGAACAGTAATGACGTTTCCATCGTGTTCCACGTGAGGCGTCGCCACGTTCTCGTCACCCGCCAGATCCAGGACACTGGTGTTTGTCCTGAGCATACCGAGAGGGAGCAAGACGCTGTCGCGCACGAAAGCATCCCAGGAGACGTCGGTCAGTCGGGGGATGATTCCTCCAGCCGCCAGAAACATGATGTTCTGGTATCCGTAATGCGCACGGAAGCTGTAGCGGGGTTTGAGATACCGAATACGCTCGACAACCTGCTCCCGGTCGTACGTCGTACCGTACCAGAGAAGATCGCCACCGAAGGTGTGGAGACCGCTTCGATGACAAAGAAGATCTCTCACTGTCATTTCACGCGTCACATGGGGGTCATACATCTGAAACCCCGGGAGGTGGTCGGTTACTCTGTCGTCCCATGACATGCGGCCATCTTCAACCAGCATCCCCAGGCAGACAGTAGTGAACGCTTTTGTAAGTGACGCGATGGCGAAGAGAGTCTGTCCGTTTACCGGCTCCTGCGCGCCGAGTGTCCTGACACCGTATCCCCGGGAGAGGATTACGGAGTCTCCCATGAATACACCGAGCGCGATTCCTGGTACCTCCCACTCCCTGAGAACCTTCTGCACGGCACTGTCGATCAGATCTGTGTCGATGTGTCGTGATGGCAGGCCCTGGGCGAGAGTGAGGTGCGGGGCGGAGACAAGGATGATGAGAATCTGGAGTCTCCCGGCAAGACCCGTGAGGAGCCTCCTGTTCAAGATGAGTGACCGGAGGCCGCGGGTGCGAACCGGGATTGTGGAAGTCCGGATTTCGGCGTGGCTGACCATATGTTCCTTTCCCATGAATTTACAATGTATGAGCTTGCCGGGAAAGGAACAAGTCGGAAAGACGTATTCCGGAAACGCCGGGAAGTTTCCCCGTCAGCGAATGAGCAACGCGCGCCTCACCTCCCGCACCCCGTGGCTCGTGAGAACGTAGACGTAGAGGCCGGCAGAAAGATCGGTTGCATCGAATATCACTCTGTTCGTCGACCGGCTCTCCGCGCGACCGTTGAAGAGCGTCGCCACGCTTCTTCCCAGAAGGTCGAAGACCTCGAGTGTTGCGTGACCCGATTTCTCCACGGAAAACGTGATATTTGTAACAGGATTGAACGGGTTGGGATAATTTTGTGAAAGCGCGAACTCCGCGGGTGTCACTTCTTCCACGGTAGTGGGAATGTTGACAAAGACGGGCTCGGTGAGATGGTATGACCCGTTCAGATCTATCTGTTTCAATCGATAGTATTCCTGTCCAGTACTGCTTGTGTCCCGGTAGGAGTATGTCTGGGTCTCCAGTGTCGTTCCGCTACCCCGGACAAAGCTGTGCGGGACCGTTTCGTAGCCGCTGGATAGATCGTGCGAGCGGAGGACCTCGAAACCGTAGTTGTTTGTTTCGGTGACAGTCGACCACTGCAACAGCACCGTGTTGGCCCCCTGGCGGGTGGCATAGAAACCCGTTAGCTGGATTGGCAGCGGCGGACCCAGGCTGAACGTCATTGTGCCCCCGACAGACCCGACATCGTGTATGTGGATCCCCCCCGCTCCCCCATCCGAAAGGAAGCACGACGGATCCGTATCCTCACTGAACTCGACGTTGCCGGCTTCCAGGCTGAATGCGGCACTGTTCAGGTCCCCGTTTACGCCCGTGGTACCTCCCGGGCGATAGACGTAGAGCTCATCCGGCGGGCCGTTTGCGTTTCCGTCCCCATCCGCACTCGTGTTTATCCGATAGACCAGAAGCCCCTCTCCTGGAATTCCGCTTTCGAATGTCGTGGTATTCTTCCTGTACTCCACAACGA
>JBATTW010000044.1:0-28194 GCA_049670805.1 Bacteroidota bacterium
GTAACAAGGGACCGATGGGAATTGGGAATCTCCACGCCAACCGCCGATTTCCCGGGAATCGGCGCCATGATCCGAATCCCTTTCGCAGCGAGCTTCAAAGCGATGTCGTTCTCGAGGTTCACGATACGGCTGATCTTGACACCGGTCGCCGGGACGAGCTCATAGAGTGTCACGACCGGACCGGGTGTCACGCTCACGCTCTCCAGCTCTACGTCGAAATCCGCCAGAGTCTCTCGCAACAGATCCGCGTTGGCTTTGAGTTCATTCTCGTCGATCTCCTCCCGCCCCACGGCAGGAGCCGCCAGCAACTCGACGGACGGGAATACGTAATCCAGCTCTTCGGAGACGGGAGAGACCGATGGAGACACCTCCACCGGCGGACGCTCTACGCGAAGATCCTCGCCCCCCCTTTCTGCTGCCTTTTCCGTCACAGGGGGCTGAACCGGTGACGTGTCGCCGGGGACCGGTGCGAGTTGCTCGATCTCGGGCTGCGTTATGGTCACACCGGAGCGGCTCCGAGCCACGGTGCGGAGTGGTTCCCCGGGCCGGACGGTGTTCCACCAGCGACTGAGGGGTTCTCGGAGACGACCGATCCAGTCGAGCAGGTGAAGGCCCCCGGATTTCAATCGGGCGCCGATCCGACGAAGATCCAGGTTGGCGGCAAAGACGATCGTCACAAGGATTATCACAACGAGGACAATCGCACCCCCCGCTCGGCCCAGAAGCTGCGCAAGGATCGACGCGATGAAGTCACCCACAAGCCCGCTCCATTCCATGGCGAGGGTCTCAGCTCCAAAGATAACCCGGACCATCCCGAGGGAGGCGGAAAACAACAGCGCCCCGAGGAGCAGCCGATTCGTGGTGGTGACGGCTCTCGGGATGTCCCTCCCCCGCATCACCACCCAGCCCCAACCGATCAAAAGAACCGGAAAAACAAGTGCACTGTACCCGATGGTCAACCGTATGAGGAATGTCGAGAGCATCGCACCCACCAGACCCAGCCAGTTGTGCGTGGTGTCCGCCTTTGCACGGGCCTGAGCATCTCCCGCGAAGACCTTCCAGAGATCTGAGAACTGGATGTCCGCCCGCGCCTCATCGGCGGAATCATATGAGACGAGCGCGAGCAGGAGCAGAATCCCGGACGTCGCCATCAGGATGGAGAGGACCGCCGTCCTCTGCCCTGCCCCTGAGGCTCTGCCTCCGCGCCGCGGACCGCCGCTTTCATTCCTGCTATTGTTTCGTTTGCGCACCGCCATAAACTGAACAATCAGATATGTGACATGAGCGTCCGCTCACCGTTTGACGAACGGCAGCGAGACCACCGTTGCCCTGAACTCCCTGTCCCGCACCCCGAGAGATATTTCCGTCCCCGACTTTGCGTACCGGTTTTCGACATATCCCATTCCGATCCCCGTTTGCAGCATGGGCGAGAACGTCCCCGAGGTAACAGTCCCGATCCGGCGCCCGTCGGAGTGAAGTCCATAGTGCTGTCGCGGAACAGCCTTCTCCTGTAGCGTGAACCCGACGAGACGGCGTTTCATATCGCCCTTCTTTGCCGCGAGAAGCGCGTCCCGCCCGACGAAATCACCCTTGTCCATCTTGGTAATCCAACCCAGACCCGCTTCGATCGGGTTAGTGGTCTGGTCGATGTCATTCCCGTAGAGACAATACCCCATTTCCAGCCGCAGCGTGTCCCGAGCACCCAGCCCCGCAGGCCCGATGCCAAATTCCTCTCCCGCGTTGCTCAGCGCGTCCCAGACGGCCTCCGCTTTCGGGACAACCGACGGGAGGTAGAGCTCGTAACCCAGTTCCCCGGTGTAACCGGTTCTGGAAACCATCAACTCCACCCCGGCAATATCTGTGTGGAGAAAATGGTAGGAGGGAAGGCCGGAGAGGTCGGTGTTGCTCAGCTTCTGGAGGGTGGTGAGAGAGCGCGGGCCCTGGAGAGCAATCAGGCAAACCTCATCGGAAGTGTTCCTGATCCGAACGTCACCTGCTGCGTGTCGCTGCATCCACTCCAGGTCCTTGTTGAGATTAGCGGAGTTGACAACCAGGAGGAAATGATCTCCACGGTGATACACGAGAAGATCGTCCACGATTCCACCATCATCATAGCAGATCGCGGAATATTGGACACGGCCCTCAAAGAGCTTGGAGGCATCATTGATGGCAATGCGTTGAATGAAGGCGAGAGCTTCCTCGCCTGATATTTCGATCTCGCCCATGTGCGAAACATCAAAGAGACCGACATGCTCCCGCACACGACGATGCTCGTCCACAATCCCGGTGTACTGCGCGGGCATCTCGTACCCGGCGAAACCCACCATCCTGGCGCCGAGGCGGCGATGCACTTCGTGTAAGGCGGTTCGCTTCAGGCTCATGTCCTGGTGAACGTCAGAAGCACCTCAACGGAACTTTTCGGTGACGTCACTGTATCCCCGCTTTGGTGAGATGCACCGGAATTCCGTCAGGGGAAGCGTTTCGTCACTCTCGATCTTCAGCCAGAGGAAGTACTTGAGCATAATTCTGCGGGCACGGCTCACCGCTCCGCTGTGCAGGAGCGAAGCCAGCTCCGGATGCACCCGGATGATCAGGCGCTTTTCACGGGTTTCCGCTTTGAAGCGGCGGATCCAGCGCTCCAGTTGATTCAGGGTTGTGGTCTTGGACTGCACCAGACCGGAACCCCCGCAGACCGGGCACTGCTCCGTGAAACTGTGCACGATGTTCTGTCGAACACGCTGACGCGTGATCTGCACCAGACCGAATTCGGTCATGGGAAGAACGGTCACCTTCGCGCGATCCTTCCGGAATTCCTTTCGACACTCCTCGAACACCTTCCGCTTGTTCCGCTCCTCATCCAGGTCTATGAAGTCACAAACGATGATACCGCCGATATCGCGGAGACGAAGCTGTCGGCATACCTCCCGGGCCGCCTCCAGGTCCGTCCGCAGGGAGTTCAGCTCCTGATCCTTCCTCGGGGCGTATCGACCGCTGTTGACGTCGATGACCATCATCGCCTCGGTCGGCTCGATAATAATATACCCGCCGCTCTTGAGCCAAACCTTTCTGCTGAGGGTTGTTTCGATCTCTTTTTCGATCCCGTAGACATCAAAGATCGGCGATTTGTCCTTGTGCAGCTCGATCTTGTCCAGGACCTGGGGGGAAGTGTATTTTATGTATGCGCGGATCTCCCGATAGAGCTTCTTGGAGTCGACAACGATGCGGGAGACCTCGTTCGAGAAGAGATCTCGAATGACACTGGAGGTTGTGGCCATGTCCTTGTAGAGCAGGGACGGGGCCTTTTCTGCCTTTACACTCCGCTCGATCTCCTCCCAGGTATTGACGAGGTCCTTGAGGTCGTTCTGGAGAGACTTCTCGTCCTTCCCTTCTGCAACCGTTCGGATGATGACTCCAAATCCCTTCGGCAGGATGGGCTGTACGAGCCTTCGAAGCCTCCGCTTTTCCCTGAAATTGGTGATCTTCCTCGAGATCCCCACCTTACCGTCAAACGGAAGAAGGACCAGAAAGCGGCCTGCGATCGAGACCTCTGACGTCACCCGGACTCCCTTCTTCCCGACGGGCTCCTTGGTGACCTGCACCATGATATCCTGTCCCTTTTCGAGCTGAACCTGTCGGGCCGGCCGGGAAGGCTCGTTCTGGGGCTCGCCCCGGCGGTTTGAGCCTCCATTTCTGCGTGATCGTGATGAGGGTGGTGGGCCTTGCGGCTGGGAACTGCGGTTTCGGTTTCTCTCCGGCGTCTCTACGGCAACAAGTCTGGAGTCAGCGCCGTTCTCTCGATCAACGTCATCCACCTCCTCCGCCTCGTCTTCTCCGATCATCGCGCTGTATTCCTCGAAACGCCTTCCGATATCGGAAAAATGGAGGAATCCGTCCTGGGACAATCCCAGATCGATGAACGCTGCCTTTATTCCGGGCATCACCTTGGCAATTCTGCCGAGGTAGATGTCCCCTACCATCTTCTCCTTGTCGGGTGTCTCAACAAAGAGTTCCGCCAAACGGCTGTCTTCTGTTATCGCAACCCTTGTTTCGGTGGCGGTCGAATTGATGATGATTTCTTTCCTCATATCCTGCTTGTTGTTCCAACCTGTTGTGAGTTCCTGAATGTGCATTGCTGCCACAGTGTCGGAACGAAGCAGGCAGGCTCTCGCGGAGCGACGAGAGACATTCTCTGTACATTGTCATGGCCTTTATCGTACCCGTCTTCTGGCTTTATCTTCTCGTTGATCGATTCGCCTGATATGGTGTAGCACCGAATCGCTTCATGAATTCAGTGAGATGCAGCATCCTAAGTTACTAAAAATGCATACACTTTGCAACCCGGAACAAAAAGAGGCCAAGCTACCCTGCGTCACACGTTCGGTAACCGACCGTTGCTTCCTTCCGGACCTGGCGGAGTTGAGCTACGTACAGTTGCGCAGGACTTGACCTCGTCTGCAAACATTTCCCTGGATGTGTGGAGCTGATCGGGATCGAACCGACGACCTCCTCGTTGCGAACGAGGCGCTCTCCCAGCTGAGCTACAGCCCCATTCGGGGATGCGGGTCAGTGACGCCACCCGCCCGCTGAAGCCGAACTGATTCTTACATTACGAAAACTGGATATGGGAAACAAGATCGCCGCGCTCCGGGAGAACCACTTTTTTCCACGACAAACGCTGGCAGCAGAGAGAATGGCCGGGTGCTTGCGGTCGTAAACGCGGGACCCCTGGTGACCGGTCACGAGGAATCGCATCAATTCTTGCGTTTCTTGACAAAAAGGGGGAAAATTGGTACTTTGAACCCAGATTCCAGGGATTTTTTGAACGGCCCCGCCAGATGGGAGAAGAACTCAACAAGAGAGAACGTACAGTTCTCCGCTACGTGGTCCAGGACTTCATCGAGACCGCTTCACCGGTCGGGTCCCGATATATCTCCAAGCGGCACGAAGACGTTTTGGGCCTGAGTTCGGCCTCAATACGGAATGTCCTTTCAGACCTCGAAGCGCTGGGCTATATCGGGCATCCCCATACGTCCGCCGGAAGGGTCCCGACCGATCTGGGATACCGATTCTACCTGGATTGGCTGATCCGAAAGGAGGCCATCTCAGAGAAGGAGCAGCAGGAGATCAGGGACAACCTGGATTTGCATCCGGAGATCGAGGAGATGCTGAGCGAATCCTCCAAGCTGCTCGGCAAGATATCCAGGCAACTCTCTATCGTGACCTCCCCACAACTGAGCACGGGAGTGTTCGAAAAGCTGGAGCTCATTCAGATCAGCTCCAACAGGCTCATGGTGATTATCTCCATCAAGTCGGGTCTCGTCCGCACAATCATGATGGAGGTCTCCTCGGCGATACCGCGCAACCGGCTCGAGGAATTGAGTCGGTTCCTCAACGAAAGGCTCAGCGGACTCACGCTCCAGGACATTCGGGACAGTTTCGTGGAAAGAGTGAAAGACGCTCAGAACGAGCAGACGGGGCTTATCCGGTTGTTCATCGACTCCGTCGAGAAACTCTTTGTGCCGACCCCCGCCGATACGATCCACATCAGCGGGACGGATGCCCTCGTCCAGCAGCCTGAATTCGTGAACCCGAGTGATTTCCGCAGTGTTATTGAGCTCATGAACGACCAGGAAATATTCATCCACGTGCTTCAGAAACACAAGGGGAACGTCGAAAATATCAAGGTAACGGTGGGGAAGGAGAACGACGAGCAGAAACTGGAGCCCTACAGCGTCATCACAGCCACCTACTCCATGGGTGACGTCGCGGGATCGATTGGCGTCCTGGGGCCCAAACGGATGCCCTATGACCGGGTGATCCCTCTTGTGGATTTCGTCGCGCGCACTATATCGGAAATGTTCTCCAACAAGACTAGGCAATGATGGGAGAAGAAACGAAAAACAAGGAAACCAAAGAGGATCAACCTCGGGCGTCGACCCCCGAAGAGATTGCCGCCAACGCTCCGGGCGATCCTGATCCCGAACTTCTCGAAGCAAAAAAACTCGCCGAGACGTACAGGGATCAGCTCCTGCGGAAAGCAGCGGAATTCGAAAACTACAAGCGACGGACCGATCAGGATTTCTCCAATCTCGTTCGCAATGCCAACGAGAATTTTTTGCTGTTACTCCTGCCCGTCCTCGATGACATGGAACGCTCACTCAAGCACGGGAAGAATCAATCCGACCCCGACTCCTTCTACAGGGGAATCGAACTCATCCGGAACAAGCTCGGGACCCTAATGGAAAGCCAGGGCCTCGCACCGTTCGACTCCGTCGGGAAGCCGTTTGATGTGGAATACCACGATGCCCTGATGCAGGTTCCGAACGGGGAACACCCAAAGAACACTGTCGTGGAGGAGGTCGAACGCGGGTACACGCTCAACGGTAAGGTACTGCGTCATTCCAAGGTGATCGTCTCCTCGGGTGCCGAGCAACCCGAACAGGATGATCGAGCTGCGGGGACCCAGGAGACCGAGGAGGCGAATGGATAAGCGGGATTACTATGAAGTCATGGGTGTCCCCAGAAACGCAAACCAGGACGACATCAAGAAAGCGTACCGGAAACTCGCCCTCCAGCATCACCCTGACAGAAACCCCGGCGATAAACAGGCTGAAGAGAAGTTCAAGCTGGCCGCGGAGGCCTATGAAGTCCTGAGCGATCCCACAAAACGGCAGCGCTATGATCAGTACGGACATGCCGGGATGAAGGGGACGGATTTCCACCCCTTCACAGACGTAAACGACATCTTCAGCTCATTTAGCGACATCTTCGGGGGGGGGTTCGGCGGATCGATTTTTGACGACGTGTTCAGCGGCGGGGGACGCCAGCGGCAACGACGTGGCGCCGCGGCGCCCGGTTCGGATCTGAAAATCCGGCTCAAATTGACCCTTGAGGAGATCGCGACCGGAGTCGAAAAGAAACTGCGTTTGAAGAAGTGGAAGCTCTGCGATACCTGCACGGGGAGCGGAGCCAAGTCGTCAAAGGCCACGGAAACATGCCCCGTGTGTGGCGGTTCGGGCGAGGTGCGCCAGGTTTCACGGTCGGTGTTCGGACAGTTCGTCAATATCACAACGTGTCAGAACTGCCACGGCGACGGGAAGATCGTCCGGGAACCCTGCCCCACCTGCCGGGGGGAAGGACGCGTGCAGGGGGACACAACCATCAAGGTCACTGTCCCGGCCGGGGTCAGTGAGGGGAACTACATCCCGCTTCACGGCCAGGGAAACCAGGGTCGCCGGGGAGGCCCCCCCGGCGACATCATCGTCGTCATCGAAGAAGAGCCGCACAAAGTCTTTGTGCGGAACGGATCCGATGCCATTCTTGACCTCCTTGTGAGTTTTCCGGAAGCGGCCCTTGGCGCCGACATCGAAGTGCCAACCCTCACCGGACGCGCACGCCTACGCATCGAACCCGGAACCCAATCCGGACGCATCCTGCGCATGCGAGATAAAGGCATCCCTCATCTGAACAGCTTTGGCAGGGGAGATCAGCTCGTGCGCGTAAACGTCTGGGTTCCGACACGACTCACTCCACACGACAAGACGTTGCTCAAACAGCTGGCGGAGTCGGAGAATATCAACCCAAAAGAGGGGGACACCTCGGCCAACTCGAGCAAGAGCTTTCTTTCCCGGGTGCGGAAGCTGTTCTCTTAGTACCTGCGTGCCGACGCAACACCTGAGGGCCCCCTCCCACCGGTTGGTGGTGTGGTCACATGAAATTTCTCTCCTTTCTTCACGAGAAACTCGGTTTCACCAGAAACGAGCTCAAAGTCATCCTCATTCTCGGCAGCACGTTCCTGGTCGGCCTCGGCGTCCGGTGGTATGGCAAGACCTTTCCTCCGCCGCAGAGGGGGGATGTATCCCGGTTCGACTACACGATGTCGGACAGCCTGTTCCTTGCGCGAAGTAGAATGCTGGATAGTATCAGGAGTGATTTCCCGTACGTTGATTCTTCACAGGAGCGCCGCCCGACCGATCCATTTCTTGCGGGGATTCTCGATATCAACAGAGCCTCGAAGGAAGAACTCCTCCTCCTCCCGGGAATCGGTGAGAAGTACGCACAGCGCATCATCCGGCATCGTATGGAGCACGGGCCATTTCGCAACGTCGACCAACTCACCGCCGTTCGCGGGATCGGGCCCAAAACACTTGAGCGGGTCCGCCCGTTCATTACAGCAGGTCCGAGATCGAGGGTATCGGAAGAACCTCCTTGATTTAGGTAGACGATTTTCAGATATTCACGCCCATGGCAGAACCAGATCGTACGATAGGTCTCAGCATCTTCACTAACCTCGTGCAGGCGGTGGAAATCGACCACGGGGGACCCACCCCCATGCTGCTCGCGATTGACGAATGGGAGAATACCATCCCCATCGGATCAACCGTTGAAGACGATCTCGGCCTTCATCAATTCGACGAGTACTTTTCGGCGTTTCTCAAGGTCAACCGTACACAGAGCCAGAACGTCTCGGTGGCACTCGACACCTCGTTCCTTTTCTTGCACACCGTTCCCATGGAGGCAGACATCGACGAGTCCGAACGGACCGATCAGATGACCTGGGAGCTGAGCCAGTACTTTCCCGATGCGTCTCCGTCTGACTTTGTGACCGCTTCCCACGTTGTGCAACGCGATCCTTCGGAATCCCCCTGCGAACACCTCTGCGTTTCGATCAGGAGGCGAGACGCTGCGCTCGTCGAGACGATCCTCAGACGCCATGGTCTCACGTTGCACGTGCTGGACGTGGACCATTTCAGCGCGGAGACAGCCCTTCGAGCGAACTACCCGGATTCGTCCCGCCGCTTCCTCGTTCTCGTCGGTCTCAAAGAGGACAGACTTGACGTCAGCCTCATTCGCAGCGGGAACCTCGAGGAGTACAGCTACCGGCTCGTCCGGACGGAAAAGGATATCATTGAACAGTTCGCATCGATATCACGCGATTACACAGGGATTCATGCGATTGCCACGTACGGCCCGAAACTGGACAGGGACCTCCTCGTGGAAATCCGGCACAATTGCTCCACACTCGTCGAAGCGCTCAATCCCCTCCGACACGTCAACGTCTCAGACTCTCTTCGCCTGGCCGACCATCTCCGCGCCCCGGCCTACCGTTTCGCCTCGACGGTCGGCGTCGCGTTGCGCGAGGGCTGAATCATGCGGATCATATCCGGCCTGTACGGGGGAAGAACCATCGATACGGTACGCGACCACTCGGTACGACCGGCCACCGGCCGTGTTCGTGAGACCGTTTTCAACATCCTCAGCCACAGGATGGACCTGAGCGGGATTCGTGTCCTCGATCTCTTCGCAGGGAGCGGCAGCCTCGGACTCGAAGCCCTCAGCAGAGAGGCCGCCAGGGCGGTATTCGTCGAGAATTCCCCCTCCGCAGTTCAGTACCTCCGGGAAAACGTCCGGTCCCTGGGATGTGAAGGGGAGGTCGAAATCGTCGCAATGGACAGTGTCGTATTCCTGACACAGGAACAGGGAGAGTACGATCTGGTGTTCGCCGATCCGCCGTACGGCTACGAAAGAACGAAGGATCTCCCCGGTTTGATTTTTTCACGTAAGCTCGTCCGTCAGCATGGTTTTCTCGTTATTGAACATTCGCCGGATTGCGAATTCTCCGACACGAGCGCATACCGCGTCGGGCCCGAGCGGCATTTCGGGCGAACGCGGGTCACCTTCTTCCGCGGGATCTCCAACAACCCCGAAAGGGAACCATGAAACAGCGCGTCGCAGTGTATCCAGGCACGTTTGACCCCATAACCTATGGTCACATCGACGTCGTCGAGCGGGCAGCGGAGCTCTTCTCCCGTGTTATCGTCCTCGTGGCCCAGAACACCACGAAGACCCCATTGTTCTCCGATGACGAACGGTATGCTATGATCAAACAGGTCTTCCGGCGCCACCGCCGCATACGGGTGGACGCCTTTAGTGGCCTGATCGTCGACTACGCCCGAAGACACAAGGCCGGTGCCATCATACGGGGTCTCCGCGCAATGTCAGATTTTGAGTTCGAGTTCCAGATGGCGCTCACGAATAGAAAGCTGGAGCGAACCATCGACACCGTATTCCTCGTGCCTGACGAGAAGTACACATACCTGAATTCCGGCATTGTCCGGGAAGTGGCCCTGCTGGGCGGGGACGTGTCAGATTTTGTGCCGCCCATGGTCAGAAGGAAACTACTGTCCAAGATCCCTTGATGCGGCCCCTTTCGACAACAGTCCGGGATCTCGAGCAATCTCAGACGCTAGCCCTGACCGCGCTGGCGCAGCGCCTCAGGCAAGAGGGGCGGGACATCGTCACACTCACAGCCGGCGAACCCGACTTCCCCACACCCCCTGCGGTAAAGGAGGCGGCACGCAAGGCCATCCAGAATAACCTCACCCGCTACACAGCAAACGAGGGAACCGCCGAACTCCTGGAAACGATACAACTCAAGTTTGCCAGGGAGAACGGGATCCGCCTCGAGCGCGATCAGATCCTCGTCTCCTCGGGAGCCAAACAGAGCATCTTCAACGCCCTCATGGCTCTCTGTAGCCCGGGCGACGAGGTGGTGATCATCAGCCCGTACTGGGTCAGCTACCCCGAAATGGCAAAGCTCATACAGGCCGTTCCCGTCGTTGTCAGAACAGCGATGACCGATCGTTTCCTCCCCGACCCGAAAAGAATCCGGGAGGCAATCACACACCGAACAAAGGCGCTGATACTCAACTCACCCGGAAATCCGTCCGGCATGGTCTACTCCCGTGAGGTGTGTGAAGAGATAGCGGCAATCGTGCGGGAGACGGGGGTCTTTGTGGTGAGTGATGAGATCTACGAAATGGTGGTCTACGATGAGCACCGCCATTGTAGCATTGGATCTCTGGAAGGAGTCGCCGAACAGGTGATCACGGTAAACGGGGTCTCCAAGGCCTATGCGATGACCGGTTGGCGCATCGGATTTATGGGTGGTCCGCGCGCAGTTGTGGAAGCGGCGGCAAAGGTACAGAGCCAGACAACCTCCAACGCAAACTCTATCGCTCAGTTTGCGACCATAACAGCGCTTCGCGAATGCCGGGATGATGTCATCCGGATGGTCTCGGAGCTCCAGGAGAGGCGGGATCTCGTCTACCGTTCGCTCAGGGGGATAGACGATGTCGGAGTTCTCCTTCCCGAGGGCGCCATCTACGCGTTCTTCAACGTGGACGCCTTCCTTGGACGAGAGTGGAGGGGAAAACCGATAAAGACTTCTTCGGACATCGCGCGGTACCTGCTGGAGGAGAATCGTGTCGCCGTCGTGCCGGGCTCGGCGTTCGGCCAGGATGGTTTTCTGCGGTTGTCGTTTGGAGGTGCACGCGATCAGCTGGAATCAGGTCTTGCCCGCATCAGCGAAGGACTCGGGAACTTGAGGTAACACGTCACAACGCGAGAGATCGATGCCCACGTATCAATACCAGTGCGAAGCCTGCGGCCACGAGCTTGAAGAGTTTCAGTCCATGACCGAACCACCTCTGGTTCGCTGCCCCAGCTGCAACGGGGACAGCCTTCTCCGCGTCCTGGGAACTGGAGCCGGCCTCATCTTCAGGGGAACAGGATTCTATCTTACCGACTACAAGAGGGGTTCGATGCCGGGAGGACGAGATGCGAAATCAGACGAAAAAAGCGAGAAGAAAGACAAGCCAAAACCAGCTCCCTCCTCCAAGGGAGAAGCATCCTCGGAGAAATAAAGAGGCAAGGCCCAGGCCCTAGCCCTGACGATACGGGGCGTCGTTCTCCATCTCTTCCGGCCGGACTTCGGTGATTGTCGCAACCGCGAGGAGGCCGTCCTTCATCTGACCTGTCACCGAAAAGAGCAGATCCCTCTCCTTCGTACTCTTCTCCAGTGCGGCCTTGGCAAGTTTGTTCCCCTCCGCATCGAATTTCACCCACCGTCCTTCGGTAAAGACACCGTAGCCCGAAGCGGCGCACGCCTCCGCAAGCCCGCACTTCCGTGTGTGTTTCGAAGCTTTCTGCATGAGATCCTTTTGCTTCTTTGCCAGAACATCTCCACACATCGCATCCAGGATGTAGCCTCTCACGGTCACAGCGTCCGGGCCGGACTCCAATCGTTGGTCTTGCTTGTTCTGAGAGACGGTAGGGCTGGTCGAAAAGAGCAGCAGGCCAAGGAGCAGGGATAGTGAAAGTTTCATGGATCCTCCAGATGGTACATACGCAGCCGCTCGAGTCCTCACATTTCAACGCGATCACGCCGGGTACGGTACACCGGCCCCTCAGTAGCGGTCAAGCCGGAATTTTTCCCCGAGGTAGAGTTTGCGCGCCTCCGGGTCGTTTGCCAGAGACTCCGCCGTTCCCGATTTCAGAATCCGGCCCTCGAACAAGAAGTATGCCCGGTCGGTGATCGAGAGCGTCTCGTGGACGTTGTGGTCAGTCACCAGGACTCCGATGTTCCGCTGCTTCAGGTTTGATACGATTTTCATGATGTCTTCAACCGCTATCGGGTCGATCCCCGCAAAAGGCTCGTCAAGGAGGATGAATTTCGGATCCGTCGCAAGTGAACGCGCGATTTCCGTGCGCCGACGCTCCCCCCCGGAGAGCATGTAGCCCTTGCTCGCAGCGAGATGGGCAATGTTGAAGTCGCTCATCAGCCGGTCGCAGCGTTCAGTCCGATCCGTCTGCGGAAGATCCATCATCTGCAGCACCGCCATGATGTTTTCTCGAACCGTCATCTTCCTGAAAACGGAGGCTTCCTGCGGCAGGTACCCGATCCCCAGCCTCGCCCGTCGATACATAGCCATCGTCGTGATCTCTTCGTCGTCCAGAAAGACCTTCCCCTCGTTCGGCCGTATCATCCCCACGATCATGTAGAAGGTCGTTGTCTTTCCGGCTCCGTTCGGGCCGAGCAGACCTACCACCTCCCCCTGTCTGACCGCCACACTTGCATCGTTGACGACGGTCCGGTTCTTGTACCGTTTCACGAGATTCTCGGATCTGAGAACCCTCACTTGTTTTCGGCTTCGGTCTTCTTCCATGGCCATCCGATCATATCCATCGTTGGTCGGTTCTCGCGCCATCGGAACCCGGGGATCCTGAACTCCTGAACGCTGTGGACCAGCAGGGGCTCCGGGATGTACTGCCCCTCGACACCACCAAAGATGGTGATGGACGAGGCCCTCCCCTCCTCAAAGTCCATCAGGATGCGGTCCCCGCTCGATTTGTTGACTCCGTTGGCGAGACTGTCCTCGTAAATGTGATACACGCTTGTCGCCCGCCGATCGGCCTGAACCCGTATGACTTTCCCCTCTGCGAAGAACAGATCCAGAGTGTCAGCCGTCAGCTGGTCAAACCGCTCGGGATGCGCAGGATCACCGCGGGAGATCGTAAACGCATCCCCCTTGACCTTCATATGGCGAAGCCTCCGGTCCTCCAGATAGATATCGGTCGAATCACCCGACACCTGGGTCTCACCATACCATATCACCGGCGAACCGCGAAGCTGCATGCTGTCACCGTCGATAAAGAAGGTCGCGGTCTCCGCAATGGCGGCAAGATCTGAACGGACGAGCCGGACGCTGTCCAAAGCGACGAAGCGGCGAAGACTGTCCCGGTACGACTCCATGACCCTGCTCCGCACAACGAGAGTGTCCGCGCCACCCGGGGCCGCTGTGTCTCGCTGGACGAGAACGGGCATCCGGGTCATTCTGCTGAAGCGCCCGGAGGAACGATGGTCCAGATAGCCACCGTATACCGTGACGTCGTCGGTCTTGCTGTGTACTGCGACGTGCCCGGAGCCAAGGGCGCGGGATTCCAGGCGCAGATAGGTGAGACTGTCTGCCGTGACAGTGGACGTGCTGTCCTCCACGACCACGTCCGTCACGAAGAATGCCGTCCCCGAATCCATCTGATATCGGCCGTATTGTGCGGTCAGAACGGCCCGTCCATCATCGAGACGCACCCCATCAAACGCCTCCGCCTCACGCTCGTCCCGGTGATAGATGACCCGCGGCGCAGTAATAGTGACGCTGTCATCGCGCAGCATAACCTGTCCGTCCAGGTAGACTGTCCCGCGCGCGAGCATCTGTAAAGCCCGGTCACTCGTGATATGGAGGTTTCCCTGCCTCACGCGGACGTTCCCGATGAGCTCCCGCGCATCCTCTCCGTCGAGAATCTTCCCGACAAGACTGTCGGCGTTTTCCAGGACAATGACCTTGCTCTCCTGCGCACCTGACGGCGAAGAGAGAAGCAGGCAGAGGAGGGCTCCAAGGCCAATTCGCATTGACAAAGGGTCACTGGTTTTCAACGGACTCACCTGTCACCCGGAAGATCCTGTACTGTTTGAGACTCTGATCGCTGACGAACCCGTGCCCGCGTATATGCTCGGTCGGTGAGATGATCTCCACAAAAGCGTCTGTGTGGATCTTTCCCTCAGAGTCGTCCCAGAAAAGACGGTCGGTTTTCAGAATGGTGCCGCTGTCCGAAGTCACGACCACGTTCTCATACGCCTCAAAGTCTCGTGTCCGGTCCTCGACCTTTCCCCGCCGGGCGGTGAGAACCGAGGTGTGGTTCCCCGAACGGTCAAACAGATCGACATGGATGCTGTCATCCAGCAGAGTGTACTCTCTTTCCGCGTAGACGGCAATATGCCCTGCCCAGAGTATCGCGTTCACCCGCGCTGAATCCGAGAAGATCACCGTACTCCTCCAGCTCTCCTGCGACGGGGGATCCTTCGTCGAAAGAGGAACAACCGAGGGCCGCACCTTTCCCTCACAGCCGAAGATCCCCAGAACCAGTATCACAGGCAGGAATCTCACGGGGCCTCTTCAGAGCTCAGCCCGGCATTGACGAGATCGTGCATATGGATTATCCCCACGGGTTTATCGGAACCGTCCACCACGATCATCTGCGTGATCTTGTACCGCTCCATTTCCTGCAAAACGAGCACGGCAAGTAACCCCTGCCGGGCAGTTTTGGGATGTCGCGTCATCGCCGCCGCCGCGGTGAGCCTGGAGATGTCACCCTCCCTCTGGAGCAGTCGCCGGAGGTCACCATCGGTAAGGATCCCTTCCAGCGTGCCGCCCGGACCCACGACCAGCGTACAGCCTAGACGTTTGGATGTCATTTCGACTATGGCATCCCGCAGCGGCACCTCACGAGACACCCGTGGAACTCTCTCCCCCGTCGCCATCAACTCGTCGACTTTGAGTACCAGTCGTCTGCCAAGGGTGCCCCCGGGGTGATAGAGAGCAAAATCCTCCCTGGTAAACTGCCGCCGGGGCAGGAGCGCGATCGCGAGTGCATCCCCCAAGACCAGGGCCGCCGTGGTGGAGGACGTCGGAGCAAGATCGTACGGACACGCTTCTTCCCTGACCGACACATCCAGTGCAACCGTCGATTCTCTCGCCAGAAGGGAGTTGAGGTTTCCCACCAGTGCAATGATCGGAACGCCAATCCTCCTGAACATCGGGAGGAGCGTATTCATCTCTGTTGTGTTTCCGCTCTTGGAAAGGCAGACAACCACGTCGCCCTCGCGCACGATCCCCAGATCTCCGTGGACTGCGTCGTTGGGATGAAGAAAGACGGAAGGCGTCCCCGTGGAATTCATCGTTGCGACTATTTTGCGTGCGATGATCCCTGATTTCCCCACCCCGGTCACGATAACACGCCCGGTGCACTCCGAGAGGAGATCCACCGCTTGTGCGAAATCATCCCCTATTCGTTCGGCAAGAGCGGCAACCGCTTCCGCTTCGATCCGGATGACCTCCCGCCCTTTTTCGATGCTTCCCTCTTTGTTGCTCATTGTAGCTTCTTCCTCCGAAAAAGAGAGCGCACATGCGCTCGAAGTGACCTCTCGGTTGAATGACGCTCCCGCGGGCGGATTTCGACCCGATGCCTGAGCACGTTGTACGTGATGAACGCATCCCGGAGTTCTTCGTCACTATACGCATCCGGGTCCGCAAAAAAGAGCCGGGAGTCCAGCGCAATCTCCGGATCACGGACACGCCGATGGATCATCAACTCATTGTGGTAGTTTGTCACAGGTATCGGATGCACCATTCCCGTTGACCGATCATGAATCCAGAGGCGCCGTTCTCCCGGGGCGATTGCAAGCGTGACAGATTCATCCACCGAGACCTCGCGGACGGTTTCACCCGAACAGGGAGAGGGATTCCCGGGCGCCCAGCTGGAGTAGGTCCACCGTCCCTTTTCTTCGAAATGGTCGGGGATCGCTTCTCCCCTCGATGATACGATCTCCACGTCAATCTGGTTGCCCGTACATTTCCGCACGGTCACGGAATATACGTCCCGAGTGGTCTCAACCACCCCAAATGCCACCACCGAGGAGAGTGGAGACGACAGGTCAGGATCATCAGGAGCGAATCCAAGGATGATATTTCCGGGTCCGCGGCGTCCCTCCCCCAGCACGACCATCCTCCCGATCATCTCACGCAGATCTCGATATCCTGGCCGATAGACCGGAAGAACTGACTCGATGATGTCCCGTTCCTTCGGACGCAATGCGCGCGGGAACGCCCCTTGACCTACCATTGCCTGACGATCGCATCAATCGCTTTGACCTGACCCAGGAGAGAATCCAGAAAGTCGAGCCTGAGCTGACTCGCCGAGTCGCTCAGAGCTCGCGCAGGATCGGGGTGAACTTCCAGAAAGAGGCCGTCACACCCCGCGGCGACACCCGCCCGGGCGATGGTGAAAACGAACTCCGGTTGCCCGCCGGACCGACCCGCCACCGTGTCCCCCCCGGGAAGCTGCAACGAATGAGTGGCGTCCAGCACAACCGGGAACCCGGTCTCCCGCATGATCTTGAGTGAACGCATGTCCACGACGAGGTTGTGATACCCGAACGTTGTCCCGCGCTCCGTGAGAAGAATATTGGAATTTCCGGTATCGACAACTTTGGCCGCCGCGTGTCTCATATCCTCTGGAGCCATGAACTGCCCCTTCTTGATGTTGACGACACGACCTGTCTTCCCCGCTGCGTGAAGCAGGTCTGTCTGCCGACAGAGGAAGGCCGGAATCTGGAGAATGTCGGCAACCTCGGCGGCAGGTCCCGCCTCCGACGCAGCATGAATGTCCGTCAGAACCGGGAGACCGATCTCAGTTCGTACCTCCTTTAGGACGTCGAGTGCCTCGTCCATTCCCATCCCGGCAAAGGATTCCCCGCTCGTCCTGTTGGCCTTCCGGTACGAAGATTTGAACACCAGCGGCATTTCGTGCCGGTCAGCCGTCTTCCGCACAGCCTCGGCGGTTCGCAGAACCAGCTCCCGACTTTCGACAACGCACGGGCCTGCAAACAGGACGAGCTGTTCAGTGTCGCCAATTGCAAACTTCTGGATAGGAACTTTCATGCCGCCTCCGCCTCCGGTTCTTGCACGTTACCCTCCTGCTTTCCCATAATAATTGCGACCACGGCGTCTCCGGTGACGTTGACAACGGTTCTGCACATGTCCAGGATCCGGTCGATTCCGAGTATGAGAGCAATCCCTTCCTCGGGGATGTTCACCGAGCGAAGGACAATGATGAGCATGATGAGACCAACACCCGGGACGGGGGCTGTCCCTATGGATGCCAGTACCGCAGTCAGGAGGATTGTGAGCTGGGCACTCAGACCAAGGTCTACTCCATACACCTGGGCAATGAACACAGCAGCCACCGCCTGGTACATCGACGTCCCGTCCATGTTGATCGTCGCACCCAGCGGGAGCACGAAGCTCGTGATGTGCTTGGGTACCCCAAGCTCCCGTCTGCATGTGGCCATGTTGACCGGGAGGGTTGCCGCACTGGAACTGGAACTGAACCCGATGAGCATAACCGGACGCATGGCACGGAAGAAACGCACCGGGTTCAATCCCCCGAGGACGCGCACGAGAGTCCCCAGCGTTACCAGCTGGTGAAAGAGAAAGCCCACGATCAGGGTTCCCGCGTACCATGCCAGCGTGTGCAGGATCTCGAAACCGAACTCCCCTACCGTAGCCGCGATGAGCGCGAACACGCCGTACGGCGCAATCCGCATGATCAGCCCCACCATGCGGATCATCAAATCGCTGAATCCCTCGAAGAATCCCACCACCGGCGCCGCCCTCTCCCTTGGAATGGCCGTCAGGCTAACGCCAACCATCAGTGCAAAGAAAACCACCTGGAGCATCCGGCCGTTGGCAATGGCATCGAACGGGTTTGTAGCAACGATGTTCACCAGGGTGTCAATGATATCGATTGCGGTTCCCTGCTCGATGGCGGTATGAACATTCCCCTGGTACTCCACCATCAGCTTCTCGCGAGCCGCCTCGGCAAGCTGCGCGCCGGGCTGAACGAGATTCACGAGAACCAGCCCTACAGCGATTGCAGCAGTCGTTGTCGCCATGTATATGAGGACCGTCTTCGCTCCAATCCGCCCCACCTTCTGCAGGTTACCCAGGCTGGATGCGCCGACGATGAGCGATGAGATGACAAGAGGAACAGCCACAAACATCAGCAGCCGGATGAACAGCGTCCCCAGCGGTTTGATCACCACGGCGAGGGTCCTGACTTTCTCGATCGTCAGAAGGTGATCGAATCGCCTTGAGACCGATGCCGGAGCGTCGTTTTCGTCGCCATGCTTCCACCCTACCCAGACAGAAAGTCCCCTCCGATCCGGCGAAGGGATGCTCCTGACATACGCAAGGATGGCGAGCTGCTCGTCTCCTCCGAAGGAGGCGAGGACGCTGTCCGACCGGCTCTCCACGAAGTCAAAGGAATCCCACTCCTCGACCACCTCACTCCGGAGCGTGCCATCCGGCTCCCGGTGGCTGATAACCAGCTCGGTCGTACTCACGCTGAAGAGAACCCCGAAGGCAGCTCCGAGGATAAGTGCGAGAAGGATCTTTTTATGGAGCGGAAGTTTCGGCAGGGTAAGCGCCATTCACGCGGGCTCCGCACGTGGAAAAATCAACGGACCATATCGGTCAAAGATACAAAAAAGGGGTCGAGAATCAAAGAAGCTCGACACCGGGAGCCACCGGTGCACGTTTTGCATTCTACCACCCGCAGGCGTATATTGCCCAGTGCATTTGCAGTGAGGGACGGTCTCATCATGCAGCGCGCGTACGCAAAAATCAACATCGGACTTCGCATAGCGGACAGGCGACCCGATGGTTATCACGAGATAGAGACAATCTTCCATCGCGTTAACCTCTACGACGAAATCCTGTTCCGACCGGCGGGCAGAATTAACGTGTCCAGCACTGATCCCGCTGTCCCCGTAGGGAAAGACAACATCTGTTACAAGGCCGCGCAGGTTCTCCAGCATCACCTTGGTGTCACAGACGGTGCAGATATCATGATTCACAAGAGCATTCCCCTCGGCGCCGGTCTGGGTGGAGGAAGTGCGGATGCAGGGCTCCTGCTACGCGAACTGCCCCGTCTCTGGGGACGTGCGATCGATGAGGCGGCGCTCTTCAGCCTTGCGTTGGAGCTTGGATCGGACGTCCCGTATTTCCTCGGGCGCGGTGTCGCTCACGCCAGAGGCCGCGGAGAAATCCTCGAGTATTTCGACCTTGGTGTCCCCTACACCATTCTCCTCTGTAACCCGGGTATCAGTGTCTCAACAGCCTGGGCGTACCGGCAGGTCGGACCGGCGGGCCAGGTGTGGAAGACCGACCTGAAGACCCTCGTCATGGCGGGTATGGACGACCCCTCGCGTTTGCGTGAAGAGGTGCAAAACGATTTCGAACCCGCCGTCTTCTCCGCCCATCCGGAAATCCGGCATATCAAACAAACTCTCTACGAGAACGGGGCTGTCTTTGCCCTCATGTCGGGGAGCGGGTCGTCGGTCTTCGGAATGTTCACCGAGAGCCGGAAGGCGCGGGAGGCTCTGCAACACCTGGCGTCAGTGGGATATCAGACGGCGCTCACCCCTCCCGGTTTTGCGGCAAAATGAGTCTCCATCCCCCCCTTGCCCGCGCGTTGCGTACGTGCCCTCCCTCCTTGCTTCTCCAATCGCTTCTGGATATATTTGCAGCACAATGCGTCGGCGAGCAATAGGATTGGCCACGTTGCGGTCGCGTCTCTTCATCTACGGGATTCTGCTCTGCGTGGCCCCCAGCGGCAGTTCCCACGCGGCCACCGACCCCGCCGACAGCCTGGAGTCGAAGCCCGACACCCTCCGACCTCGCTTCACCCCACCGTCCGCCGTTGGATCCATTGATCGCTCGCGCGATACGACGAGATTGATCACACACACCCGGCAAAACTGGCTTGACTACCGCTACATCGGCGACCTTCTCGAGAACATCCCGGGAGTGTTTGTGCGGAACCAGCACAGCGCCGGGCAGTACAATCAGATCAACAACCGCGGGGCGGACTGGCGCAGCGTTTCGGTCCTGGCAAACGGGAGAACCCTGAATGACCCCGCTTCCGGAATCTACAACCTCTTTCACATGTCTTCCGAGTACGCGGAACGCATCGAACCCATTACGGGACCCCGCGCTTTTCTCTATGGTTTCAACAGCGCAGGGGGAGCGGTGAACGTGGTCACAAAAAACTATGACAACGTCGTCCCGTTCACCAAAGTGGACTACTCTGAGTCGGCCTACGGGTACCTGTACGCCGACGGAACCTACAGTCAGAACGTCGTCCGCGGTCTCAACTTCATGCTCGGGTTCCAGACGCAGACCATGGATGGTCGCTACGCCAACAGCTCTCACGCAGCGTGGAACGTGAGAGCCAAACTGCGCTACACCCTGCTCCCGACACTCCACGTCGTTCTCTCCGAATACTTCACCAGCACGCGGACCGATATGAACGGCGGCGTGGATACGAGGGTGACCTCTCCTGAGGACTACTTCTCCCCCGTGCGCACAACGGTGGTGAACCTGGACTCATACGAAAAGATCAGCCGGCACGACGTGGACCTGTCTCTCGTCGGCACCTTTCTCGGCGCGGAAAATGTGTCGGCACTGACGTTCTACTACTCCCGGAATCTCAGGGAGTACCGCGACGAAGAAAACCGGTCTGACCCGAACGGGATATACATCAGCGCGGACCACACGTCTTCCTGGATGGGTGGGGTCTTTACCCAGAATGTGCAGAGCGACCTTCATCGCCTCGCATTTGGCGGAAGCATCGAATTGCGTCAGATCGAAGGAAGCCCGAATCTCGGTCGGAGAAGGAACGTCAACGGGGCCCTCTGGGCGAAGGAAGAACTTGTGCTCGGGGAGATCGGAACCGTCGCGGGGTTCGCCAGGTATGATCGCTTTCTGAACGAAGACGCGATCGGGTATGGTCTTGATGCTTCACTCACCCTCGCCCCGTTCGTGACCCTCTACGCTGGAGGTTCCCGTTCAAGTCGCAATCCAAACTACCCCGAACTCTACTGGACCGACAGTACCGTTACGCGGGTCGAACCCCTAGAGGCGGAAAAACACCTCCTTTTCGAGGGCGGAGCCCGCGGGGACATCGGCGGGTGGGCCGGGTATGAACTGACCATTTTCGAGAGAAAGGTGGACAAGCCCATCCTCCTGACCCCCGTGGAGGAGCGATTCGTCTTCCCGGGATACACCATTCTCAACGGCACCTGGTTGAGGACACGGGGGATCGAAGCGACCCTCCGTCTCAGAATCGGATTCATCTACGCGGAAGGGACCGGCGGCTGGATTGAACAGAAGGAAGAGGGTGAGGGAGTGCGGGATGTGTACCCCAAGTTTTTCGGGAACGGAGGCATCTACTTCTGGGATTCCCTCCTGGAGGGAAGACTTGAACTCAAGACTGGTTTCCGTGGAAGATACCTCGCCTCCTCGCGTGGAGAGCTCTTCAACCCGGAAACCCTTTATTACGTGCTCAGTGATGCAGAGCCCATCGGCCCCGGGTATTCGATAGATTTCTTTCTAACGGCGCACATCGGGGACGCCTATGTATACGCCATGTGGGAAAACCTCTCCGGGGCGCAGTACTTTGCCACCCCGTTCTTTCCCGCGCTGGATCGCGCGCTGAGGATCGGTATCTCCTGGGAGTTTCTGAACTGATGAACGACCACCCCGTTGTCACGCTCTTCGGGAGTTCGAGACCTGTTGAGGGTTCAGAGGAATACTCCGTCGCCGAGGAGCTCGGGCGCCGGCTTGCGGCCGCCGGGTTCAGCATCTGCAACGGGGGGTATGGCGGAACGATGGAGGCGACGGCGCGGGGTGCGGCCAGAGAAAAGGAGATCTCCGGAAAAAGCGGCATCCGCATCATCGGCATCACCTGCACGGTGTTCGGAGACAGGAGGCCGAACCCCTGGGTAGAGGAAACCCTCACCACAGGCTCACTCTTTGACCGCCTCCAGAAGCTCCTCTCGCTTGGCGATGCCTACGTCGTGCTCCAGGGGGGAACCGGCACACTTCTCGAGCTTGCCCTGGCCTGGGAGGTGGTCAATAAGCGGATGGTGGACCGTAAACCGATTCTCCTCCTGGGATCATTCTGGCAGGGGCTGCTGGAGACAATGAAAGACGAAATGGAAAGGGAAGGGCGCCCGGACCCGATGTTGTCCACCTCCGTGGCGACCGGGCCCGCAGAGTGTGTCCAACTTCTCACATCACGAATACGCGGGGAAAACTCATGAGCACTGAGACCGCATTGCTTCTGGACATCATCGACGAAGCGTTTGACCGCAGATCCTGGCACGGGACGAACCTTCGCGGCTCCATTCGCGGACTCTCGACCGGAGAAGCAGCCTGGAGGGCCCGGCCCGGCCGACACAACATCTGGGAGATTACCGTGCACGCCGCCTACTGGAAATACACGGTGTACCGCAGGTTGACGGGCGGAAAGCGGGGTTCTTTTCCCCTCCCGGGAAGCGACTGGTTCGAAAGATCAGATCCAACCGATCAAAAACAGTGGCAGGCGGATGTCGCTCTTCTGGCCGAGCAACACAGGACGTTGAGAGATGCGATCGCACGGATCAAGTCCTCTGATCTCGGCAAAACGATCCCCGGCGGTAGCACGGCAACCGGCATGCTCATTCGGGGAATCGCCGCCCACGATCTCTATCATGCGGGTCAGATCCAGCTGCTGAAGAGAATGATGGGCCGGTCACGGCGATGAGGTCCTCGAGCCCACTTTCTTGAGCACATCGAGCGTTTCCTCCGCGGCCCTCTCCCAGGTGAACGTTTTGGACCAATGGAGGGCCTCTGTGGAAAGTCTTTCCCGGTAGGCACGATCCTTCAGCAGACGGATAGTCTTTTCGGCCAGCTCCGCAGTTTCCCCGTATGAGTAGAGAAGCCCCGTCTCCCCGTCCCGGACTGCGTCCCTGAGCCCCGGCACCCTGCTTGCAATGACGGCGGTTCCGCATGCATTTGCCTCCAGTACTGTAAGACCCCATCCCTCTTTGGAGGAGGTCATGACCTTGCACCACATCTGCTGAAGCAGCTCCATCTTCCTTTCTTCCGAGACGTAACCGGTAAACTCCACCAGACGCGAGAGACCTTTCTCCCGGGCGATCGCCTCGAGACGTGGGCGATCATCACCCTCTCCCACTATCATCACTCTCAGGTCAGGCACCTCGGCCACGACGCCGGGAAGAGCTTCAAGCAGGTGGTGAACACTCTTGTAGCGTTTCAGCCGACCGAAGTACCCGATCAGTGGTACCGCGCTTTTCGGGACACCGGTCCTGCGGTGTGTCGCATGGTCCACCGCATAGTTCACGACGGTGACGTCTTCAGCCCGGCACCCCCGCTGAACCAGCTCCTCCTTTGTGGAGGGAGATCCGACGACAAAGGGAACACGCCGACGGCAGTAGAACGCAATTGCGGACCGTTCCATGAGATACACGTAGGACGCGAGGGCGGCGTTTGTTTCGCGGAAGATGCTGGTATCGAAAAGGTGGTGTGTGACGCAGCAGACCGGCTCGTTGACGTAAGCGGGAAGGAAGAACGGGATCTTGTTCAGGTCATCGACGACTACGTCGTACGGGCTGTGTCGAAAATGCCTCAGGTACGCCAGGAACGGACGAAGGTTAAAGACATATCTTCCCCCCTCGCGGAGGATATGCATCCCGTCTATGGTCTCCTCACGCGGCGCTCCCGGAAACGAACTGCAGTAGAGCGTCACCCGATGGCCCATCCCCGCGATCCTGGAGAACACCTCGTGCAGGTGTACTTCTGCTCCGCCCGCGTTCGGGTTTCTGATGTCCTGCCAGTTGACCACGAGAATGTTCATGACCCCTGCGCTATCTGCTCTCGCCAGTGGAGGAACACATCGCGAAGCGTATCTCGAAACGCCACCGCGGGCGACCACCCGGTAGCCAGGCGGAGACGTTCGTTGCTCCCGACAATGAGCAATGTGTCATACGGGCGGGCCTTCTCGTCCCCACGTACGATCTCAACTTTGATCCCGGTGATTTCTTCGTAGAGGGTGATGACCTCGCGTATCGGGTAGGCATGACCCGAGCAGACGTTGAAAACCTCTTCCGCAGAGCGTTGGTCGAACAGCGCCCAGTACGCCTTTACGACGTCTCTCACGTCCGTGAAATCGCGTTCCGCTTCGATGTTGCCCACACGAAGCCGCGCCGGCGACCTCCCCGACGCAATCTCTGCAAAGCAGCGACCGAATTCCGAGGTAACAAATGATGGGCCCTGTCGGGGGCCGGCATGGTTGAACGGCCGAGCGATGAGCACGTTCAGCCCGTAGGTATGCCGGTACGCGCGCGCGATGAGTTCTGCGCTCGCCTTGCTTGCGGCGTAGGGGTTCTGAGGCTGCAGCGGAGACTCTTCGGTGATCGGCTGGCGATGGGGAGGCACCTTTCCGTAGGCCTCGCCGGAGCTGACAATGAGAACGGCCGGGGGTGCACCCCCATCCTCTCCCATTCTGCGCGCAGCCTCCAGAACGGAGACCGTCCCGAAGACATTCACCTGCACCGTGGAGCTGGGATCCTGGACGGAGGCGGGCACGAACGCCTGTGCTGCGAGATGGATCACCCTGTCGGGTCGGACATCCTGAAAGACCTCCAGGACTCTTTCCGCGTCGCGGATGTCTGCTTTCTCGAGTCGAACATCCGCCGCGATTCCGCTTATGTTGGGCCCCGCCACCGCTTCAAGTACTGTCCCGCAGACCTCCGCGCCTTCCACTCCGAGCAGGAACTCTGCCAGATGACTGCCGACAAAACCGTCTATGCCTGTGACGAGAACCCGCATCGGGCCTATCTCTTTCTCCTCTGCGGGCGCAGTCGCTTCAGATCAGCGTCAACCATCATCTTCACCAGTCCGTCAAAACCGACGGTCGGTTTCCACTTCAGGACATTCCGCGCCTTCGTTGCGTCTCCCAGGAGCTGAGTCACCTCCGCCGGTCGGAAGAGCCTGCGGTCCACCTTTACATACTTGCGCCAGTCCAGACCCACATGATCGAAAGCGATCGCCACGAATTCTCGTACGGTGTGCGCGATGCCGGTCGCAACGACGAAGTCCTCAGGCTCCTTGCGCTGCAGCATCACCCACATAGCCTTCACGTAGTCGCCGGCAAACCCCCAATCTCTCCGCGCGTTCAGATTCCCCAGCCGCAGCTCCTTCGCCAGCCCGAGTTTGATACGGGCGACGCCGTCCGAGATTCTTCTCGTGACGAATTCCAGGCCGCGACGTGGTGACTCGTGATTGAAGAGAATCCCCGACACGGCGTACAGGTCATAGCTTTCACGGTAATTCACCGTGATGAAATGACCATAGACCTTCGCAACACCGTAGGGGCTCCTCGGGTAGAACGGCGTCAGTTCGTTCTGGGGTGTCTCGAGGACTTTCCCGAACATTTCGCTGCTGCTTGCCTGGTAGAATCTGATTTTCCGGTCGACGAGCTTGATCGCTTCCAGGACTTTTGTCACGCCAAGGGCGGTGAATTCGCCGGTGAGCGCAGCCTGGTTCCAGGATGTCGGGACAAAAGATTGAGCGGCAAGATTGTAGACCTCGTCCGGGTCCGCATTTTCGAGGACCTCGATAAGGGAGAGCTGGTCAAGAAGGTCCGCCTGGACGATGGTGATCCGGTCGCGTATGTGCTCTATCCGCTCAAAGTTCTCCGTGCTGGAGCGGCGCACCATCCCGAACACTCTGTAACGCTTGGCCAGCAGAAGTTCCGCCAGGTAGGACCCATCCTGGCCCGTTACGCCTGTAATGAGGGCACGCTTCACAGTGTTGCCTACCCTCCCCGTTCCAGCGTGTCCGGTTCCGGAGAGCGCTGCGCGTCCAGCATCGCCTTGACGGCGGCGATCCTCTGTTGCAGGTTGGGATCGTTTGGATAGATGACCGACAGGCTCTTGAGGAGATCGAGCATCTCTGCGTAGTCTCCCTTGACCTCGTAGATCTCGAGGAGAACCCTGTACGGGTTGTAGTAGGACCCGGGATTGAACTGCCCGCTCTCGATGAGCCTCTGCATATGCTCTTCCAGCCTCGCGGCGTACTCGTCAAATCTGTCTCTCCGCCCCATCCGGTTGTAGAAACTCATAACGTCCGACTCGAGTTCCCAGGCCATAGGAACCTTTGACCCGGGTATCAACTCTTCCATCCGGTCAAGGATTTCCACGGCCCGTTCGCTTTCGTTCTCGATATTTCCATAGTACATCGCAAGCCGGATGAATGCCGAACGGTAGTTCAACATGAGGCGGGAGGCATTCTCGTCGAAGTAGACATCCGGATCGCCGATTCTCCGGTACAGGTAGCCGTACTGCGGGGTCCGCGAGAACGTCTCCGGATCATTGAATAGATTCGCTTCAACCACCTCGGGGGCCATCCCGAGATCCCTCGGCGGAATCTTACGCGGTTCCAGCCGCCAGGCCAGACCGTGAAACCAGAGATAATCATCCAGCCCTATCTTGCTGTCCGGGGCGACGGTCACGGCGAAATAGATGGGCCGCCTCCACTGATTTGTGTAGACGATATCCTGCACGATGATATCCTGTATCCGAATGGCTTTCGCCTGGCCGAACTGAACGGTGTTGTTCATCATGAAGGTGATGCTCCCGTCATTGATGACCGCCGAGTCCGTGACCCCGTAATTCTCGATCGCCGCGGGCGTCACGGGAAGCCTCATCTCACGCGGCTCCCACGCGACCGGCTGAATGTCCGCAATGCGGGCATCGGACAGGCTGATCGGGACCGGCTCGGCTTCCTCGTAGTAGGGTTCGTCCTTCATCTGCTGGATGTACCAGGGGGTGTTGACGAGACTCAGGTTGACGATTCGAACGTCCCGCCGAATCCCCTCTACGTCCTGTAGGTACCAGAGCGGGAACGTGTCATTGTCCCCGTTGGTGAAGAGAATAGCATTCTCGGCGCACGTCTGCAGGATGTTGTACGAGTAGTCCCACGCGACGTAGTTTCCGGACCTGTCGCGCTGGTGCCAGTTTACCTGCAGCGAGCGAACCGGGACAGCGAAAAACAGAATCGCAACAACTGCAATCGCACCTCCCCCCGCAAGTGTCGACGGCTTCAGCTTTTCTCTCACGAAATCCGCTGCCGCGGCCACACCCACACCGATCCAGAGCGAAAAGACGTAGAACGCCCCCACGTAGAAATAGTCACGTTCGCGGGGCTGCGGTTCCTGCTGGTTCTGGTAGAGAGCCAGAAGGGGCCCGAGGATGATGAACATTGCCAGGAAGACCAGCCCCATCTTCCAGTCCCTGCGGAAGAGCGAGAACATCCCGAACAACCCGACCAAAAAGGGGAGACCCAGGGTCTCCTTCCAGTCCACCCCGGAGTCCTGCTGATCTCCTGCTGCACCGATGAAGTTCCAGCCCAGGTAGCGGACAAACATGTGATTCAACTGGTATCGGAAGAGAAAGTCCCATTCGCTCGAGTAACCCTTGTACATCGCCTGCTGGTGAGGCTCACGGCTGTATCGCCGCGGCATGAACAGAGGAGCGTCCCCGTACTGCTCGCGACTCAGATACGACGTGATCCGTGAGATGGTACTGGGGTCGTTTTCATTCATCGGGGGGTCGACGTTGGAGCGGATGAGGACTGACGTGTAGGTCGTGTAGCCGATGAAAATCAGGAGGATGGAGAGGAGAGAAATGTGAAGGATCCTTTTCCTCTCTCTGTACGACCAGTAAACACCGTAACAGACTGCGAGAATGATGATCCAGGGGAGGTAGGCAATCAGCTCCCCCTTCTTCCCGGCAAATTCCCCGTCCATCAGGTCAGGCACGTACTTCACGATGCCTGGGTACACGACGACAAAAACGCCAACCGATACGAGCACCAGCTTGAGTAACCC
>JBATTW010000045.1:0-2887 GCA_049670805.1 Bacteroidota bacterium
GACACGTACAAGTACTGTTTCCACCTGAGGGACGCCTGGGACATCACTGTTCTCTGCTGGGATTACGGTAGCAAAGAGGTGAGTCTTGATGGAGTCCGCGTCCTCTATGTATCCCGCGAGGGGGGGAAACCAAAGAGGCTCGCACGATTCGTACGTGCTGCAATGCGGGAGGTGAGGTCGGCGCGCTACGATATCGTCTTCTGCGTTTATTTCCTGGGATGCTCGCTGCTGAGGGCCGCACGGAAGAAACAGCCCATCATCATGGATATTCGAACGGGGTCTGACAGGGGCGGGGCGTTGCGCAACCGATTTGACGATGAGATGCTTCGCCTGGAGAGCCGGGTATTCGACATGGTGACCATTGTCTCCGAAAGCCTGAGGCGGAAACTGCGCCTCCCCCCGGCAAAATGCCATCTCCTTCCCCTTGGAGGTGACGCCATGGATATCTCCCCAAAGGAGTTTGACGGCCTGCACCTGTTCTACGTCGGGACGTTGTTCCGTCGGAACATCCACAAGACCGTCGAGGGGCTCGACCGCGTCTACCGGGAGATGGCGGGAGAACTTGATGTGAGCTACGATATAGTAGGAGATGGTCTGGACGAGGAAAAAGAAGAGCTGGAGCGCGCCATCGGCCGCAGTGTCTGCCGCGAGGCAATTCACTATCACGGTCCGATTCCGAACGCTGAGCTCCGGCCATTTCTGGAACGGTGTAATGTGGGTGTGGCGTTTGTTCCCCTTGAAGATTACTACCAGTGTCAACCTTCCACAAAGGTGTTTGAGTACCTTCTTTCAGGGATGCCGGTTCTGGCCACATCCACGGATGAGAATCGGGCAATCATCACCGAGGAGAACGGTGTTCTCTTCAATGACACGGCGGAGGGTTTTGCTGACGGTGTCCGGTCACTCCTTCGGATCCTGCCGGGATTTGAGTCGTCCCGGCTCAAGCTGACAGTCCGGGGATACGCGTGGACAAGCATCGTGAACGAGAACCTGAGGAGATACCTCGACGCGGCCCTGGGGAAGAATCCGGAAGAACCTGCGGGGAAGCATGAATAGCCTTCTAAAATCAGGTATCAAGGGGGTTGTCGCAGCACTCCCGAAGCCTCTGCGACAACTCGGGGCGCGCGTTGACTACGCCCTTGCCAGCTCTCCCCGGATCTACCATGATCCCGCCAGCCATCCTTCAGAAGGGCTCGAGCGGGGAGCGATTACCGTGTCGCTGGATTTCGAGCTGGCCTGGGCCTGGCCCTACGCCAGGGATCCCGGGATCGATGCGGTGCAGATGGGACTCGTTGAAAGGGAGCAGGTCCCGATGCTCCTCGACGGTTTTGAACGATTCAACTTTCCTGCCACCTGGGCAACCGTCGGACACCTGTTTCTGGAGAGCTGTTCATGCGGTGCAGGCACACTACCGCACCCCGAGATGCCCCGCATCCCCCATTTCGAGAACGAGCATTGGCGGTTTGCGTCAGGCGACTGGTTCCAGTTTGATCCCTGTTCGGACGTGAAGAAGGCCCCGGCCTGGTACGGCCCCGATCTCATCGGCTCGATTCAGGCTTCCCGGGTAGCCCATGAGATCGGCTGCCATAGCTTTTCGCATCCCGGGTTCGGGGCGTACTGCCCCCCCGATGTTGCGGCTGCCGAACTGGAGGCGTGCCGGGAGGCTATGGCCCCCTTCGGACTGGAGCCAACGACGTGGGTCTACCCCGGAAACGACGAAGGGAACTTCCCGTCTCTTGCGGCAGGAGGTGTGAGAATCGTCCGCGCCTTCCCCAACAGGTCGGCCCATATCAGTCTGCCTGTCAAAAGGGAGGATGGAATGTGGGGGATCCATGTTTCGTCCGCGACAAGCAGGGGGAAGGGTTGGACACTCGGACAACGGCTGGATCGTCTGAAGAAGTTTGTCGACGCGGCGGCTCGCACCAGGCTTGCGGCGCATGTCTGGCTGCACCCTTCTCTTCCCAGGACCGACATGGAGGAGATTCTCTTCCCCTTTCTCCGGTACTGCTCGGAGCTACGCGAACGAGGATCACTCGATATCCTTACGATGGAGGAACTCGTGACCGCTACCGACCGGGCTCTGAACCGCTCGCCGGACGATGCCGGGGAGTAACCAAAGATGGAACGGCCGAAGATACTGATAGGAGTTCTGAACAGGTGCAATCCGGGGGCGATCTCGACGATCACCCGGGCGATCATCGACGGGCTCTCCTCATCGTACCGGTTCATTCCCCATACCGCCGACAGGAGCGCGGCCAGCACGCGTCTCTCGGCGTTCAATCTGCTCAATCTCCTCTACCTGTTGAGGGACTACCTGCTCTGGGTTGGCCGTCTCGTTCGCTACAGACCGGATATCGCCCACTACCCCGTGACCTCATACTGGAATCTGGAGAAGAGCCTCCTCTTTCTCAAAACAGCCCGGCTCCTGGGAGCCAGGAGTATCGGGCATCTCCATGGAGGCGCATTCATTGAATTCTGGAAGGGCATCGGCTCTTCCAGAAAGAGTCGATCGCTGAAGCAACTCCGCAGGCTGGATGCATTTGTCGTGCTGAGCGAGGGTTGGAGAAATATGGTGCGCGAGGAGGTGGGCATCGAGGAAGAACATCTCCATGTCGTCTACAATCCGCTTGATCCGGAGTTCGAACAGGAAGCGCTCGCGATGCCGATCGACCGTAGTGGGGGCACCATTCTCTCCATAGGTGGCATGGGGAAGCTGAAGGGTCTCTTTGATATCGTCGAGGCGGCCCGCCTATGCGGGACCCGAACCGGGTTCCGTTTTGTCCTTGCCGGTCCCGAGCGGGAGCCCCATGCCGTCGCAGACGCCCGGGAGCGTATTGAAGAGGATCAGCTGACTGATTTCATGGAACTCGGGGGAGGGGTCTGGGGG
>JBATTW010000046.1:0-36776 GCA_049670805.1 Bacteroidota bacterium
CCTTCTATCAGCTCATCCATCAGGGGACGAAACTCATACCCGCCGACTTCATCGCGCCCATGGAAACCCACAATGACATCGAGGACCACCACAGGATCCTCCTTGCCAACTTCTTTGCCCAGACGGAGGCACTGATGCGCGGGAAGAGCAGGGCGGAGGCGGAGGAAGAGTTGAGACGGTCAGGGATGGAGGAACCGCGTATTCGGGATCTGCTCCCGCACAAGGTGTTCGAGGGGAACAGACCCACCAATTCACTTCTCGTTAAGAAGCTGACTCCCCGCGCGTTGGGTTCACTCATCGCGATGTATGAGCACAAGATTTTTGTGCAGGGGATCGTCTGGGAAATCAACTCCTATGACCAGTGGGGCGTGGAGCTGGGAAAGGAGCTGGCCAGGGCTATTCTGCCGGAGCTCACCGAAAAGGGGGAGGTGACCACGCACGACTCCTCGACCAGGGGACTGATCAACCACTACAAACGTCAGACGCAATAGAACCACGTACCGGGGAGGATGGGCGGAACGCCAGGCTGCCGGGAAACGTTGATATTTTAGCGATTTGTTGTAACTTAGGGCGTTCTTCTTCCCCGAAAACGACTCAAAAACAAGGAATTCGATGGCTGCTTCCCAGGCCCCATATACAAGCCACCCCAGTCTCTCAGAGCTTGACGAACTCTGCGTCAACACCATCCGTTGTCTTTCCATGGACGCGGTCCAGAAGGCGAAATCAGGCCACCCGGGCATGCCCATGGGGATGGCACCCGCCGCTTACACGCTCTGGACTAAGTACCTCAGACACAATCCTCGCAACCCGAAGTGGGTCAATCGTGACAGGTTTGTCCTCTCGGCCGGGCATGGATGCATGTTGCTCTATTCCCTGCTCCATCTGACCGGCTACGACCTCACGCTCGAGGAGATCAAGAACTTTCGTCAGTGGGGGAGCAAGACTCCCGGTCACCCCGAATACGGACATACTCCAGGTGTGGAGGTCACAAGTGGTCCGCTCGGACAGGGGATCTCCAATGCGGTAGGGATGGCCATTGCGGAAAAATACCTGGAGGCCTACTTCAATCGTGAGGGCTTTCCGCTCATCGACTACAGGGTCTGGGTGATAGCCGGTGACGGTTGTCTGGAGGAGGGGGTCTCTTCAGAAGCATCCTCCCTGGCCGGTCACCTGGGGCTGGACAACCTCATTGTCATCTACGACGACAACCGGATCACGATTGACGGTCCGACCTCTCTCTCTTTCAGCGAGGAGGTCGGCAGGAGGTACGAAGCGTACAACTGGTTCGTACAGGAGGTGGGTGGTGATGGCAACGACATGACCGCGTTCGGGTCGGCCGTGCAGGCGGCGCTCGCCGAAAAGGAGAGGCCGTCGCTGATCAAGCTGCGGACGCACATCGGCTACGGAAGCCCGAACAAGCAGGATTCTCACGACGCGCACGGCTCGCCTCTCGGGGATGAAGAAATTGCCCTGACAAAGACCCGGTTCGGCTGGAATCCGGAAAAGAAGTTTCACATCCCCACGGAAGCGGAGAGGCACTTTCGCCGGGAGGTGGAAAAGGGAGAGAAGCTGGAGCGGGAGTGGGTCCAGCTCCTCCGGCGCTACAGGAAGTCGTTCCCGGGTGCCGCCTCGGAATTCGATCGGGCCTCCAGGCGTCTGCTGCCGGAAGAGTGGCCTGCCATCTGGGCGGAATCGCTCCCGAAGTTTGACCTCTCCAAACCGATGGCCACACGTGAAGCCCAGGGGAAAGTCCTTGATGGTCTGATGCCGAAGCTACCCCTGGTGATCGGGGGATCCGCTGACCTGACGCCCTCAAACAACACGCGCTTCGCGGGAGTGGAGGACTTCAGCAGAACCAACCGAAGGGGCCGGTATATCCGGTATGGTGTGCGGGAGCATGGCATGGGCGCAATTATGAACGGGATAGCGGTGAGCGATCTGCTCATCCCCTATGGGGCCACGTTTTTTGTCTTTTCGGACTACATGCGACCGACAGTGCGTCTTGCGGCGCTCTCCAGGTATCCAACTATTTTTGTCTACACGCACGACAGCATCGGTCTGGGTGAGGACGGTCCGACGCACCAGGCGGTGGAGCAGCTTGCCTCACTCCGCGCCATGCCGGGGCTGGTGGTCTTGAGACCGGCCGACGCCTACGAGACGGCCTACTCCTGGAAGTACGCGCTGGAGAACAGGGAGGGGCCCACGCTTCTGGCGTTGACACGGCAGAAGCTCCGTGTGCTGGATCAGGCCGCCTACCCCTCGGCGGAGAACGTTGTCAGGGGGGCCTACACGCTGGTCACGGCCGAGAATTCCCGGCTGCTCCTTCTGGCCAGCGGGTCGGAGGTGGACCTCGCACTGGATGCGCAGGAGAAGCTCACCCGCGAAGGAGTGGCGACCAGGGTGATCAGCATGCCGTCCTGGGAACTTTTTGAGAGGCAGTCAGAAGAGTACAAAGAGAGTGTCATCCCTTCGTCGGTTACGGCCCGTATCGGTATCGAAGCGGGTGTCGGAATGGGGTGGGAACGATATCTTGGCCCGACCGGCGCATTCATCGGGATGGATTCGTTTGGCACCTCGGCGCCGTACAAAGAGGCGTATGCCGGCTTTGGAATAACTGTTGAAAACATTCTGGAAGCAGCCCGAAGGCTTGTCTCATGAAAATCGCTATTGCAGGTGATCACGCGGGTTTCGAGCTGAAGCAACTGCTCGTTTCCCGGCTCAGGGACGAGGGGCACGACATTATGGACCTCGGCGCGCATGACGCAAACCCGTCGGATTATCCTGATTTCGCGCGGGTGATCGGGAAGGCACTGAACGGGGGGGAAGCCATGAAGGGGATTCTCGTCTGCGGGAGTGGCATCGGTGCTTCCGTTGCGGCGAACAAGATCAAGGGGATACGTGCCGGGATCTGCCACGACTGCTACTCGGCCCATCAGGGGGTTGAGCACGACGACATGAACGTGCTCTGCCTGGGGTCCCGCGTCATCGGATTTGCTCTCGCGCTGGACATCGCGCGCGCGTTTCTCCGTTCCCGGTTCTCGGGCGAGGAGCGCCACCAGCGGCGGATCGGCAAGATCCGGGACATCGAAGACAAACAGGCGTAACCACGAGGAGGAAGGATGAACGCACTGCAGCAACTCGAGAAACTGGGTCAGAGCGTCTGGTACGACAACATCAGCCGCGGTGTCATACTCAGGGGCGAGTTAAAGAAGATGGTGGATGAAGGGCTGCTGGGCGTCACGTCCAACCCCACGATCTTTGACAAGGCCATCTCCGGGAGCGCCGACTACGACGGGCAGATCCGCGAACTCGTCGAGGCCAACCCCTTGATCCCGGTGGAGGAGATCATTCAGTCCCTCATGGTGCGTGACATTCAGATGGCGGCCGACGTACTCCGGCCGGTGTATGAACGTACCGGGGGCCGGGATGGCTACGTGAGTGTCGAGGTCACGCCACGGAAGGCCCGGGACACGGATGCGACCATTGAGGAAGCGCGGTCACTCTGGACCCGGATCAACAGGAAGAACCTGATGGTGAAGATCCCCGCCACCACCGAGGGGCTCCCGGCTGTCGAGCAGGCGATCCGGGAAGGTATCAACATCAATGTCACGCTTATCTTCTCTTGCGAGCGCTATCGTGAAGTCGCGGAGAGATACGTGAGTGGTTTGGAGAAGCGCCTCGAGGAAGGGAAGCCGATTGATCACCTGGCATCGGTCGCCAGCGTTTTTGTGAGTCGCGTGGACGCGCTTGTGGACAAGCTCCTGGAGGAGCGGATTGCCTCCGCAGGGGATCCGGCGGATGCGGATCGGTTGCGGGGCTACCGCGGAAAAGCCGCCGTCGCAAACGCGCGACGCATGTATCAGGACTTCAAACGGATATTCTTCTCCGCCCGATTCAAGGCGCTGGAGGAGAAAGGTGCCCGGCCTCAGAGGCCGCTCTGGGCAAGCACGGGGACCAAGAACCCCGCCTACAGCGACCTCCTCTACGTGGAAACGCTGATCGCGCCCCACACGGTCAACACGGTCCCGCCGCAGACCTACACCGCGATACTCGACCACCTCGAGCCTTCCGTAGCGGTGGAGGAGGATCTGGAGGTGGGGGACGCATTGTTGGAGAATCTTTCGGAAGCGGGAATTGATGTTGGCCGCGTTATGCAGAAGCTGGAGGATGACGGGGTCGCACAGTTTGCCACATCGTTTGATGGTCTTTACAGGAAGCTGCAGGAGAAGCGGGACGAGTTTGCCGGCACTTCGGTGCCGAATTCCTAAATGCCAGTATAGTCGTTCAGAGAAAGGTCTACAGGAATGCAACCTGGTTTTGTCGGTCTCGGCAGTAGGGTGCGTGTGACACCATGTCTCTCCTGAACGATACCAACCCCCTGGAAGAACACGACCGGATGGAGCGGATACCCGAACCGTGCACCGTGGTGATTTTCGGCGCGTCGGGGGATCTGACCCGCCGGAAGCTGATGCCGGCCCTGCTGGACCTGGCCCGCGGGGGGATGCTGCCGAACAACTTTGCCGTCGTAGGGGTTGCCCGCACGCAGATGGAAACCGGCTCGTTCAGGGATCACGTGAACGATGGCCTGAAGGAGTTCGGGCAGCTTTCGGAAGGAGAATCAGATCTCTGGAACAGCTTTGCGCGATCGTTGCACTATGTGGCGATGGACCCGAGCGTACCGGAGGAATTCGGAAAACTCGGATCCACACTGGAGACTGTTTCGAGAGAGGGGGGAATCCCCGGCAACACGCTCTTCTATCTCTCCACGCCTCCCAGCCTCTACGCTCCCATTGTCCATGCGCTGGGTGCGTCGGGTCTTAGCAGGCCGGCCGCTCCGGAGAACTGGGTGAGAATCATCATCGAGAAGCCCTTCGGGGTGGATCTGGATTCCGCGCGGAGGCTGAACTCCCAGGTGCTGCAGGTCTTTGCCGAGGACCAGGTCTACAGGATCGACCACTACCTGGGCAAGGAGACGGTCCAGAATCTCCTCGTCTTCCGTTTTGCCAACGGGATATTCGAGCCGGTCTGGAACCGCAACTACGTGGACCATGTCCAGATCACGGCCGCCGAGAGCGTCGGGGTGGAGAGCAGGGGAGGCTACTACGAGCAGGCCGGGGCGATGCGTGACATGATACAGAATCACATGCTCCAGCTACTGGCGCTGACAGCGATGGAGCCACCGGTCCTGTTCGACGCTCAGCAGGTACGCGATGAAAAGCACAAGGTGTTCACGGCAATCCGGCCGGTCAAACCGGAGGATGTTCACCGCTCTACCATCCGGGGGCAGTACGCTGCGGGGAGTATTGGCGGGAAGGATGTTCCCGGATACAGGAGCGAACAGGGGGTGTCGGCAGAGAGCGTGACGGAGACGTACGTTGCTCTGAAATTCACCATCGACAGCTGGCGGTGGGCGGACGTCCCCTTCTACGTTCGTTCGGGGAAACGCCTCCCCAAGCGGGTGACCGAGATAGCGATACAGTTCAAGAAGACACCGCATCATCTCTTCACCGCCCTATCCGCGCCTCACCTGGATCGGAACAGCATAGCAATACGGATTCAGCCCGACGAGGGAATCTCGCTCAGGTTCAGTTCAAAGATTCCCGGTTCATCGATGCGCATGCGACCGGTGACGATGGATTTCCGGTACGGCTCGTCCTTTGGCGGACGGATGGCCGGCGCCTACACCCGGCTCCTCCTGGATTGCATGCTGGGAGACGCCACGCTCTATGCCCGCGGGGACAGCGTTGACGCGGCGTGGTCACTGATAACGCCAATCCACGAAGGATGGAAGGAGAACTCCAGTTCCCGGGTCTACGACTATCCGGCCGGGACCTGGGGCCCGAAAGAATCCGACGCCCTCCTGCAGGGGGACGGCCGCCGCTGGCGATTACCATAGCCGGTGAGCAGGATGGCACGCATTACACTTATCGCACTCGTCGTCTCTCTTCTGCCGGTTGAGTCCGCGGAGGCGGGTCCCTGGCCCCGGAAGCATAGGTCCGGGTATCTCCAGCTGGGGTTCAGCACCATCGGATACGATCAGATCTACAATGAGGATGCGGAGAAGCAGCCCACCTACGCGGACGTTCGAGACAATGTAGTGCAGCTCTATGCCGATTTCGGCCTGAGCGATGTTTTGACGGTCACCGCGATGGTCCCCTACAAATCAATTTCGGCAACCCCCACGCAACCTTCGGCGGACTCCCAGGGTAGGACAACCGCCACGAATTCCGGCATCGCGGACATCGATGTGCTGGTCCGATACAACTGGCTCCAGTCTGGAGGATACACGCTCTCGGGCGAAGTGCTTTTTGGCCTTCCCACCGGTGATGACAGAGACCCGCACGGCCTGATCCTGGGGGACGGGGAATTCAACATCATGCCCAAGCTCCTGTTTGGCAAATCTTTTTACCCGGCGTCGGTCTATGTCAGCGCTGATGTCGGCTACAACTTCAGGGGAACCGGCTTCTCTGACGAGGTACAGTTCAACGCGGAGATCGGGTACGGTCTCTTCTCCCGCAGCCTCTATCTCATCTTCCTCGTCTCCGGGCAGGTATCCACCATGACCGACCCCACGAAGGATACCCCCGCAGCCGCGTTTGGCCTGGACAACAACAATCGGGAGTTCATTGCGTTCATACCGAAGGTGTTGTACAAGTTTGGCGGCGGCTTTGGTCTGGTGGTCTCCTACGCAACGGCCACACACGGTCGCAATGTCGCTGCCGGTGCTGTCCTGGCTGCAAACCTCTTCTACGAGTACTAGGTATGGCCAAGAACACCACAAGAGCACTTGGAATCGACGTTGGAGGGAGCGGCGTAAAGGGGGCCGTTGTGAACGTGAGCACCGGGGAGCTCGTCACCGAGCGGTTCCGGATCCCGACACCCTCGCCGCCCACCACAAAGGCACTCTCGCGGACTGTCGGCCGGATGGTCGAGCACTTCGCCTGGAAGGGCCCGATCGGGTGTGGCATGCCCGGACCCTTCATCGACGGGAGGCTCGTCACCGCCGTCAACCTCCACTCGTCCTGGGTCGGGGCAAAGGCGGAGGAGATCTTCAGCAAGGCGTGTGGGCGCAAGGTGCGTGTCATCAACGATGCGGACGCAGCCGGTCTCGCGGCGATGCGGTTTGGTGCGGGGCGGGGGAAGAAGGGGGTGGTCGTTCTGTTGACGCTCGGAACCGGCATCGGCTCGGCGGTTTTCCTGGACGGCAAACTGCTACCAAACACCGAGTTCGGCCAGATGGAACTCCGCGGGAAACCGGGGGAGCAACGTGCTGCCGCGCGGGTGCGCAAGGACAAGGACCTGACCTGGGATGAGTGGGCCGAACGCCTCAACGAATATGTCTGTGCGCTCGAGAGACTGATCTGGCCTGACCTCATTATACTCGGCGGAGGGGTGAGCCGGAAGGCCGACAGGTTCATTCCTCTGATCAAGACGAGGGCACGGGTGGTGGCCGCGGAGTTGATGAACGAGGCGGGTATCATCGGGGCGGCTCTCGCGAGCACCCGAAAGAGGTCTTCATGACCCCGGCACTCCGATCCGGCCCGGTTCGAGTTGGTGGGGCGGTCGTGATCATCCCGGCGTTTAACGAAGAGCGTTCCATCTGCCAGGTTGTTCAGTCGATACCGCACCGGGCGGTTTCGGAGATTATCGTTGTTGACAACGGCTCGACGGACAGGACCGCCCAGGCGGCGCGGGATGCGGGTGCTACGGTCCTGGCGGAGCCCAGACGCGGGTATGGCCACGCATGTCTGCGAGGAATCGCCCATGCCAGGGCGAAGCGGCCGGAAATTATCGCGTTCCTGGACGGCGACTACAGCGACTACCCCGAGGAGCTTCCCCGACTCCTGGCCCCCATAGAAGACGAGGGGTATGACCTGGTCATTGGCTCCCGGATGAAGGGGGAGCGTGAGCCTGGGGCGATGCTTCCTCAGGCCGTCGTGGGGAACGTCATTGCCACGTTTCTCATCAGGCTTTTCTGGGGATACAGCTTCACAGATCTGGGACCATTCAGGGCTGTCCGGTCCGAAGCGCTCGAGCGGATGCGGATGAGCGACCCGACATACGGCTGGACTGTCGAAATGCAGATCAAGGCGGCCCGCCTCGGGCTCCGGTGTACGGAGGTGCCGGTTCGTTACCGCAAACGGATCGGTGAGTCCAAGGTCACCGGCACACTCGCCGGCACCTTGAAGGCCTCTCTGAAGATCCTGTACACCATATTCAAACATCTCTTCGTTCCCGTGTGACATGTCCGTTCGTCTTCTCCTCGTAGCAGGCCTGCTGGTCCAGGCGGCGCTTCTGAGCTTTTACGCGGTCCCCGGGAGCGCGGCGGAGGTGTTGCATTTCATCGTGGTGAACGCTTTTGTTTTCGGTGTGTGTGGCTTCCTTGTCTACCTCCTTCGTTCCTCGAATTCCGGCGGAGGAGGGAAGAGGCGGCTCGCGATCATATTCGGGTTTGCCGTCCTGTTTCGACTGACGCTCGTGCCGCACGCGCCAGTTGCCTCCGACGACATCTACAGATACCTCTGGGACGGCAAGGTGGCGGCGCACGGGATCAACCCGTTCGAATTTGCCCCGGAGGATCCGCGTCTGGCGCACCTGGAATCAGAGAACCTCCCGGCAAAGGTGAGCTTTCCCGAAATGAGGACGATCTACCCTCCGCTTGCACAGGCGGTTTTTCTGGCCTCACATCTTCTCTTTGGTGAATCCGTTTCCGGGCTCAAGCTTCTCCTCGTACTGGCTGACGTCTCCGCGATGGTCCTGATGGTTCTCTTGTTGGGGCGGTTGGGGATCCGACGAGAGTATCTTCTTCTTTACGGATGGTCCCCGCTTCCGATCATGTACTTTGGTCTTGACGGGCATGTTGATGCTCTGGGGATTCCCTTCCTCTTCCTGATGCTTCTGCTTTTCCTGAAGGGGAGGCGGGTCCAGGGTGCTGTTTCGCTTGGTGCGGCTGTCCTGGCGAAGCTCCATCCGTTGTTCCTGACCCCTCTCCTCTTCAGGGAGGCGAAGGGGGCAGGACGTCTGCTCCTGCCGGCGATACCAGTGCTGATGTTGATCGTGGGCGCCATCGTCTTTCTGGAGCCGAGCGGCGGACTCTACGAATCGCTTCTTGTGTTCGGCTCGCGGTGGGAGTTCAACGGCTCCGTCTTCTCGTTGCTTCAGTTTCTGGTCGGTTCCAATGAGACGGCGCATCTCCTCTGCTGGGGGCTCTTTGCCGGGTGGATTCTCTGGCTGACGGCAATTGACCGGCCATTTCTGGAGAAGGTGTTTCTTGCTTTTCTCGGGTTCTTCGTCGTCGCGCCCGTGGTGCATCCCTGGTACCTGACCTGGCTCGCGGCACTGCTTGTCTATCGCTGGTCGCTGGCTGTCTTTGTCTGGCTGGGTCTCTCGAACCTGAGCAACATTGTTGTGTTCCGATACCGGTCGATCGGCGTCTGGGAAGACGATCCCCTCGTTCTTTTTCTGGAGTATGTCCCGTTCTTCGTTCTTCTGGTGTGGGAGATTACCCGTGGACGGTTCAGCAGGGAGGAGAGTCTCAGGAGCTTGCCCGCACCGGAGAAAGAGTTGATGGTGGAGGGATGAGACCGGACCGGGCGCTTATCGTCTTTGCGAAGCCACCCCGGCCGGGCGGGGTGAAGACCCGGCTGGGCGGGGCGATCGGGATGGACCGGGCGGCGGCCATCTACAGGGAGTTTGCCGAGCACGCCTTTGGGCTGGCACGCGCATGTGCGGAGGAGGGTATTCTTGTGCACGTCTTCAGAACACCCGGAGCTGACGAGGAGGAGATGCGTCGGTGGCTCGGGTGCAGCCGGTGTCTCCACCGCGAACAGAAGGGAGAATCGCTGGGTGACCGGATGCGCTCTGGGTTTCTGGATGTCTTCGAGGGGGGAGCGCGGCGGGCGGTCATCATCGGAACGGACGTGCCGGAGCTGGAGCTGCCGGTGCTTCGGGAGGCATATACGATGCTGGAGGAGTTTCAGGCGGTGATCGGCCCCTCCACAGATGGCGGATACTACCTGCTCGGGATGCAGGCGCCTCTCAAGGAGCTTTTCGAGGGGATCGTCTGGAGCGGCAGCACTGTTATGGATGATACGGGGGCATACCTGAAGGCGCTGGGATTAAGCCATGCGCTCCTTCCGGAGCTCGCGGACATCGATACCGAATCCGATTATCGTGCGTACCTGGAACGGAGAGGTCGCGACGCGTCTTCTGACACCACATATTGAGACCACGGAGGAACAATGGCACCATACTATGAATCCAGGGATCTGGACAAGTTTTCGGACATGGGCAAAAACGTACCGCAGCTCTGGGACAAATTCCTGGCCTGGTACGCGGAGGCGACGGCGACGGAGGGGGCTCTCACGAAGCGTGAGAAGTCCCTGGTCGGTCTGGCGGTTGCGCATACGGTCCAATGTCCCTACTGTATAGATGCCTACACGCAGCAGTGCCTTGAAACCGGCGCAAACCTGGATCAGATGACGGAGGCCATACACGTCACCGCCGCTGTCCGCGGAGGCGCGTCGCTGGTTCACGGAGTGCAGTGCAGGAACATTGTTCAGAAGCTGTCGATGTAGTGAGGAGCCATCACCTGATCTGATTCTAGGGAGGAACAATGGATTTTGAGCAGACCCTGGCCGAGCAGAACCTGGACCTCAGACCGGTCAGCATCGAAACGCTCCAGGTCAATCTGGGCAAGCTCTGCAATCAGGCGTGCAAACACTGCCACGTTGATGCCGGCCCGAAGCGTACCGAGATGATGACTGTCGAAGCGGTGGACCGGTGTCTGGAGATCCTCCGGCAGTGTCCGCAGATCAGGAACCTGGACATTACGGGCGGTGCCCCGGAGTTACACGGAGAGTTCAGGCGGTTTGTGAGGGAGGCGAAGCAGCTGGGCAAAAACGTCATGGTCCGGCACAATTTCACCGTGACGCTGGACCCGCATCCGCTGACCGGGGAAAGCATGGAGTACCTGCCGGAGTTCTTCGGGGAGCACGGTGTGGAAGTGGTATCTTCGCTCCCGTACTTTCAGGAACGGGAGACCGACGCGCAGCGCGGACAGGGCGTCTTTGTGAAGAGCGTCGAATCGATGAGGAGACTGAACCGTCTGGGATACGGGAAGGCGGGAACAGACCTCCTCCTCAACCTGGTCTACAACCCTGTCGGTGCGTATCTTCCGCCTTCCCAGGGTGAGATCGAGGTGGAATTCAAACGCCATCTCACTCAGCACCACGGGCTGGAGTTCAACGGTCTCTATGTCATCACCAACATGCCCATCAACCGCTTCAAGCATTTTCTGGAGCGGGCGGAGATTCTTGACCAGTACATGATGAAGCTGATCAATGCGTTCAATCCCGTTGCCGCCGAGGGCATCATGTGCCGTAGCATGATCAGCGTTGGGTACGACGGATCACTCTACGACTGTGATTTCAATCAGATGCTTGCCTGGCGCGTGAATCACGGGGCTCCCCACACGATCCGGGTTTTTGATTTCGACAGGTTGATGGCCCGGAGCATTGTCTTTGGGTCTCACTGTTACGGATGCACTGCCGGAGCCGGGAGCAGTTGCGGCGGCGCAACAGCCTAGGAGGTTCCATTCTCACTTCGAGCGATCATGGAGCCGGGGACGCGCGGACGGGGGAGAGGACCGACGAGCTGCTGGAGTATTTCTATTTCGGCCTCTACGGTGCCCTGAGGCGATACAGGCGGATGACCCTGATCGGGTGGGGTGTGGTACTGTTCGGGTGTATTGGTATCGGCCTGCGATGGAGAGCGGGCGGATCGTTCGAGTTGCTGGATCTGCTTCTCTCCGCGGCCACGATTCTCGCCGGCCTTGCGCTCGTGCAGCACAGCGTCGAATCCCTCACCGCCTACCTGCAGATCCCCTTTCCGGACACCACGCAGCCCGGCTTCGCGGCGGGGCGTGGCCCGGCGATCCAGGAGATCAAAGACCTCATCAGGGAGATAGATGAAGGGGGATGGCAGGAGGCGTTCCTTGCCCTCCGCCGGTTGCGCGGCATGGAGCAGCAGCATGGCCTCCCCCCGATCGAGTGAATCGTTTCACCACAACAGGAACTGACAGGAGAAGAGAGGAATGGGCAGCCGCCTGCAGGAGTTTCAGGAATTCCGTACCCGGATGAACAAACGTGTTCTGGAGATCGACAACCGCGCGATCAAGAGGTTCTTTGGTGTTGACACGCTCACGTACGAACCGGGCGCCCTTGACGGAAAGAGCAAGGAGATGCTGGGACTCGTGGCGTCGATGGTGTTGCGCTGCGATGACTGCGTTTCCTATCACATCATGGAGTGCAAGAAGGAGGGGGTGACCGATGAGGAACTCTATGATGCCTTCAGTGTCGCCCTCACGGTGGGGGGCTCGATCGTCATTCCCCACCTCCGGCGCGCCGTGGCCTTTCTGGACGAGGTGAACGATCAGCCGGCGGAGACGTCATGAGAGGCGGTCTCCTCACCAGGCTCGTCTGGGTCGGGCTCTTCGCCGTCGCGTTTGCCTTCGTCGAGTCAAGTGTTGTTGTCTACCTGAGAACGATTTACTACCCGGACGGGTTCACCTTTCCGCTGCGCCTTGTCGAAGAGCAGCACCTCATCGTGGAGCTTCTCCGCGAGCTCTCCACGATCCTCATGCTCGTGGCTGTCGGGGTGATTGCCGGCAGACGGGGCTGGGAGCGGTTCGCCTATTTCATGGTTGCGTTCGGTGTCTGGGACATCTTTTACTATGTCTGGCTGAAGGCCGTTCTGGACTGGCCATTGTCCATCACGGAATGGGATGTGTTGTTCCTCATACCGCTGGTCTGGATCGGGCCGGTTCTTGCGCCGGTTCTCGTTTCTCTGATGATGATCGCCTGTGGTGTGCTTATCCTGCGGCGGCTGGACGGCGGTAAGCCGTTCCGGCCGGGTTTTCGTTCGTGGGCTCTCTCGACAATTGCGACCCTGCTCCTGCTCTACTCGTTTGTGGCTGATACGGGAGCCACGCTGGGGGGGGAGCATCCGGAGCCATACGGGTACGGCCTACTCGCAGTCGGTTTGGTTCTCTACGCTCTTTCTTTCTTCTTTGCCTGCGTGCCCTCTCCACCTTCGGGGAACGTCACATCGGATGAAGAGTAAAAGCGGACGCGATATCCGGGCCGAGTTGTGGCTGCTTGTCGGCGCGTTTCTCTGGGCTGCAAACTACCCGGTGGTGAAGTACGGCATCTCCGGAATCGAGAAGTTTGCCTTCAATGGTCTCCGCTACTTCATATCTGCGGGGGTACTTCTTCTCCTTTACAGAGCGCTCCGGCTCCCGTGGACACACGTGGAGCCCGCGGACTGGATGCGTCTCATCCGGGCCGGGGTGGTCGCCCATGTGATGTATCAGATGGCGTTCATCACGGGGCTGAACCTGACCACGGCGGGGAACGCGGCGGTCCTGCTTGCCACAGCCCCGCTCTGGACGCTGGTGATCGATGCCAGGATGCACGGGGAGAAGATCAGCGGCCGGATGTGGGCGGGGATCCTGATGTCGTTGGCCGGGGTCATCATGATTACCGTCGGGAGCGGGAAGGATCTGACACTCGGCTCTGACGAGCTGATGGGGGATCTCGTCTGTCTGGCGGCGGCGCTCTTCTGGGCGCTGAATACGAACCTGCAGAAACCATTGCTGGGCCGCTACTCACCAACGCAGCTGACACTGGTGATGGTATGTGTTGGTGCCCTCGGGCTGGTTCTGGTGGGTCTTCCCTGGGTCGGGACGGTTGACTGGGCCGAAGTCCACTGGACGTTCTACACCGCGGCCCTCTGGTCCGGCGTTTTCTCGCTGGCGCTGGGTAGTCTTATCTGGTCAGTCGGCATCAAACGGATCGGACCCGGTCTGACGGGGGCGTTTGGCAATCTCATCCCGGTGATTGCGGTTGTGATTTCGTACTTCATGCTCGGCGAGAAGCTTCATCCGGTGCAATTCGCAGGTGCCGGAGTTACCCTGTTCGGAGTATGGTTCGCGCGGCGGTAGAGAGAGTGTTTTTCAACCACACACAACCAGAGGAGGTCATCATGAAGCACGTTCGTTGGTTTCCCTTTTTGGCGTTGCCTGTTCTTCTTCTTGCCGGTTGCGCAAGCGTTCAGTCCCAGGAGAAGGAAGACGAAGAGCCGGGGGGTTTTCGCGGCGAATTCCTCGTCCAGCTGGATGATGGGGGGAAGAAACTGATAAGCCTTGCCGAGGCGATTCCGGCGGAGAAGTACAGCTGGCGTCCCGGGGAAGGTGTTCGTTCGACGAGCGAGCTCTTCATGCACGTTGCCGGCGCCAACTACTGGTTGCCCTCACTGATGGGTGTGGAAGTTCCGGAGGGTATCAGCCGGGGGATGGAGAAGACGGTGACAGAGAAAGCGGAGGTGCTGGAGTATCTCCGAAAATCCATCGAGCATGTCCGGGGCGCGGCACTCAACAAGGCCGACACGGATCTGGACAAGCCCATAACGATATTCGACCGCGAATCCTCGGTCCAGGGGGTGCTTCTTCTGTGCCTGACGCACACATGGGAGCATCTGGGCCAGGCAATCGCATACGCGCGGATGAACGAAATTGTTCCGCCCTGGACGGCGGAACGTCAGGCCAGACAGAAGGTAAAGAAGGAGCAGTAGTCGATAAGGCTGGAGGGGAAAAGCTACTGGTGTTCTCGCAGTACAGGGACGCGCTTGCCGGGTTCTCCGCTCGTCCGGACGTAAGGGGGGTGGTCTCCCAACTTGGAGGGGGCCGCGAGTTTCTGGTTTGACAGCATCATCTGGGGAAGTTCTCCGAGCACTCCCACCGTGTGCTCGTTGGAACTTCGACCTATTGCTCCACCCGACATCGCCCCCGTTGCCGGGGAGGCGAGTTCTGTTCCCTTCTGACCCGCGACGCCGTAGAGGTTCAGGAGGTGCCACAGCACGCCCGGTTTCGGGAGGCACTGATCCCGTTCCCACCTTTGCACGCCAACCCACGAATAGCCGATCAGGCTGGCGACCTCTTTCAGCGTCAGTCCCGCAGACCTGCGTGCAGCTCTCAGGCGTTCACCGAATGTCTTGATATGGGACTTCTTTGTGATGATTGAATCGACCACCTGTTCGATCTCGAGGGCTTTCTCCAGAGAGAGGAATGTCCTGTAGTGAACGATTTGCCAGGCGTACTGGCGTGAGACCCCCAGCTGGGAGGCGAGAAACGTAGCAGTGATTCCCCACGGACGCATCTTCTCGCGTATCCGCTCTACAACTTCCTGAACTCTCGTGTCCGGCCTCTGGCGTGGCATCTCAGGTGTGGAGAAGTGATTCTGATCACTTATTAATACGCTGGGACGTGAAAAAAGTTCACCTGGAAACCCTCTTTTTTCACCCTTTTTGAAGGATTCTTTGGTACGCTGGAGCATCCGAGATGTGAGCCGGGGTGGGATCCGGTGCGAAGGTATCAGTAGTTGTAGAAGTTTTTCTCCCAGGCCTCTTTTCGCAGATCGACCAGGATGCCGGTGCTGAGGCTTCTCCCGTCTGAGACCTGAGAGTTGGACTGGACGTGGGCCACGGTGCGCATCCCCGGGATGATGGTGGAGACCGCTTCGTGATGCAGACAGAAGCGGAGTGCAAGTTCCGGCAGCGTGGATGCCTCCTCCCCGAGCAGGGGTCTCAGCCTCTCCACGCGATCGAAGACCTGCTTCTTGCGGTCACCCTTGAAGTAGTTTCTGCGCCAGTCTCTTTCGGGGAAGATCGTATCCGGTGTGACAGTTCCGGTAAGGGCTCCTTCGTCAAAGGGTACCCTCACGATAACACCGATCTCCTTCTGGAGGCAGAGGGGATAGAGTTCCTTTTCCGGTGACTGGTCGAAGATGTTGTAGATGACCTGGAAGACATCCACCTTGCCGGAAGCTCCGACCTTCAGGACACTCTCGGGCTGGTGGTCATTGATGGAGATGCCGAAGTGGCGGATCTTTCCCTCTTCTTTGAGCTTGCTGATGGCGTCAAACCACTCGGGTTCGTCGATCCACTCGTCGGTCCAGACATGGAACTGCTGCAGGTCGATGGTGTCGACGCCCAGGTTCCTGAGGCTCTGTTCGGTTTTCCCGATGATGTGGTCGTGCGGGAAACAGTCGGTGAGGCGGGTGCCCGGACGCGCGGGCCAGAGGTCGTTCTTTGGCGGGACTTTCGACGCGATGATGACGGCGTCTTGCCGTTCCCTCCGGAATTGTCCCACAAGTTTTTCGCTGTGTCCGGCTCCGTAGACGAGCGCGGTGTCAAAGAAGTTGACGCCCAGGTCACGTGCTGTGTGGAGTGCGCGGAGGGATTCGCTGTCTTCAGCACCACGCCACATCGACTTTCCGATGCCCCAGGCCCCGAAGCCGATCTCTGAAACTTTCAGGCCTGTCCTGCCGAGCGTTCTGTACTTCATGGTCCTTCCTTTTGTGGACGCTGTAGGACTCGAACCTACGGCCTCCGCCTTGTAAGGGCGGCGCTCTGAACCAACTGAGCTAAGCGTCCCCTGCGCAACGGGAGAGAGTATACGCAATTGCCGGCTGCCAGGCAAATGTCGCGGCCGGACAGTCAGCTAAAGAGAGATCTATTGAACTCCTTCCGCCATTTCTGCGTGGTGGGATGGTCCTCGCCGAGATACTTGAAAATGGCAATGCCTGCCTTGCGAGAACCGTCCTCGTCGAAGTAGCGGTCGTCCCGTATGACCTGGATGAACTTCTGGAGCGCGGTATCGAACTGGCGCTCGAGCGTGGCTTTCGCAGCAGAGGCATACGTGTCCCTCGACGGAGCTTCGGGCAACTCTTCGGGTGTTTTCCCCTTAAGCGAGTGCAACACCCGGATTGCCTCGGCGAGGTCGTAGCACTCTGAATCAGCCTCGATTCCGTCGACAAGCATTCTGGCCCGATCCGGATCGGAGAAGAAAATCGCTTTTGAGAGGTAGACCCGCGCCTTCTGGTTGTCCGGTTCCGCTCCCACCACGGGCTCGAGCAGTTCCCTGGCCTCTTCAAAGCGGAGGTCGGCCAGGATTGCTCGCGCCTCTTCGACTGCGGGGTTTTGCTTTGCGGGGATCGCCTTTTTCAGCCATTGCTGGATGGCCGGTTCGGGCAGCGCCCCGACGAACTCGTTCACGACTTCCCCGTCCACAAACAGCTTGACGTTCGGGATGCTGCGTATCCCGTACTGCATTGCCACGTCGGGGAACTCTTCGGTATCGAGCTTGGCCAGGACCCACCTCTCACTGTTCTGTTCGGCCAGGCGTTCCAGCACGGGACCGAGTACGCGACAGGGACCGCACCATTCGGCCCAGAAGTCGACCAGCACGGGGATGGTCTTGCTCCGCTCGAGCACATCGGTTTGAAAATTCCGGACTTCGTGACTCATCGACAGCACTCCTACTTGAGCAGAATCATCTTCCTGCTGGTGATGAATGGCTCGGTCGGGTCCCCTTCTGTTCCCGCGGCGATGGGAACCGCCTCTATTCTGTAGAGATACATGCCGCTGGCGACGGGTGCCCCGCTGCCGGAGCGGCCGTTCCAGACGGTTGCGTGGTAGCCGGCTGACCGGGTCTCGTCCACAAGGCGGACGACCTCCTGTCCGAGCGCATTGTAGATGCTCAGGCGGACCACACTTGCGTGTGGAAGCGCGTACTGGATCTGGGTAGTCGGGTTGAACGGGTTCGGGTAGTTCTGGAACAGATCATAGGTTTCAGGGATACCGGAGCCCAGATCCGCGGTCACCGAGACAACCAGCGTGTCGGCCCGGAGGGCTATAGCATTGAGGCGACTGACCCCCGCGGGTCCGATGAGTGACGCCTGTGCGGTGAGTGTATCCAGCTGGTAGAGCTGGCTCTCTACGGAGCCTGTCCCGATGATCGCGTAGAGCTTACCGGCTGCGTCGAACGCGAGGTGGGGTGTGTTCAGTGAGAGCCCCGTGCGTCCGACGAGACTCGTGTCCCCGTCTGACGTGTTCACCTTGAAAATCGCGTCCCGCACCAGAGCGAGTGTCGGGGCGATGGATGCCCAGAGCTCACCGGATGTGGGATTGAAGACAAGGCTGGAGTAGAAGATGCCGGACGCCGTCCCGATGAGCGTGGCGGCCCCTGTTTCGGGTACGACACTGTAGAGCTGGCCACCGGTCGTGGCACCGTAGAGAAGATCACTTTCGTTGAAGGCGATCGCCTGCATGTTTCCGACGGGGATGGTTGCCATCGGAACCGACTCGCCGTCGGTGCTGCTTATCCGGTAGAGCACTGTGCTGTCGGCGGATGCCTGCGTCCCATAGAGTTCGTTTGTTGTCGGCCGTATGGTCAGGGAGCGAAATTCACCGGCGGGGGTGGGCGAAACGGTACTTGCGCCGCCGGTTTCCTCATCTATGGTGAACAAGCCGGGCGCGGTTCCCCCTGATGTGCTGTACATCGTTCCTGCCACCGCCGGCGCGATGAGCAGCCCTTTTCCGAGCAGACGGACGGAGAGATTCGGATTCAGTGCATCGTTGCTGGAGATGACGACGGAGTCTTCCAGCTGACCGGCCGTGACAGGCGCGAACGCCACGCGGATAGTATCGCTCTGGAGTGAAGCAAGCGCAAGCGGTGTGGCTGGCGCCTCCACGATAGTGAAGTTTAAACCTGAAGTCGCTATCGAGGAGACGAACAGCGTGTCGATTCCGCTGTTTGTGATTCCGAGCGAGAGCGTGTCGTGGGATGCCCCCACCTCGGTCTTCTGGAACGCGAGCGAAGCGGGTGATGTCTGGATAAACGCTCCGGGGAGAGGACCCATTTTGATCTTCCCCACCCAGTTCCCCCAGGTGTTTGCGGGAGAGGCGGCGTACTCGGTGTGGACCCAGATGGCTGTGGAGTCCGTGGGATCCATGGCGATGCCCATGTAGTCACCCCACCGGTTCCGGCCGGATGCGAACGTCTTGACATAGTTGGCTTCTCCCGGTTTCAGGGCCAGGCTGGGGGAGAGCCCCGGGGGATCGCCCTCCTTTCGACCGGAAACAAACGCGCCGGCGAACTCGGTCAGGCCACTCCGGCTGTATGTCACCACGACGTTCTTGTTTGCGTCGACCATCAATGCCGGCCACATGTGCCAGAACCCATCCAGTCCCATCGCGGCGTCCTCCAGGACGGTTTCGGTGTGTGGATTGAGCCGGACATACCGGACGGCCGAATAAGCGTTCCCCGGACCGCTGGCAATCGAGTGGACCGACCAGAGAGAGCTGTCCCGATAGATGGGCTGGTTCTCAAACCGATCCCCGCCCGGTTCGATAAGTGTCGTGCTCCCGCCCAGCTGGTCGGCGTCGGGTGGTCGAGAGTACTGAACGACCGGAATGTTTGTGGCCGTGATCGTGGGTGAGGTCAGAGGATTTGAGATCGTCCAGAGAGTGTAGTAGGTCTGCGGCGTGAACCTGGAGAGGCTCAACAGATACTGTTTCCCGGGTGTGTCAAACTGCTGTGCCGGCTGAATGGCGAATATCAGCGTGCCCAGGTTGTCCGGGTCCCGGAGGCTCCAGAAATCGGTGTAGGTGATTGCCCCCGCCGTGTTCTGGTAGAGCTGAGCCGTCGGGACTATGCGTACCAGTGTGTGAGAGAACCCGGACGCAAAAAGGAAGTTGTTGGATGTGACGTAGAGCGCTTCGCTGTCAAATCCCAGCTGGGGGTAGTCGGCCCAGGTGGGGGTAAGTGAGTCTCCCACCATCCGTGCGGGGAGGGACCAGTTGTACCATGTTCCCATCGGATCGCTGTCATCAGACACCGATATCAGAACGTGTGAAAGTGTATCGGGCTGGTGGTCCCATGTCATGATCCATCTCTCGGCGAAATGGTCGTAGATGATCTGGGGGTCAAAGGGAGGGTTCTGGGGGTTTACCATAGGCGCTGTTGTGGCAAACCAGTCCCAGCCGTCGATGGTCTTGAGAACGTTCCCATCCCTGTCCCAGATGCGGAAGCTGATATTCACAACGCCCATGAGATGGTTGGGGCCAACCGCAACATCCGGATCGGGGGGGATAAAGGTGCCTATGTCGCCAATGCCGGCGAAGTCCTGCATGATAAGGGGTCGGGAGTCCTGTGCAGACCTGGGCTGCATGGTCCTGTCCTGGACGTAATTCGATCCTTCCGGCCCCGAAGGGGGCAATCCTCCTTTTGTCAGGGGAATCAGCGCAGGGTTTTCCTTGTGTCGTCTCCAGCGGTGGGGAAGATCGTTGCCCGGCTGGGCGAACGTGGTGAAATCATCGGTGGAAACTGTCACGCCTCCGGGCACGGTGCCGGAGCTGGGACCATCCGCAATCGGTGGTGGTAGAGTCTCACTGGCGGTAAAGAGCAGGTCGCCGCCCGTCGGGGGGCCGCCTCCATCGGGGCTCCCGCCGTCCCACTCGGCTATGTGGACGTAGTAGGTGACTCCCCCCTGGACCTCCGCGATGATCTCCGACTGCCGAATCGTTCCTCCGATGATGTCATCGTTGCATTTATAGAGTGTCAGGCTGCCGCAGGTCCCCGTGAAGAGACCCATCGCGATGTCGTAGTCTTCGGGGGCACTGCCCTCCGTGCTGAACTTCACCAACTGTGTTGTCGCTGGAGTGTAGGCGTACCAGACTGTCTTTCCGCCTCCTCCGTCCGCACAGGGAAGGGGAGGATCGGTCGGGTTGGCCGATGCCAGCCGCGTGTTTTGCGCATCGGCGTATGGTAGAGAGTCGATGACCAATGCCGTCGAGCATTCGTCATTTGGGGGTGCCTGTGCAAGGGCCAGGCCGGGCAGCAAAATAGTGAGTGTCAGAATCGAAATCGCAACGGTCCAGGAAGAAGAGATCTTCATCGCAAATCTCCTGCAGTCGTATATGGGATAGGGTGCTTTGCGGCAGTTATCGTTTTCCCCCTGCACCCCGGGATGTGATATAATACCATGATAAAAACTCAGCTTCTGAGTTGCAAGGGAACGATGTCTGTTCCGATCAGGATGTAATGCTCCGGAAGTTTTCCGCCAGCCATTCCGCGCTTTTTTCCGCGATGGCGAAGAGGGTCAGCTGGGGGTTTACGCCGAGCGTGGTCGGTGTCACGCTCCCGTCGATGACGAAGAGTCCGGGGACATCGTGTGTCTGGCAGTGTGAATCCACAACCGTCCGGCCGGGGTCGTCGCCCATCCGGCAGGTGCCCAGAGGGTGGGCACTGTAGAGTACCATTTCATTCATTCCCCATTTCGCGTTATCGAGCCCTTTCTGGATCTCATCGGGGGAATGAAACTGCGTCGGCACCGCGTGGAGAGTCATGACGCTCTCGGCCCCGGCCGCGAAGTGTATTCTGGAAGCCTCACGTATCCCTTCCTTCAGGTAGGCCAGGTCTCGTTCACCCAGGCTGTAGGAGATGCGAGGTCGCCCCCGGCTGTCGGGGATGACCCGCCCGCTTGAATCAATCTCCTTAACCAGGACGATCAGAGCTCCGAGGTGCGCGTGCTTCTTCATCATCTCACGGTGGAACTCGCCAAAGCCGGGGAGGGAGATTGCCGAGAGGGCCGGATAGGCGGGAACGGCCTCGATCCAGAACCCGCCCCCGTCTCCGTTCCTGTTGATGAAGTGATCGCAGGTTGCGGACTGCGGGATGCCACCAGCCGGGTAGATCACCCGTTTGTAAAGCCCCGGCACGGCGGTGGTGAGATGGAGGGTGAGATTGCGCCCGACCTGGTCGCTGGAGTTTGCAATACCCGATTCCAGGAGTATCAGGGGGGAGTGGAGGGCGCTGGCGGAGACCACGACGACCGGTGCTTCGATTGTGAACTCCCTCCCGGGTGCAGTGCCTTCCAAGGGGGTGACCGTCCCGGTTACCCGCTTCAACCGCCCGCTCGGCTGGATCTTTCTGGCACGACAATCGGTAAGCACCGTGGCTCCGGCCTTGACCGCGTCCGGTATGTAGGTCATATCCACGGAGAGCTTGGCGCCAAAGGGGCATCCCAGTCCGCACGCCCCGGCGCGAACACAATCCCTTGTATTGCGGCCTACGGCTTTTGCCCGGTAGCCAAGCTTCCCGGCCCCGTCCAGTATGAGCCGATTGTTGGGGCTGTGGTTTTCGTCCGGTTCGGTGTGTATGTTGAGATAACGTTCGACCCGTTCGAAGTACGGTTCGAGTTCCCCGGTAGAGAGGCCCCTGACGCCGAAATCCCGACTCCATGCATCCAGGACGAAGTTCGGAGTCCGGAGGGATGTCGTCCAGTTCACCGTGGTACTTCCGCCCACGCACCGGCCCTGGAGTATGGTGATGGCCAGGTCTTCGGTTGTCTGTCCCGCGCGCTTCTGATAGAGATTCTGATAAGCCGTCTCTTCGCTGGGGTCGAAGTCAGCAGCGGTGTAGTATCCTCCCTCTTCCAGGAGGATTACCCTGCGGCCGGCCTCGGCAAGTATCTTCGCGGTTGGACCTCCTCCACAGCCCGAACCGATGATGCAGACGTCAGCGGACTCTTTGATGGGATCGGCCAAAATTCTTCCGCTGAGTATCATCTGCGGTCCTCCGGCAGGAACATTCCATCGTAGCCGATATCGTTCCAGCTCTCCGGGTCGGTGTAGTACATGCTCATGCATGTCCGCTTGAGCGCCTGAAAGCCTTTTCGGCGGAACGCGAGTGGGCTAGTCATCCAGTCCTGGATGTATGAATCCTTCCCTTCCGGACTCATTTCCAGGAAGCTCGAGAACCGGAAATCAAAGATAAACGTGAAGAACGTTGAGCTAAAGAGTGTCAGGAGCTGATGGAACTGGGACTGGATCTCCGGGTCTTCCTCCGCCAGGAACCGGTCAGCGCGCAACGCCGCGTCTATGGCCGGCCGGATGGACCCCTCCCCTTCGGGGACACCTGTCATTCTTTCGGCCAGCGCTTTCATGACCATGTACTCGTGGTCTGACAGGAAGCGAAGGTCCTGTGGGATCTGCCGCTGAGCCTGTAGTGAGGCGAGGGGAATCAGTTTTGCCGCGAAGAGGAAAGCGGTTCCGAGGGCCGTTTCTTTGAGGAATCTGCGTCGGGACGGTTCGTGGGGTGAGTGCATCAGATAAAACTTATGGATTGACGACAGAAAATGCAACCACCGCACCGCTCTGGTACGAGAGTGTGATCCGTGCAGTCTCAGATTGCTTCTTCAGTTGACAGGGCGCACGCCGTGGGTGATGAGTCTCACAGAGAGTCTCCGTAGAACGCGACCCGTGTTGACAAAGCCTCCGCTCTGTAGTATCATTATCTATATATCCATCGTCTTTCCTTCTTCGAACATTCATCAACGGTTACCGTGAGGCATTTTATGAAGATTTGCGTGTACTTACGCCCCTGGCTCCCTCTCGCGGCAATCATGCTCTTGCTTGTGCCCAGCTCAGCCGCAGTCGCGGACGGGACAGAGACTCTCGGCCCGTTGAAGGGAGTGACGCTTGCCACCGGGACCGGCATCGTGGTCGCGGGAGTAGGCCTTGCTGATCCGGAAGGAGACAAGGTCATCAGGTTTGATATCCCGGATGATGCCACGGTAAAGCAAGCATTCGTCTACTGGGAGGGTCAGACCCCGGAAGATGGTGGTCTGGATGTGGATTTCAAGATCAACGGCATGGATATCAATGCTGCCGACCCGGGAGACGCATCCGCTGACGGAAACCGGATTGGCGCGCCGATTCTCTTCTATTCGTACATACCTTCAGGAGAGAATGAACTACGAGATATCTATGCAGTTGCATACCGGTACGAGATCACGGACATGGGGCTTGTTGTGCCGGGGGAAAACGCTCTCACGATCAGTGAGCTGGACGAGTTTGGTCTTGTCACGGATGGCATCGGTGTGCTGGTGGTATTCAGCGAACCGTCACGAGATCTGTCCGAAATAGACATTCGAGACGGTATTGATCTGGCATTCATCCACTTCGAGGAACCGAAGAAGAGCACGATTCCACAGACGTTTGTGTTCGCCTCTGCCGAGGTTGCGCGAAAAGCCACCCTCTCGATGTTCTTCTCCAGCGTGCAGGGACCGATCTCGATGGGGGGGACTCCCCGGCCCACGTCCATTGAAGTGAGTGTCGGCGGGACAAAGACGGTTTACAGCAGCATTCTGGGGAGCAACGATGGGGATGAGTGGGATTCAGTGAACCTGGAGATCGATATTCGTGCCGGGGCATCGTCTCTCACGGTTCAGGCATTTTCCCGGGACGATGCAGGTGAAAAGCGCGGGTCTGTGCGTCCCTACCGGGTCGATCAGCTCGAGGGCGCCGGGCTGGAGTCAGCTGATCTCCCGGCTTCGCTCTTCTGGCTGGCCGCGGGGTTTTCGGTTCCCCCGGGACCGCCATCCGGCAATGACGGATGCACTCCGGGCTACTGGAAGCAGGAACATCACTACGGGAACTGGGCGGAAGGGTACACTCCGGAGACACCATTTGACGATGTCTTCGAAGATTCATTTCCCGGAATGAGTCTGGTTGAGGTTTTGCGTCAGGGCGGAGGCGGACTGAATGCTCTGGGGAGGCACGTTGTGGCAGGCCTCTTGAACGCGGCCTCTGGCAAGGTGGCTTACGAGTTGACAGCTTCATATGTCATCGAGCGGTTCAACGAGGTGTATCCGGCTTCAAAGCAGGATTACAACGGGCTAAAGGATATGCTGGAGTATTTCAACGAGCGTCACTGCCCGCTCGGGAGGGCCGATCAGGAGTCCTGGTCTGTGGGGGACGAGGATATTGAAGAGGGGATCCAGGCAGCCAGGCTATTGCAGAATTTCCCGAATCCTTTCAATCCGGAAACGCAGATTGCTTTCGCGCTGCCTGAGCCCGCATTTGTCACCCTTGGAATCTACAACACTCTGGGTGAGGAGATCCGGCATCTTTCTGAGGGGATGTTCGGTCCCGGCGTACATTCTTTCGTCTGGGATGGGAATGATGACCACGGGAATCCCGTGCCCAGCGGCGTATATATATACCGGCTGAGCACAGGGTCGCAGACCCAGGTCCGGAAGATGAGTCTGGTTCGTTAGCAACGCTCCGCTTTAGGCGCCAACATCGGGCCGTTTCCAACGTCTGTATGCGGCCTGCTGTTTTTCTTGAAAAAGGCTGCCGGGTTCCGTACCCTTCAAGAGGGACCCCTGTCCTTCAGTCCGATAGAGAGAGTCCAGGTCCAGTATGAACACGCACCACAGCCCCGGTCGCGCAATCGTCATCTTCATGCTTCTTGTGGCCTGCTTCCACCCAGGTCTGGCGGATGGGACAGAGACCCTGGGGCCCCCGAAAGGTGTCACGCTTGCGGGGGGAACGGGAATCTATGCGGCAGGTGTCGGGTTGGCCGATCCGGCATTCCCAAAAATCATTGTCCTGAGCCTCCCTGATCGTGTTGATATCAAGCAGGTCCTCTTTTACTGGGAAGGGCAGACGACGTTTGGCGGGGACCTGGACGTGCATTTCACGATCAACGAGAAGGACGTCTACGCGTGGGATCCGGGGGATGCGTCAGACGGAGGCAACAGAATAGGCGAGCCGGTTCATTTTTACTCTGATACGAAAGACACGCTGGACCCCGACGATGATGTGGTTTACTATACAGTTGCGTTCCGTGTTGACATTACCACACTTGACGTTGTTCATCCGGGGAAGAGCACCCTGGAAATCGGCATGCTTGACGGCTTCGGGCACATCACCAGCGGGGCGGGCGTTCTGGTTATCTACGCTGACCCCTCCGAGGCGGAATCTCAGATCAGCGTCCGTGACGGTATAGACCCTGCGTACTATGATTTTCCGGAACCCAGAAAAAGCACCGTACCGCAGACCTTCACGTTTGAACCGTCCGAGGATCTGCGTGAGGCAAGGCTCTCTCTCCTCTTCTCCAGCGTATCGGGTGCCTGGTCGCCCGGTGACCCGATTCGACCGACTTCCATAGAAGTAACGGTAGGTGGAAAGACGCGGAAGTACAGCGACCAGATAGGGAGCCTTGACGGTCCCGAGTGGGACTCGGCCAACCTTACGATCCGGATTCCTCCCGGTGCGACTTCCGTCACCGTTCAGGCTTTTTCGCGGGATGATACCGGCTCCGCTATCCCGCCCGCGTCGCTTATCTGGATTGCAGCCGCTCTTTCTCTGCCCCCACCCCGGTAGACCCGCCATTTCTCTAAAGTAGATCCAGCCGAAATAGTCACTGCGATGCACAGAGAGTAGTGAACCTATCTGTATGCGCATGACCGTACTCACATGCCGGTACGCACCTCCTGTGACCGTTCGCAATGCCTTCTGCGAGGGGATCAGTTGTCATGAGAACAGAACGGGACACTATGAGTAGACTAGAGTGATACCGAATCGGGGGAAGTTGTCATGAAAAGCACAGTAATCGTCATTTCGGCCGTCTTGTTCATCGCCCTGATGCTCACCAGCTGTCAAAATTACTACAATCCGGTCGAACCGGATATTATACAGAAGGTTGAAGACCAGCGGACTGTTGATGGTGAGCAGGATCCGCCACCTAAGTATTCACATCCCGGACATATCTCTGACACAGACGTGGACAGGGGAGGGTCATCCGAGGATCCATATCGGGTGGACCTCATTGCCGATGGTGGAGACGCGGGAGGGCTGGATGTTGGTGACGTGCTTGTCTGGAATGACGCAGACTATATCTACATGAAGTACCTGATACTCGACAATGACTGGTGCCTTACAAAGATATCCCTTGAAGTTGCCAGATCTCTGGATGAGATTCCCCAGGTAAAGGGCAACCCGAAGCCCGGCCAGTTTACCTGGAAGGCGGACCTGGGGGGCCTGACAGAGTACACCGAAGTTGTCCCGATGGTAGCGGACCCCGGTCTACCGGTCCGGATAGCCGCATACGCATCAGTGAGTCAGGTTCTGGATCCGGATATCTCTGAAGGTGCGTGGGGAGAAGGCAGGGATTTTCCCGGCAAGAGCTGGGCGATGTACTTCACATACATGCTGGCGTTTACCGATCTGGGAGAGGGAGGCGATACGCCGGCTTCAGATGAGTTCTGAGTCTTTCTGATTTTGCCTGTACCTCCGGTGAATATCCCCGGCGGCGCACCCAACGGGTGCCGCTTGTCGGGGATTTCTCTTTCCTCTCTCTGCCGCCCGGCAGCACGCATTAAGGGTCCTGGAACTGGATGATTCCCGGGCGGAATCCCGCACAGCGCTGGAACTCAGCAAGCTCCTCTATGACTGGGATTGGGAAGGCGCCCGCCAGGAGCTCGAAAAGGCACTCGAGTTGAACCCGGGCAGCTCAACGGCGATGCACACCTATGCGATGTATCGGAACGCGATGGAGGTTTTCCAGAAGATCCTTGAGATGTCACCCACGATTCCAGGCCCTCCTGGAAAAGATGGGGCTATCGTTACCGGCGCCCTGAGGAGAGCAGCCCGCTTCCGTCTATGTACCCGGCCACTATGGATGCGAACTCGCGCGCCGACGCGTCCCAGTCCCCGTAGTAGGTGAGATCGAATTCCGTCTGCCAGACAAGTCGGTCGTTTCGGTTCTGGTAGAGAGTGGTCCTGGTTTTGTAGAGCGTCCCGATATTGGTGACGGTTCCAGGCACTGCCTGTCCCGTACGCCTCATGGTGCGGGTATCATGGTAGTCGGAGTACATTTCATAATAGGTGCTCCCTTCGGTCCGATCCTCCAGATCTTCCGAACGGAGCGGTTCGGCCACCAGGATGGCGTCGATCCCCTCCTGTTCAAGCTCAGCTTCCAGACCCTCGTATTTCTGTTTGATCTCGGGAGAGATAATCGAGAGGCTTGGCACCGCCGTGTAGCTCCTGTCAAGGAGCTGCGATGTGATGCTGTTCTCGAAGGACTTGCGGTTCTCCAGCCGTTCCGCCCGGACGAACACCATCACCTTCCGGAATGGCTCGCCCGTGTACTCGGGATCCTGCCATGTGGAGGTGCCACTTCCTGAGCCGCAGGAGAGAAACGACAGCAGGCCGGGGAGGAGAGCCGCAGCAAAAAAGGGGTTCTTCCAGCAAGGCATATGATATCTCCGGTTACTTTACCGGGGTGCTTCGGGACCACCCGGGTGTGCGGACCGGTGTCAGCTGGTTGTCCCTGAGTCCTTCATCGATTCCAGCTCGTCCAGGTCGATGGTGCTGGCTGCCTCGAGGACCTGATTCATCTCAACCCCGCGGCCATCCACGTCAACGACGAATCTCTTTCCGATGAGTATCTGCAATTCGCCTTTCCTGGTGGAGATGGTATACTTCTCGATCGCTTTGTATCCCTCGAAGGTTGTGGTCTTCTCGTACCCGTCCTCCGATTCCCTCTCGAATTCACTCTGCGCCCAGGCGTAGCGCGCCATGCCAACGAGACCGCTCACGCTCCCCATGTCGGTGATCTTGATCTCTATTGTTCCTCCATCTTCCGAGCTGTACTTGCCGTGGGCTTCGGAGACTTTGACCCCGAAAGCCGCGTTCTTCTCTCCGCTTGCCGCGGTACGCTCCATCCCGGGGAGACTCTCCGGGAGCATCTCCTTCAGCACGCGGAAGCTGACCGGCTCCACCTTCTTCCCGCCGCCCAATGCCTTTTGCATCTTCTCCATGGCTTCTTCGATATCCTCAACGCTTTCCTCCATCTCTTCCTCCATCTCCTCCGCGGCCTCGGCCAGCTCCTCGGACTTCTCCTTCATCTTCTCGGCGGCCTCTTCCATCTCTTTCTCTCTGTCACTCTTCCTGCATCCGCCCATGGTTATGAGGCCAAATGCGATAAGCCCAAATAGCAGTGTCTTCATGCGTCTTTCCTCCTGAGTCTATCTACCGGGATGGTTGCGACTAAAAGCTGATGGTGTAGGAGAATCTAGGTATTACTGAGACAAGATTCAACGAGGAAACCGAGGACCGTTCTGTTGTAGGCATCGGCGTTCCCGATGTGCATGGCGTGACCCGCCCGCGGGATCTCCACGCGTCTGGTGTCCGGGATACAAATTTCGAGCTGGTCGATGATGAGATGAAAGAGGGCCGGGCTCTTTTCGCCTGTCAGAAGAAGTGTCGGGACCCTGACCCGTTGCAGCTCTTCGCACCCGATGTCGGGCATGAAGAGATCCAGCTCTGTTGTCAGCTCCAGTTTCAGCTCGGGCGCGAATTCCACCAGTTTTTCACGGGCGCCCTGCGGCATGGCGTCAAACGTGCCCCGTTCTCCTCTGATCCCGTCCACGAATTTGCGGGCCCCGTCCTCCATGGCTCCCCTCCGGAAGGAGAGCCGGGCCGGTTCGATTGCCTCTCTGTGAAATGTCTCGAAAGCCCTTCGGCCTTCCGGTGTCCGGTCCAAGAGCCGGAGCATGGGGGGCTCGCCCAGAACGAGAGACCTGACGACCTCCGGGTGTTTGAGCGCAAGGGCGATTGCCACATAACCGCCGTAAGAGGAGCTGACCAGGTGTGGCTTCCCGAGCTGGAGCTCCCGGATGACCGCGTAAAGGTCCTCGGCCTGCTGATCAAGTGAGTAGATCCCTTGTTCGGGAGGCTTGGTGCTTGGAGGGTGGAATCGCCGGCTGATGGAGACGACCGAGTAACTCGCGCCGAACTGTGTATACTGCCGCTTGAAGGAATCCATCCCGTCCAGACTCCCGTGGACCATAAGAAGGGGATCCCCTTTGCCCATTTTCCTGTATGCCAGCGTTGCGTTGTCAGTTGTAACTGTGCCGGTGAATGTCTTCATCTGTGTCGATCAGCCGGGAGTGTGTGAGAAGAGTGGCTTCAATCTAGAAAAAGTGGCTCGGTTTTGCAACGAGCTCCCGTCTCTTCCACAGATGCGGGGTGTTGACTTTCGCTCTGCTTTCCGATAGATTCAGTGCGGGCTGTCTGACACTGAGAAGGAGTGAGCCACATGGAGAAGCACGTCACCGTCGTGGGGGTATTGAACATTGTCTACAGTGCGGTAAACCTCCTCGCCGCCGCGGTCCTGGTCGGGGTTGCGGCAGGTACAAAGCACATCGTCGAGATTCTCTACTACAGACACGTCATCCATCCACGCGATTTCCCATACGAGCTCTGGGACATCATCCCGGCGGTCCTCATCCTGATTGCGTTTCTTATTGTGATCTTCTCGTTGCCCGGCATCATTGGCGGGATAGGGGTCTTGAGACGGAAGGAGTGGGGCAGGATCGTGGTACTGGTGATCTCCTTTTTCAATCTTCTGAATGTTCCCCTCGGTACCATCCTGGGCGCCTATTCGATCTGGGCCATGATGACGAGTGAAACGGTAAGCCTGTTCAGGGGGGAAGAAGCTGTCGTGGAGACAGAGGGAGGCTGAGGAGAGGTTTCACCGGCCTAGGGTGAGTAGATCCACTCCTCGAAGAGCTGTGTCAGATCGCACTCGCAATGTTTCTCCGCGAGTTCCTTGAACGAACCGGTTGTGGCGATCTTCCACATGTGCGAATCGCAGTGGTCTCTCAAGAACTTTCCGAATCGTTCCTCCCCCACCAACGTCTCCAGCTCCTGGAGAAACACTGCTCCCCGGCCGTAGACAATTGCCGTATACTCCCTGGCGGAGTAGTCGCGGCTGGGCATCCCGACGGGGATATCGGCCATCCCGACCCTGTTCCACCGGGTTCCCCAGTCTCTCTCTGCGTATCTCTCCGCTGCCTCTTCACCTCTGATGTCCAGGTAGTAGAATTTCGTTGTGTATTGTGCGAGTGATTCATCCAGCCAGGGCTCTTCCACCTGGTCGTTCCCGACCATGTTGTAGAACCATTGGTGAGCCACCTCGTGTGCGACATACTCTTCGAGCTTCTTCTTCCTCCGGTTCGTGTAGTTGGTGAGCGCGATTGCGACTACGCCGGGGTACTCCATCCCTCCGTGGAACATCGGGACGCTCACCAGCTCGAATTCCGTGTAGGGGTAGGGGCCCAGCCGGTGAGAGAAGCTCTTCAGGGCGTTGACGGCGTACTCCAGAGCGCGCTGCCCGCCCGCGGCTCTCTTCCGTGAGGCATAGCTCCTGACAACTGTCTCATCCAGCGTGTCGCTCACGACGGTGAACGCGTCGCTTGCGGCAAGATAGAATTCACGCACGGGGCCGGCGGCATACGTGACGGTTTGACTTTCGTCGATCTCAGAGCGGTCGATCTGGATGCCGGTCGCAACGATCTCGTGGTCGGTGGGAGCGGTGAGGCGGACGAGGTAGAAGCTGGCATCCAGGTACCCCTGGTCCCCGTTGCTCTGGAACTCGTCCAGTCTCCAGTCTCCTCCTTCATGGACCGGGATGACAGGGTAGAACTTGTCCAGGACAACGAGGTCCGAAAGGTACCCGATCATCCCGAAGTAATCGCCTGAAGACCAGACGGTAAGTTCCGCTTCGAACTCCAGGTCAAGCAATGCCTCTTTGCCGTCCGGCAAAGGTTTCGGGAGCTGGAGCCGCACAGCTCCTCTCTCCATTTCGTAGAGAGGGGCCACTTCTTTCCCATCCACGCTGGCTGCAATTATGTTTCCCGCGTAGTAGGGCATGGGATTATGGTAAAACCGGAGGTAGATCTCATCCAGGGGCGTGCCGGTCCGGTTGATGTACCGGATCTGTTCTCTTCCCCGAAGGGGGGAGTAGTCTCTGGGTATGGTCAGATCGATGTGATATACTGTGGAGCGGGTCAGGAGATCCAGCGCGTCCCGGGCCCCGGTGGTGAGACCGCTCCTGTAAACCGAGGGGTCGTCCCAGTCCACTTCCATAATGGGTCCGCTTGTGGTCCCATTGCGGCAGTCGAGTGAGGGGAGGAGGAGAAGAAGAAGGGGGAGAGCAGCGGCAGAACATCGTCTTCCTCTTCGCGATGCCTTCCCGGGGGTTGTCGACACCATGGCCTCAGCGATTGTTCTCATCTATCTCGCTGCGGTTCCGGGAGGTCTGTACGGCCTCTTCCCGTTCCGCGAACCTCTCGATAAACATCTTGAAGGCTATGTAGTATTTGACGATGTTTGCCACGTACTGAACTGTTTCCTGGCCGACCTCCCTTGCGACCACAACCTCCACTTGACCAAACCACTCGTTCGGGTTGTAACCCATTGCCTCGGCTTTCTTACGCAGACGCGCAATCCGTGTCGGGCCGGCATTGTAGGAGGCGGCGGCGAAGATAGCCTCTTCCCGCCTGGGCAACTCGTCTTTGCTCAGGTACGTCTCGATGATGTGGTCCAGGTATTTGACACCGGCGTGGATGTTGTTCTCCAGATTCTGGATGTTCTTGATGTTGATCGGGGGGGCTGCGGCTGTAGAGGGTATTACCTGCATCACGCCAACGGCTCCAGCGTGGCTCCGGAGATTCTGTACCAGACGCGATTCCTGGTATGCGAGAGCCGTCAGGAATACGTAGTCAAAGTTGTATCGCTCGCCGTACTTCTTGAACAGCGGGAGTGTCTTCTCGAGTTTGGCCCGCTCTTGTCCGGCAGTGGGGTTTTTCACCCAGCGATTGTCGCGCAGGTAGCGCTGAAGCAGGACGTTTGCCAGGAGGGTCCCCTTTGTGTTCTCCTGGATGTAGCTGCTGAGGAGCTCCCTGAGCTTTGGGTTTTCTTTCCGGACAGCGGGGGCGATTGATCCGCCGGCATTGACGATGATCTCGGGATGGACCGCCAGGCTGTCAAAGACTCCGCTCCAGAACTCTGCGATGTAGTCGTCGGCGACGGTCATCGGGACCACGCCGGCATTCACCATCTCGAGAATGTCCTCGGTCTCCAGGCTCTCGTCAGCCTCCCGGAGGATGATGGGGGTGAGTCCTCGCTGGCTAAAGGAGTCATTCAGGATCTGGAGGTGTTCGAAGTAGCTGCTGGATTTCCTGATGTAGACCTCTTTCCCCGCCAGATCCTCGGGTGTAGCCGGAGGATCCACCCCCTTCCGTGTAACAACGATTTCGTTGACATTGTTGTCGAGGGGGGTACAGAAATCCACGAACTTCTTCCGCTCTTCTGTAATCGTCAATACTCCGGGTGCCACGTCACCGTAGCCCTCCAGGAGGAATCCCAGGAGGTCGCGTCTCCGGACGGGGTAAAAGACGACGTATACGGGGCGGCTCCGCCTCCGAAGCTTTTTTCGAAGATAGGATTCGAAGCCCTTCATGTATTCGTAGATAAGCCCCCGCTGCCGCGCGCCGTCCAGAAAATAGAAGGTGTTGCTGTAGGGGACGAGGATGCGAACAGCACCACGCGCGACCATGCTGTCCAGGTCGGCTGTAAAGCGCGCTCTCTCAGGGAAGAGATCTACCAGTATCGAGTCTGGTTGAAGCCCGGCGGTTTCCTGCTGCTCCTCCGATTCCGTTCTATCGGATTGCGTGCATGAGAGGATTGACAGAAACAGAACCAGGACGACGAAGAGAAGAGCGGAATTCCGGCCTCGCGGTTCACTCCGGTGTGTGGGGGAAACTCCCGATGTGGAGGATTCCATAGAAGGATGTGTGTGGTGCATCGGCACCGATTGGGAAAGCTCCTCTGGAATCAAGGTACAGAGTCATGTGCCCGGTGTCAAGTCCGACCAGGTGCCTTCCCGAGAACGCAGACCACAGAGACCGGTTTCAATTGCTTCTCCTCGATCCGGACATCGCTGAACCCTGCAGACCTCAGGATTTCAGCGAACTTCTCTCCTGCCCGGGTTGCAGCTTCGTTTTCCGAGCCGGGTTTTCTGGGCTGGTGCACCAGCGCGATGGTGCCCCCTGGACGCAACACTTTTCGTAGTTTCTGGAGTGCGTCGACGGGATTGTCCCAGAACTGAAAGGAGTTGATGTCTAGTATCTTGTCGAGTGGAGCCTCGAGGGGAGGCGGGTCTGACACGGAGCCCAGCAACAGCCTGACCCGTCCCCCGGAGATGGCCTTCTTGTTTCGTCTGGACGCCTGCCTGACCATCACATCTGAATGGTCCAGGCCCAGCACGGCTCCTTCTGTGACGATCCTGTTCAGTCTCTGGATGGTAAGTCCGGGCCCGAACCCGATTTCCAGAACACGGTCGGTGGGCTTCAGATCAAGCATCGACAGAGCCCAGTTGCTCCGTTCGATGTTGGAGCGCCGGTGTGCCATGATGAACCCGGCGAGGCTTCCCAGCCATCCTCTCGGGTGTGCAAAATGCGGAACGATCTTTTTCCAGAGGCTCACAGTATTCTCTCCATCGGGTGTCGGTTTCGCTTATCTGTCGCGTCGTCCATAGTATCAGACGAAATAGATTGTAATATATTGCATTTGTTGGATGTTTTCCTAGAATACTTTCCGGGGTGAACAAGGAGGAGTATCGACCGATATGAACGTTTTCCATACCATTGGGCTGCTTATCACGCTGGCGGCCCTTGCGGCTTATGTCAATCACAAAGTGTTCAAGTTGCCGCCGACCATCGGGCTGATGGCGATAGCCCTCCTGACCTCCCTGGGGTTTGTCCTGCTTGGCCATCTGGGTTTTGCTCCTGTAAAGGACGTGGCTGACTTTGTATCGTCACTCCACTTCAGCGACGTGCTGCTTCATGGAATGCTTGCGTTTCTGCTCTTTGCGGGAGCCCTGCATGTTGATTTGGAGTCTCTCCGGGATGTGAAGTTCCCGGTGGCGGCTTTCGCAACGATCGGACTTCTCATCGCGACGTTTGTGACGGGCTGGCTCTTCTGGCAGGTTGTGACGTGGATCGGGTTCGATATTCCCTTTGTTGCGGCGCTCCTTTTCGGGGCACTCATCGCGCCAACCGATCCCATCGCCGTCATGGGGATCCTCAAGAAGGTTGGTGCGCCAAAGAGCCTGGAGATCAAGATCACGGGTGAGTCGCTCTTCAACGATGGGGTGGCTGTTGCGGTCTTCATGACCATCCTTGCTGTGGCGACGGGGAAGAGCTCCCCCGAACCGGGGCAGATTGCTTTTCTGTTGTTGAAGGAAGCTGCCGGTGGGATCGTTGTGGGTTTGATACTGGGGTGGATTGTCTTCCGGATGCTGCGCTCCGTGGACGCGTACCAGGTGGAGGTCCTTCTGACGCTGGCTCTCGTTTCGGGGGGATACGCTCTTGCGGAGGTGTTGCACGTCTCGGCGCCGATCGCGATGGTGGCGGCGGGGCTGTTGATCGGGAACCACGGGCGGGCGTTTGCCATGTCGGACAGGACGCGCGATCACCTGGATGCGTTCTGGGAGCTGATCGACGAGTTCCTAAACGCGATTCTCTTCATGCTGATCGGGATGGAGATCATCGTGCTTGCGCTGGACCTTCCTCTGGTTCTGGTGGGGCTGCTGGCGATCGTCTGCGTGCTCGTGGGGCGTTTTGTGAGCGTGGGTCTGACGGTCCGCGTGATGGCGCTTCGTCGGCAGTTCAGCCCGGGTGTCGTGAGGGTTCTTACATGGGGGGGCTTGAGGGGTGGTATATCGATCGCGCTGGCGTTGTCCCTCCCGGCCTCTGCCGAAAGGGATCTCATCGTTACGGCGACCTATATCGTGGTGATCTTCTCCGTATTGGTGCAGGGTCTGACGATCGGGTCACTGGTAAAGGCAGTCACCGCGGAGGGACCCGACGGATCAGCTCTTCCAGACCAGTAGTAGTCCGACGCAGACCGTGGCAAGCCCTATCCACTGGCGGACCGTGATCGATTCGTTGAAGATGGCAAAAGACACAACGGAGATCAGAACAAGGCAGCCGCCGGACCAGACGGGGAACGCAACCCCCAGCGGGACATACTCCAGGGACTTGATGTAGCATATCGTATTGACGAGCCCCAGGAATAGACCCACCCCCAGAAGCACCCCCTTCCTGAGCGTCAAATCCGTTATATCTGCTGATCCTTTGAAAAAGCCGTTGGCAACTGTGTTTATGACAATTGCCAGTGAGAGAAAGAGGATTCCCATGCGATTCTGTTCCTTTCTTATAAAGGGAGCGCTGGTGGGCAGACCCTGCGTGCGGCGAAAGACAGTATCAGAAAAAAAAACCGCCGATTCAACGCCGGGAGAGCCTGTCGGGGGGCATCGAAAACTTCTTTGAATCTGAACCTGAAAATGCGTAAATTGAATACTTTTGATAGACCACTCACGGGTATAGCAGGGACAGACAACGATGCAAATCGGTATTGTGGGACTTCCATTCTCCGGCAAATCAACCCTCTTCCAGGCCGCCACCAAGACACGCCCGGACCCATTTACTCCCGGGAAACCCGAAGCGCGTCACGCGATTGTAAAGGTTCCGGACGATCGCCTGGAGAAGCTCTCGGCCATCTTCTCTCCCAAGAGCACCACGCACGCGATCATAGAGTTTCTGGACGTGGCAGGCCTGCAGAAGGGGGAATCGGATTCAGCACAGTTTACGACCGAGTTCCTCACAAAGGTACGGAACAATGACGCACTTGTGCAGGTCGTCCGGTCATTCGAAGACGACGCGGTTCCCCACCCAGAGGGTAACGTGGATTCCCATCGAGACATCGCATCCTTCGAGACGGAGTTCATCCTTTCGGACCTGATGATCCTGGAAACCAGGATGGAGAGGATCCGGAAACAGCTCCAGAAGACCCGCGTCGAGGATCTTCACAAAGAGCTCTCCTTGCTGGAAAAGTGTCGTGCCATCCTGGAGAACGAGAAGCCCCTGCGGGAAGCGGAGTTCGAGCACGAAGAGGCCCGCATTCTCAGGACGTACCAGCTTCTCTCTCTCAAGCCGATGCTTATCGCGCTGAACCTCAACGAGCCCGGGCGGGAAGGGATGGCGGACCATGTGGAGACCGTTGCCGGGAGCTGGCAGCGGAAGAGGACGAAGGTCCTCTCCTTCTTTGGGAAAATTGACAGCGAGATTGCGGAGCTCCCCGAGGGAGAGGCAAAGTCGTTCATGGAAGAGTTTGGACTCAAGGAATCAGCGCTTGACACGCTCATCCGGGAGTCATACGCGCTCCTGGGGCTGCAGTCG
>JBATTW010000047.1:0-3679 GCA_049670805.1 Bacteroidota bacterium
CCGGCCGCTTCTGCAATGTCAAAAACCGCTTTTGTGGATTCAAGATTGTACCGCCAGGCAACAACGGGCCCAACCTGTTGACACGCGGGGAAGCCGACAATCGCTGCCAAATGCACGACATGATCCACGCCAGAGAAGTATTTCTCGAAGGGCTGCGGCTCACAGACATTCCCTTTGACAAACGAGAAATCGGGGTGAGTCAGGTAGCCCGCGAGCGAGTCCCCTCCGAAGAGCAAATCATCGATGACAATGACGCGATATCCGCGCTGGAGCAGAACGCCGCAGAGAAGAGAGCCGATGTAACCTGCCCCGCCAGTGATCAACACTGTCATAGAGTCTCTTTCCTTCATTGTGTTTTATTGGGGGTGCAGCGAACGCGGACACCCCTCCACTCATGCCTTGAACACCGAGGGGATAGTTCCACTCACGATGTTCCGGGTATCCACAATTGGAATGCCAAAGCTCTGGAAATCGAGGTCTCGATACTCATCATGAGCCGTCGCGATGAGCATCAGATCGTAGTCCGTGGTTATCGGCACTGATGTCCTCCCCGCATAGCGAGAGTATTCTCGGGTAGGTCGTATAACGGGAACATACGGATCGTTGTACGATACCACCGCTCCCCGATCCTCAAGCATCTCCATCAGCCTGTACGAAGGGGATTCCCGGTCATCGTCGACGTTCGCCTTGTAGGCAAGCCCAAGCAGTAATATCCGGCATCCCCTCACGGCTTTACCCGCATCATTCAGAACTTCCATAACACGCCGCACAACGAAATCCGGCATCCCCGAGTTGATCTCACCTGCAAGCTCAATGAATCGCGTCACCACACCGTATTCACGGGCCTTCCAGGTGAGGTAGAACGGGTCTATAGGAATGCAATGTCCCCCCAGGCCCGGGCCGGGGTAGAATGGCATGAACCCGAAGGGCTTTGTTTTCGCCGCCTCGACCACCTCCCAGATATCGATCCCCATCTTCATGAATGCGACTTTTAGCTCGTTGACCAGAGCGATGTTGACCCCCCGGAAAATATTTTCCATCAGCTTTGTGGCCTCTGCCGCCCGGGTCGACGAGACGGGGACTGTCCTCACCACAATCTGCTGATAGAGCTTTTCGGCAACAGCCAGCCCCTCCGGCGAGGTGGAACCCAAAACCTTCGGGATGGTTTCAGTCGTAAAATCCGCGCGATTGGGGTCTTCGCGTTCGGGTGAGTACGCAACGTAGAAATCCTTCTCCACACGCAATCCGCTCTTCTCGAGGATCGGAACCACAACCTCATCCGTCGTCCCAGGGTACGTGGTCGATTCCAGCGCAACCAGCTGGCCCGGACGGAGATGGGGAACGAGAGACTCACAGGTCGACTCGATGAATGTCATGTCCGGTTCACGGTTCTTGTTCAGGGGAGTCGGAACCGTCAGCAGAATGGCATCACAGTCGCGCGCTTTCGAGAATTCCGTTGTTACCTGGAGGAGGCCCGACGCCCGGGCCTTTTCGATCCTACTGGAGGGAATGTGCTTGATATACGACTTCCCCTTCATGAGGGAGCCCGCCTTCCCGGCGTCAATATCAAACCCGACCGCAGAGAACCCCTTTTCGACAAAACAGAGAAGGAGAGGGAGTCCCACATACCCGAGCCCTACTACGCCGACGACCGCCTCTCTCTTCTCGATTTTTGAAAGTAACTCCGCGTTCCCTCTAGGTGGCATCTGATCTCTACCTTCCTTCTGATTTCAGCCGCTGCCAGAATTCACTTACCCGATCGCCATAGAATGGCCTCAATCCGTAATACGCCGAGAGAAGCACCACACTGAGAAGAAACACAATCCCCGAATTCGTGGCCCGCTTGGGCCGTACCTTCTTGACAGGCGCCCTGGCTTTGTCGAGGACGTTCACGATCGAGACATTCTTTATCTCCTCTATCTCCGCCAGTTCTCTCTGCTTCTTGAGCTCGATGAAAATCGTTGACTTGACTGTGACCTCACGCTGGAGACGTGCCTGTTGGAGAAGAAGCTCCGGCGAGTCGATAACACGCCGATTCCGTTCCCGGAAATCGGTCAGCGAATCCTCGGCAGCCCGAAGCTCTTCTTCCACTTCGGCGAGTCTCTCACTGATCCATTTTACCTGTTCGGACGCGCTTGTTGTCCGCTCTTCCCGGATGAACCGATCTACCTCCTGCACCAGCATGTTCAGCACGTCCGCGGCCAGCTGTGGCTCCCTCATCTCCAATGTAATGGTGACTGTCTTCGTCTTCACGTCATGCTGGGCGCTCATGAGCTTTCGAAGACATTTCAGTGCCTCCTCGAGATCTTCTTCCGGTGTGTCCTCATCCGTGTCAAGAAACTCGATCAGGTTAACAGGGCCTGGGTGACTGGTCGTGGCATAGCGCCCTTCAATCACCCGCATGAGAACCGCATCGCTCTGCGCAATCACCGGATAGAGGCGGGATATGTCTCCGCCGGAGATGTCAATCCCGGCAAGAGCTGCCACACCTGCAAATTGGCCCAGACCCCCAAGCTTGTTTCCCTCCGTCTCCGGCAACAACACCGTGGTGGATCTGTAGTAGACCGGAAGAAGGAAGTTGACTCCCAGGGCAACCAGTCCCACGACAACCGAGTAGAGAAGGATGCGCTTCCTCTCAGCCCAGATCGGGCCGAGCATGTCCCGCACGCGGGGCATCGGAAGCGATCCGTCGGGGGCTGATGAAACCGGTCCCGAAACGGAGCCCTGCCTTTTCATCTTTTCAGCTTTTTCTGTCATGGGTAATCATCGTGAAATCGCAACGACGGAAACAGTGATGGCCGCGAGAGCCGCCAGAATTGCCAATGTATCACGAAGAAAAGGAAGCATCTTGTTCTCCTTCTCGATCTCCCTCGGGACGAATATCCTGCTCCCCGGAGGTATTTCGCCGCCGTCCCACTTCTTCCCGCCCGGCAGAAACACCACCGTCTTCCCGTCTTCAGCCTCCTGCGTGTAGTCCCCCGCCTGGTAGATGTAGTAACTCAGAGAAGCACCCTCTTTGTAAAGGACCGGCGACGGCACGTAAACCTCGCCACTTACATAGACCACTTCCTCGGTGCGGGAGACATAAATGGAATCGCCGTCGTAGAGCACGATGTTGTCCAGAGACGTCGAATCGGTAAGGGCGCTGGCAAAATCCAGCGGAACCAGACCGGCGTCGCTGTATTCCCGGAAGAGCCGTGAACCCTCCAGGTACGCACCGTCACGGAGACCCCCGGCGCGAGCCACGATATCCACCAGCCGTTCCTCTTCGTGACGAAGCGTGTACGTCCCCGGATACATCACGTAGCCCGTCACGCGAACCGACTGGCCATGCGAGAACTTGGGGTTGAACGGAATGAAGACGGCGTCAAAATCCTCCAGCAGAAGTGCCTGCCCATCTGCGTCGGTCCAGTACTCCTCGCCCGCCGTGACCTTGAGAATCCGCCGGTACACACCCATCTCGCTGGTGTCCAGCCGGGCAACCTCCCAGTTGGACGTCGAGGCTCCGTCTACCAACCCGCCGGCCAAAACAACCACATCGGCAAGCGTCATGTTCTCGTGCCTGGTGTAGACCCCACCCTGAGTGATGGCTCCATTAATCGATACGGTTCGCCGTGGAACAAACTGTGTATCGGCATAGACAACAATGCTGTCTTCGTTCTTCAGGAGGAGATTATGC
>JBATTW010000048.1:0-3196 GCA_049670805.1 Bacteroidota bacterium
CCCAGTTGTCGTCACGCAGCTCATTGCGATGTGTCGAATGAACGAGTTCGTAATCGCCGCCGGGATTCTTGAGAACAAAGACGAAAATCACTCCGCCCTGAATCTGGTGGTATGTCCAGATCTCATAGGGACGTCTTTCGGTCTCACTCGGGTGGCGATCGATATCGTCAGGCTCTCCGTATAAAATGTGGGCTCGCCCCCGGTCCGCCCTGTATCCTTCACGCGTTCCTGTGCGGAACGCCCGATTCACGTATTCAATCCGCGCGAAGTACTCCTCCCGCAATCCCGGCATCCTGTTCCGCCAGAATTCCGTCAGAAAGGATCTCTTTGCCTCTGCGCCGGAGAGCTCCTCGTACCGGTCTACATCGTCCCCGGTCGCCTCGTACCGGGCCCAATCGAATTCCTGGTCCAGCTCCTCCTCGGTCATCGCCAGGTAGACGGTGAATGGGAGCGAAGAGCTGCCCGTAAGGAGAGACGAATCCACTCCGAGCGCGGGATTGTAAACGAAAAACTTCTTACCAGACTGGACTACGACAGTTTTTGAGGTGTCCAGCAAGCGGAGAAGAAGTGTATACGTTCCGCTTTTCATCTTGTCGACCGCAAATTGATCGACAAGAACACTCGACTCGCCCACCTCCCGTTTCGTTCGATCACGTGACATGATCTCCCGGCCGACGGCATCCATAACGGAAGCGTTCAGTTCGTAGTCCGACCGTGTGTCGTTCACCAGCAGATTGTATGCTTCAGCGTAGTAGTAAACGGACTGCTCTTCGCTGTAGATCCCTCCCGGGTTGGGGATCACATCCAGGGTGTTCTTGTAGAACTGACCCCCCTCTTTCCCCTTTCTGATGATGCTTGCGAATTCGACGTCGCTCATCCCCGGGCCGTCTGTACCGAAGGGAATCACAGGAAAGCCAATCCTGACACTGTCAACCCGTTCTGACCTGTACCGGTCACGCCCGATCATGAAAAAGGAATACTCCCCCTCCTGGAGCTGCACCTGGTAGTTCCCGACCAGATTGATGGTGCTTGCCAGTGCGGAAGTGTCCCGAACGGCATACGGTACGAGCCATCGATCCCCGTGGACAAGGCTGTCGTTCTGGTGAATGAGGAGAGTTACGTCAGCACCCGCGCGCCAACCGGCTGAATCGGGCGCAAACGTCAGGGAATTCCTGGCGAAGGAGTAGTAGATTTCTATCAAGGCGTGCTGATCATCGCCACCCCTGAACCTGCAGAAATCCGTCATCAGCCTAAAGGGAGAGACGGGCTCGACAACTTGTGAAACCGAAGTCATGGCAGAAGAGAACACCATGAGTGCTATCGCAATCAGAATCCATCTGCGCTCTATGCGCATCGTAATCTCCCTGGCTCCTTGGACAAGACCAACCTACCCCCGTTACTCCCCCATTACCTTTATGATTACTCGCTTCCTCCGCTGTCCATCAAACTCAGCATAGTAAATCTGCTGCCAGGGGCCGAAGTCCAGCCCCCCGTCAGTGATCGGCACGATCACCTCGTGGTGGACAATCAGGCTCTTGAGATGGGCGTCACCATTTGTCTCGCCAGTTCTGTGATGCCGGTAGCTCGAATTGAAAGGAGCAAGCTCATCCAGCCATTCATCGATGTCTGCAATCAACCCACTCTCGGCATCGTTCACATACACGCCAGCCGTGATGTGCATGGCCGAAACGAGCACCATTCCCTCCTTGATCCCACTCTTGGCAACAATCTCCTCCACCTGTCTGGTAACGTTGATGTACTCCCTGTGCTTCTTTGTGTTGAACCAGAGGTATTCAGTGGTCGTTTTCATGATTCCCCCAGAACTTCTTTTACCTTCTTGATTGCCTCCTGCGGGTGGAAGGGCTTGGGAAGAAATGCGTCCGCTCCGGCAGCCAGGACCCTCGCCTGAATGTCTTCCTCTCCAAGCCCACTTGTACCGATGAGTTTGACCGCGGGTCTCCGCGACCGGATCTTCCCGAGAAGGTTCGTCCCACCCAGTCGGGGAAGACTCAGGTCTGAAATCACAAGACGGATCTCGTCACCGTGGGCGTCCAGCAACTCCAGAGCGCGCACGCCATCGGGCGCCTGGTAGACGGTAAACCGTTCCATCTCGAGGAGCATTGCAAAAAGGGTACGTAACTCCTCCTCATCTTCGATGAGAAGAACAGCCCCTGCTCCGGTGTCTGACACGCCATCCCCTTGCGAAGTGTGACCAGAGAATATAGCCAAACGAGGCCCGAACTGCAATCATGCCCTCCTGAGCCTCTTACACAATTCTTTGCCCGAGATCCTCAGATTCGTATATTGGAGGAGGCATTATCACATCCGACCCTATGGCAACAATTGACCTTGTCCTGACGCTTGTCTTCGGATTCTTGAGCCTCCTCGGGCTGTCGGGGGCCGTACTCTCTTTCAGGATGGCATTGAAGGCCGCAGGAAAACGGGATGGCGACCTGAAGATGTTCTTCTGGACACTTGGTGTCATGGCCGGTCTCATTCTTGCGGGGATGAGCGGTGCCTACTTTCTGATCCCCATTTTCCTCCATTACTGATACGGGAACCGGTTGACACGACAGACACAATCCAGGTTCGGTCTCCTCCGAAGAGCTCAGATCGTACCGCTTGCTTTCCTGTTCGCGATCGTCCTCGGCTGTGGCACGGGTGGCCACGTGGCTGCCGACGGGCAAGACGAGTGGCCACCGGGGGGTTTCCTTGCCCGCCTCACCGCAGAAGAGGATAGCCTCGAGAGGTTGCGAATTGTGGACCGTTTTGCTGAAGAATCGCGTCAACGGGAACAGCCCTACACCCTCGATTCCGAAGTCTTCCTCTGGTATCGGGGCCCAGCTCAGCTCGTCACTGTCCCGAGCGACCTCAACAGATGGAATCCCGGAGCGGACACGATGCATCGGGAAGAGAAGACTGATTTCTTCCACATCACAATAGACTTTGATCCGGCCGGCCGCTTCGAATACAAGCTATTCGTTGATTCGGCCTGGCTCCTTGACCCTGCCAATCCCAGAACCATCCACGGGGGGTTTGGATCCAATTCCGAAGTCCGCATGGCGGAGTATGTCCCACCTGTTGAAATCAAATACAGGAGGAACATCCCCCATGGGACGATGGACACACTCGTATTCAACAGTTCCGTCCTCCAGAGATCACACCCGGTATACATCTACCTCCCTCACGATTATGA